>NZ_JAFLHE010000010.1:0-108164 GCF_017307035.1 Halobacillus sp. GSS1
TAGAATCACACAAACATCTCGAAACTGAGTCTTCAAGAATAGGGAGCGTTTGTGGAAGAAAAAGGAGCACTGATGTAGTGCTCCTTTCCGCGGTTATTTTCTTAAGGCTTGGAGAAAATCTTCTTTAAGGTCTTCGATATCTTCAAGTCCAATGGATACGCGGACGAGTCCATCTGTAATACCCAGTTCTGCTCGTCGCTCTTTAGGAATAGAAGCGTGAGTCATCATTGCAGGGACTGAAATCAGACTTTCTACAGCTCCAAGACTTTCTGCCAACGTGAAATATTTTACGTTCCGGAGAACCTGGTCCGCTTTCTCTCCACTGCCGACATCAAAGCTGATCATCCCCCCATTACCACGCGCTTGTTTTTGATGTATATCGCTTCCTTTATGCTGGTCGAGGCCGGGGTAATAAATATCTGTCACTTCCGTGAGATCTTGCAGAAACTCTACGAACTGACGAGTGTTCTCCTCTATTTCTTCCATGCGGATCCCAAGTGTTTTAATTCCTCTCATAAGGAGCCACGAATCCTGAGGTCCTAAAACTCCACCGGTAGAATTCAATACAAAGTGGACATCTTCCGCCAACTGCTCATTATTTACAACGACGAGACCAGCTACGACATCGCTATGTCCCCCTAAATATTTGGTGGCACTATGCAAGACGATATCCGCACCTAGTTCAATCGGATTCTGCCAATATGGCGTGCTAAAGGTATTATCAACGATAAACGTCAAGTCTTTTTCCTTAGCCAGATCAGACACTTTTTCTAAGTCTGTCACTTTAAGCAGCGGATTGGTTGGTGTTTCCACATAGATTGCTTTTGTACGATCGGTGATGGCTGATTTAATATTTTCCACGTCGCTGGTATCAATAAAGCTTGCTTCTAGTCCAAAACGGTTGATGATTTTAGATACAAGACGATACGTTCCACCATACACATCATCGGTGAAAATCACATGATCTCCATGATTGAAAGTCATGAGTACAGCTGTTATGGCGGCCATACCTGACCCAAAAGCGAAACCTTTGTGTCCGCCTTCTAAATCCTTAATTAGTTCTTCCAGTGCAAAACGCGTCGGATTTCCTGTTCGAGAGTATTCATACCCTCGGTGCTGACCGACCCCGTCTTGTTTGTAAGTACTTACCTGATAAATAGGGACGCTTACAGCTCCTGTCTTTTCATCCCCTGTGATCCCCCCGTGGATCAGCTGTGTTTTTTTCCTCATGTCCTCACTCCTCATATATACCTTGACTTAAATAACGTTCGCTGCTGTCTGGAAAAATGGTTACGATTCTTGCTCCCGGCTTCGCCTGTTCCGCTTCTCTCAAAGCAGCTTCAAAGGCTGACCCAGATGAACTTGCTACGAGCAAACCTTCATTTAAAGCAAGCTCCTTCACACGGCGGAAAGCCAACTCATCAGAAATGGTATGAACCGAATCAAAATAATCAGCGTCCATATAGAAAGGAAGAAACTCCATCCCTATGCCTTCTGTACGATGTGGTCCAGGTTCTCCTCCGTTTATAATAGAGCCTTCCGGTTCAACGATTACGGTTTTGACATTCTCCATTTGCTCTTTTAAATACCGGGAAGTCCCCATAAATGTCCCACCTGTACCAGCACCAGCGACGAAAATATCAAATTCCCCATCCATATCCTTATATATTTCCGGCCCGAGGGTTTCATAATAAGCTTCTGGATTCGCTTGATTATGAAACTGCTGAGGGCTGAAAGAATGAGGGATCTCTTTACACAGTTGTTCTGCCTTCTCTATGGCACCCTTCATTCCTTTTTCAGTAGGAGTATTTACGACTCTTGCCCCTAGTGCTCTCATCAGGGTCTGTTTTTCCTGACTGAATTTTTCCGGTGTAACAAAAATGACGGTGATTCTTCTTCCAATCGCAGCCAGCGCAAGGCCAATTCCTGTATTACCCGCCGTGGGTTCAATAATTGTCCCCCCAGGCTTTAATAATCCACGTTCTTCCGCATCCTCAATCAGTTTTAAACCCAGGCGGTCTTTGATACTACCGCCTGGGTTCATGAATTCAAGCTTGGCAAAAATTCTAGCTTGATTCGGGATTTCGGAATGAGTGAGTTCAATCATCGGTGTCTGACCAATTAGTGATTGTATATTCTTCACGTAACCCATCGCATTCTCAACTCCCGTTAGTTATTGAAAAACTTCCGTCCATTCTTCACGTTTTTCAAGTAATTCCTTCGCCAGTTTCTGTGCGCCTTCCAGGCTGTGACTTGCAGCAAATCCACACTGGACCTCGTTGCATGCAGGAACTTCGTCCGCTTCCAACACATCTTGAAGAGTCTTCTCGATGACATTCAGCACGTTATCATAGCTATCGTCATTAAGAATAGCAATATAAAAACCTGTCTGGCAGCCCATCGGCCCAATATCCACAATTCGGTCATGGTGATTCCGGCTGTTTTCTGCCATCAAATGCTCCAGGGAATGAAGGGCCGGCATATCCATATGTTCCTGGTTCGGCTGTTTGATACGAAGATCGTATTTATAAATTTTGTCTCCCTTTTCTCCTTCGGTCACTCCTACTAAACGTACGTAAGGGGCACTGACTTTCGTGTGGTCAAGGTTAAAGCTTTCAACGTTCATTTTTGGCATAAGTTCATTCTCCTTTTTTTGCCTGAATGAGCCAGGCGTATTTGTTTAGTTGTTCAAAAGTTACCTCAAATCCGTTGAGGACAAACATCTCTCTTAGTTCTTCTAGAAATGGGTAGTATTCTTCCTGCAAATCCTGTGCTAAATTTAAAAACCCTTGTTTTTCGGCAGCTTTGATTAGCTGTTGTTTATGTTCCTCGTCTTTAAAGATGGTATCTATAAAAACTACTTCCCCCTCATCTTCAAGACGATCTCGAAAGCTCTGGATAGCTTCAACTTTCTCACTAGTCGTCAAATGATGAAAAGCGAATGAACTGATAATGGACCGGATAGGCGTTAAGAGTTCCGGATACTCCAGAAAGTTTCCATCATAGATAGCAGCTTCCGGGCATTTGACTTTAGCGATTCTCCGCATTTCAGAAGATGGCTCAATCCCAAGTACGACCTTGTTTTGATCGATCACCTTCCTCGTCAAATTTGCTGTACCCACTCCGAATTCCATGACAGGGGATACGGAAAGCTCGGCTAAACGCTCCAACATTCCATCGTACCCTTCAAACACTTCACGATATTCCGGATCTTTACCAGCTACTGTATCGTCATATGAACTTGCCCATTGGTTGAACAGGTCGACGAATTCCATCCCCATAAATTTCATCTCTCCTCATTATTTATAATTCCAATGCGTTAACTCGGAATTATGTTTATAATGTATCATATTTCAAAACTACCCTCAATGTTATTCTTTTTTAAACAGTAATTTTTTTCTGATAAAAGACCAGCAAAAAACCAGAGTCTAGAAGCGACTCTGGTTTCGTTTATCTTCTTCGTTTTTTAGGGCGTGGCGCTTTTTCTTCCTCTTTATCTCTTTTTCCTGGAGAAAGATTCTCCATAGTCCTTCTTTCTAACTTTTGTTTGATGTGCTGTTCAATTTGTTTAAGCGCTGGCTTATCTTTAGGCGCGGCAAAAGTAATCGCCAATCCCTTGCCTCCAGCTCTCCCAGTCCTGCCGATCCGGTGGATATAACTTTCAGGATCCTGGGGAATGTCATAGTTGAAAACGTGAGTGATGCCCTCTACGTCGAGACCCCTGGCTGCTACGTCTGTAGCGACAAGGTATTGAATTTTAGCATCGCGGAATCGCTGCATCACTTTCTCCCTTTTGGCTTGAGAAAGATCTCCATGCAGCTCATCTGATTCATACCCTTTGGCAGTCAAAGCATCATTCAGCTTTTTCGCTCTGCGCTTAGTTCTACAGAAAATGACCGCAAGAAATGGTCTGTGTTCACTCATAATTTGGATAAGAGAATCTTGTTTCGCTCGATCGGTCGTTTCATATAACAGTTGCTTAATATTGGAGACCGTCACTTTTTCCTCTTTTACTTCAATCCGTTCTGGGTTATGTGTGATTTTCTTTGCTAATGAATGGACTTGTGATGTGATTGTCGCTGAAAATAACATCGTTTGCCTTTCTGACCCACACTGCCTAATAATATCCTGCACATCTGGGAGAAATCCTGCTTCCAGCATTTGATCGGCTTCATCGATGACCAACTGATGGATATGAGTCAGTTCTACAGTTTCCCGTCTTAAATGATCCAATAAACGACCTGGAGTTGCGATGACTACATGGGCTTTGCCATTCAATTTATTCGCTTGTTTTGCTACATCCTGACCACCATACACCGCCAGCACATGAGTTTCCTCATTTTTAAGCTTGTTCACTTCATGAGTAATCTGCAACGCAAGCTCTCTCGTAGGAGTGATGATGACTGCTTGAACAGCCTCAGAAGATGGATCAATTTTTTCTAAGATCGGCAATACGAAGGCGAAAGTTTTCCCCGTTCCTGTCTGAGCTTGAGCAATAATATCTTTTCCATCCATTAAAGGCGGAATCGCACGTTCCTGAACAGGAGTCGGCGAGGCAATCCCCTGCCGCTTCAGTTTTTCAGTTAACTCTTTCGATATTCCTAATTTTTCAAATGGTTTCATCTATTTTTCACTACTTTCAATAAAATTAAATCCGATATTTATTCCGCATAAGCTTGTGGAAGACTCGGTTTCGAGAATTCAGTTGAGCGGAGAGACTGTGCTTCCCCGCCACCCCTGAAGCTCTCCAAAGGCAACGAACCCCGGCAACATCTCGAAACTGAGTCCAAGAATCCTGCTAGTTCGTCGAATATGACCATTCCTTTATTGTACCTGAAAAAGGATCGTTATGTTAGGATTCGTGAAAATTGATCGAGAGATGTTTGTTCATCAATTCAGCCATTTTCCATATAGTTATAAAAAGGACTGTTAAAAAGGGGGGGCTCCTATGGACGTTAAAGTAAGAAGTGGCGACACCCTGTGGTACTACTCAAACCTTTTCAATGTACCGTTGGATTTAATCATAGATTCGAATCCACAAACGGGACCATCTTCGCTTCAGATTGGACAAACCATTCGCATCCCTGGTTATGAAACGAGCCAGTACCGGGTTCAAGCCGGCGATACCTTTTGGAAAATTGCCAGTGAGCGTCGAATCTCTTTGGACGCCATCGCATTGTTAAATCCTTCTGTCAATCCTAGAATGCTGCAAATCGGGGGGATTTTATCCCTACCCGTTCAAATATCCTATCGTGTCGTCGATGGAAACCGCCCTTATGACTTTAATGTATTAACTAATGATTTAAATGAACTTTACGAATTATACCCATTCATTAGGAGACAGACGATTGGAAATAGTGTGATGGGGAAAAATCTCGTAGAACTTCAAATCGGCCGTGGTCCGAAAGTAGTTCATTGGAATGGTTCATTCCATGCGAATGAATGGATTACCACTGCCGTCATCATGCAGTTTTTAAATGACTACTTGCTTGCTTTAACTAATAAAGAGACCATTCGAGGGTTAGAAATCGATCCTTTTTACGATGAAGTGACACTTTCCATTGTTCCTATGGTTGATCCTGATGGGGTTGATCTCGTTCTGAACGGACCACCCGATGGGGAATTTGGAGAGTTGGCATTAAGTATCAATGATGGGAATACTGATTTCTCTGGATGGAAAGCAAATATACGAGGAGTGGATTTAAATAATCAATATCCAGCTAAATGGGAAGTGGACGCTGCAAGGAAACCGACTTCCCCTGCACCAAGAGACTTCCCTGGTTACCAACCCTTAACGGAACCTGAGACGGTTGCAATGGCTGAGCTTGCGGGTGCACGTAACTTTGAAAAAATGTTGGCTTTCCACACACAAGGAGAAGTGATTTATTGGGGATACGAAGGACTTGAACCACCTCGTGCCCTGACGATTGTCAATGAGTTTGAAAGAGTAAGCGGGTACAAACCCATCCGTTATGTAGATAGCTTTTCAGGCTATAAGGATTGGTTTATTCAGGATTTTCGACAACCGGGATTCACTGTAGAATTAGGGATGGGGGTAAACCCTCTCCCCCTCGAACAGTTTGATGAAATCTACCAGGAAACGATAGGGATCTTTCTGGCAAGTTTATATATGTAGACGTACTCAGCGTTCAACGCTTGACCGCTTTGTCACTTTCTACTGCAAACCCCCTGCGTAATGTCTTCGCAGGGGGTAACTGTTTTTAAAAGTCTTTTTTGTCCATATGACCATTGTGCTCCTTGATGACCTCAACAGCTCGATCGTACTCTTCTTCTTTAATAGAAAAATGAAGCACGTGAGTTAAATGCTTTTTATCAGAAAGTGCACTATCCTTGTCATGTTTAGGTGAGACAACCTCTGTAAAGTTGAATGTTCCTCCCCCGGAATTCGTTGAGCCTGCGACAGGAACAATCGGAGTCATATCTGTATCCTCAGGGATTGCTTCTACTGTATCCTGATCGACCGATAAAGATTGTAACGATGATTTTGCACTTTCTGCATCATTTTCAGTTGAAAAATAAGCTTGAATGGTTTTTGCCATACGATCATCCCTTTCTATATACGGTGGTATGGTTATATTATCCTTCCCTTCTGCTTTTCAAACCTTTGGCTCCTCCTTGAGGCGGACATACAAAAAACACCTCTATTAAGAGAGGTGTTCTTTTGCGAGTTGAATTTGTTTTTGCACTTGATCGAACCCTGTTCCACCCTCACTGTTCCGTGCAGCTACGACTTGATTCGGGTTCAGTTTTTCAAAAATATCCGCTTCAAAGAGCGATGAAAAATCCTGGTATTCCTCCAGGGTTAAATCCAACAAGTATTTCTTTTGTTGAATTGAATACAAAACAATTTTCCCGATCACTTCATGCGCTTCTCTGAACGGCATTCCTTTGACGGCCAAATAATCAGCGATATCTGTGGCATTCGAATAATCTTCATTGACAGCATTCTTCATTTGATCCCCTTTGACCTGCATTGATGCAAGCATCGGGGCCAGCAGCGATAATGCTCCTTCAAGAGTTTCAACCGTATCAAACATCCCCTCTTTATCTTCCTGCATATCTTTGTTGTAAGCGAGAGGCAGTCCTTTAAGCAATGTAAGCAACCCCATCAAATGGCCATAGATCCTACCTGTTTTTCCACGGAGAAGTTCAGGTACATCAGGGTTTTTCTTCTGAGGCATGATGCTCGACCCCGTACAAAAGGCATCATCCAATTCAACAAACTGAAACTCCTGGCTCCCCCACAAAATCAGCTCTTCAGACAACCGTGAGATGTGTGTAATCATAATAGAAGAAACAGATAAAAACTCAAGAATAAAATCACGGTCACTGACGGCATCCAATGAATTCGGATAAGGCTGATCGAACCCTAAAGCATCCGATGTCATTTGTCTATCAATTGGATAAGGTGTGCCTGCAAGAGCCGCAGCTCCAAGCGGAGACCAGTTGACCCGCTTCAAACTATCCTGCAAACGCTCCTTATCTCTTTCAAACATCCAAAAATAAGCCATTAAATGGTGACCAAACGAGACGGGCTGAGCACGCTGCAGGTGGGTGTACCCTGGTAGAATCGTCTCTACATGATTTTCCGCCTGTTCCACCAGAGAAGATTGAACGGCTTCTACAAGCTCCATCAATCCTTTTGTTTTTTCACGTAAATAAAGGTGCATATCTGTGGCCACTTGATCATTCCGACTTCTGCCGGTATGCAACTTTCCACCAACAGGTCCAATCTCATCAATGAGCAATTTTTCTATATTCATATGAATATCTTCATGCTCAACAGAAAAGATGACGTCCCCATTCTTCACTTTCTCTTGAATCGTAAGTAGCCCTTCCTTGATTTGCATCACTTCGTTCATTTGAATAATGTCGCAGGCACCAAGCATTTCCACATGAGCCATACTACCCTCGATATCCTGAAGCGCAAGTTTTTGATCAAAGTTGATGGAAGAGGTGTACTCTTCCACCAACTTATTTGTAGGCTTTGTAAACCGACCGCCCCACAATTTAGTCATGCTGGCTCACCACCGCTTGATCCAGTAACTTCTCTCCTTTATGAACGTCCGCATGGACTTTCGTCGGCAATCCCCACAACTTAATGAACCCGACAGCGGCATTGTGATCAAACGCATCTTCTTTTGAATAGGTGGATAGCTCTTCATTATACAGACTTACCGGTGATTTCTTTCCAATCACGGTATGGTGGCCCTTGAACAACTTCACTTTTACCGTACCGGTGACGACCTGCTGCGTAGAGTCAATGAATGCAGATAGAGCCGGTTGTAGTGGTGAATACCATAAACCATCGTATATGATTTTGGAAAGCTGCTGATCAACACTGGCTTTATATTGGGAAACTTCTCTTGTTTGTGTCAAAAATTCCAGCTCTTTATGAGCATTGATTAAAATCATTGCTGCAGGGTTTTCATAAACTTCTCTTGATTTAATTCCTACAAGACGATTTTCTGTATGATCAATTCTGCCAACCCCATGCTTGCCACCAAGTTCGTTCAAGTACTCAATTAAAGGCACAAGATCCATTTTTTCACCGTTTAATGAGACAGGCTTTCCTTCAATGAAATCAATCTCAATGGTCTCCGGCTGATCAGGAGTCTTTTCAATCGGATTAGTCCAGGCATACGCTGCTTCAGGAGCTTCCTTCCAAGGATCCTCAAGAACTCCAGCCTCACAAGCACGACCCCAGATGTTTGCATCAATAGAGAATGGATTTTCAAGATTGACAGGAACCGGTATCCCTTTTTCTTCTGCGTAAATGATTTGTTCATCACGTGTCATTCCCCATTCACGAACAGGGGCGATAACTTCAAGATCAGGATTCAACGCTTGGATAGAAACTTCAAAACGGACCTGATCGTTCCCCTTTCCTGTACAACCATGAGCTACAGCAACCGCTCCTTCCTGCTCTGCCACTTCAACCAGCAGTTTAGAGATGAGCGGACGAGATAGAGCAGAAGATAATGGATATTTCCCTTCATACAGCGCATTCGCTTTTAGAGCCGGCATCAAGTATTCCTCAGCCAATATCTCTTTGGCATCTACCATAATTGCTTTGATCGCTCCTACATCCAAAGCCTTTTTACGAATCGTTTCCAAGTCTTTCCCTTCACCAACATCCAACCCTAAAGCAATGACATCATACCCATACTTTTCTTGGATCCACTTAACAGAAATCGATGTGTCCAATCCACCGGAATAAGCTAATACTACTTTTGGTTTTGTCATATAAATAACCTCCTCAATTATTGTCCATAAAAAAATCCGTCTCCTACCTGGGGTAAGAGACGGATTTTGAATCATCCGCGGTGCCACTCTCATTGTCTGTATATCAGACCAACTCGAAGCTGATAACGGGGGCTCCCGGTTCTGGCTACTCTTTTCACCGAACATCTCAGAAGTGCGTTTCCGTATCAATCCGTCACCAGGCTTCCACCGCCCCCGGCTCGCTGTCGATCAGATTCATACGTACTTTCTTCGTCCATGAATGTATTTTTATAACTAATTGTTTATAATTATACAAAATCATATGCAGAAGTCAACACATAAAATACATTCAAATAAAAAGTTTTTCAGATTCCCATTTTCATAACCCCTTCATCCACAAACGCTCCCTATTCTTGAAGACTCAGTTTCGAGATGTTTGTGCAGTGGTTGGGGCTACGGGGGATGACTCGCTTTCCGCGGGAGCGCGGTGAGCCTCCTCGGACTGCGTCCTGTGGGGTCTCACCAAGCACTTTTTTCCCGCAGGAGTCTCGCCATCCCCCTCCTCCCCTTTGCTATATCAGTGTCTCGAAACCATTTCCCGATCAGCTATTCAGTGTGATGGGAGTATGAGGATAATACTCTCAACCCAAGGTGTTTACACTCTGAAAGCTTGATACAGAGCGTTTTATGCCTACAGCAATCTTGATAGCGGAGACCTTGCTTGGTATTGGTGTTCGGTATCTCCTACATCGTATGGGGTGGTTGGGAAGCTGCAAGACTCCCGTGGGAGAAGGAGTTAGGTGAGATCCCGCAGGACGCAGTCCGAGGAAGCTCGCCACTCCCCAACAGGAAAGTGTTCAAATGCGGAATCGCCCTGATAGACACGACTGGCATAAGCAGCCCAGCAATGGAATCTGCCCTTTCATTTCATTGCTGGGCTGCTTATGACGCGAGTGTCTGGGCGATGGAGCTAGACGAGTAGCTTCCCAGCCACCCCTGAGCTCAATCCTGGCAACGAACCCCGGAAAACATCTCGAAACTGAGTCTTCCACAATCCTGCCATATTGTTTAATAAAGCTGATGCACGTAAATTGAATAGGCCAGGGTTTCCAGGGGCATATTCTCGTGTTAAGATGAGTAGGGTAAATTAAATAAAGTCTGCTTCAGGGCAGGAGAGGTTCTAGCGACACCCTCTATAAAAAACTAAGGATGGAACTGTACCTTGCCTTAGGTGCGGTTTTTTTAATGGTTTTGGGTGTGTAGAATTCTCTTTTTCGATGATGAAAGGAGAATTTTTTTATGGAAAAAAATAATAAAGCGGTGGTTGTATTCAGCGGTGGACAGGATAGTACGACTTGCTTGTTCTGGGCATTGAAGAAATTCGAATCCGTGGAAGTCGTTACGTTCGATTACAATCAACGTCATAAAGAAGAGATTGAAGTGGCGAAAGAAATTGCTTCTGATCAGCAGGTGCGTCACCATATCCTTGATATGTCTTTGCTTAACCAACTCGCTCCTAATGCGTTAACCAGGGATGATATTGAAGTGAGAGATGGCGAAGATGGGGAACTTCCTTCTACCTTTGTTCCGGGTAGGAATCTATTATTCTTGTCTTTTGCTACCATTCTTGCGCGTCAAATCGGAGCGAAACATATTGTTACAGGTGTCTGTGAGACTGACTTCAGTGGTTATCCAGACTGTCGTGATGTTTTTGTTAAATCCTTGAATGTAACACTGAATTTGTCAATGGATGATGAATTCGTCATTCACACTCCTCTCATGTGGCTCGACAAAGCGGAAACATGGGAAATGGCTGACGATTTGGGTGCTTTCGAGTACGTCCATGAGAAAACGTTGACTTGTTACAATGGTATTCGCGGTGATGGATGCGGCGAATGCCCGGCTTGTGAACTTCGAAGAAACGGCCTCCATACTTATGTTGCAAAAAAAGAGGTGGCTGAATAATGTACGGATTTACTATTGTAGAAAACTTGCAGAAAATAGATCAAGACATTAAACGTCACGAGTTAAAGTACCATCAAAAACGTGTACTCGTCAGTAAAGAATTCACCTTTGATGCTGCTCACCACTTGCACTGTTATGAAGGGAAGTGTAAAAACCTTCATGGGCATACGTATAAAGTGATTTTTGGTGTCAGCGGCTTAGTCGATGATATTGGGCTTGTCATTGATTTCGGTGATATCAAGAAAATCTGGAAGGAGCAGATCGAGGTCCACCTCGATCACAGGTATTTGAACGATACACTGCCAAACATGAATACGACAGCCGAAAATATGGTCGTTTGGATTTATGAGAAAATGGAAGACGCTTTGAAAGACGATCCGAATCAGTGTCGTGTTGAGTTTGTAAAACTTTATGAAACACCGACGAGTTTCGCGGAAGCAAGACGGGAGTGGATGAGAGATGAATAAATTCCCGGTTCTCGAAATTTTTGGTCCTACCATCCAAGGTGAAGGAATGGTGGTGGGTAGAAAAACGATGTTTGTGCGTACGGCAGGGTGTGATTACAGTTGTGCGTGGTGCGATTCTGCCTTTACATGGGACGGAAGCGCCAAGCATGACATCGAACGGTTAACTTCAGAAGAAATTGTGACTCGACTGATCGAAACGGGTGGAGATCAGTTCGATCATGTTACGATATCCGGTGGTAACCCTGCCCTTTTAAAAAATCTCCATGAGCTTATCGTTCCTCTCCATGAAAGAGGAATCGAGGTAGCTCTTGAAACACAGGGCAGCCGTTGGCAGGAATGGTTCCCTCAAATTGATGACCTGACCATTTCTCCTAAACCACCCAGCTCTAAAATGAAGACGAATTGGAACGTTCTGGATGATATCTTGTATCGTTTGGAAACCGCCGGACGCCTTCAGAACACGAGTTTAAAAGTGGTGATTTTTAATAAAGATGACTTGACCTATGCCGAAGAAGTCCATGAAAGATATCCTAATGTCCCCTTCTTTTTACAAGTCGGAAATGATGATCTGGAAGAAAACGAAGCAGGAACATTAGCCAGTCACCTCCTTGACCAATATGAATGGCTCATCGACCAGGTTGTCGCCTCATCCAAGCTGAATAAAGTACGCGTTCTCCCTCAAGTACATGCTCTTGTCTGGGGGAATAAACGAGGAGTTTAAAAGAAAAAGCCTGACAACATTTCCTATGTTGTCAGGCTTTTTTCATCCTCGTTTCTTGCTGTCATAATGCCCTTTCACCACTACGGCAGCATGTACCGCTCCTGGGACATAAAAAATCAAAGTTAAGATTAAATTCAATAGCGCCTTTAACGGTTTCCCTGTAAACAAGACAGCTAATGGTGGTAAGAATATGACTAATATATATAACATGATTGAATCACCCTTTCTCCTGCTTCCTTTCAGTTTTCCCTTTTACGAGGTTTTGAACACTCCCGGATTGTCTTCTTCTTTGATTCCATATTGTGATTTCCAGTGCCGCTATACAAACGAGCAGCCATGCAAGACCGAATAGCATGCCTCCAAAGACATCTGTGAAAAAGTGTACGCCGAGATAAATCCGAGAGAGACCGACAAGTGCAATTAATATCCCCAGCGCTACATTTATGGTCCATTTCACCTGTTTCTTCAATGGACTGATTACAATTAAGTAAATGAGAAACCCGTAAAAAACTACAGAACCAGTTGTATGTCCACTCGGAAAGCTGAAACCAGTTCCATCATACTCCGCCAACACTTCTGGACGTTGGCGCTCAAAAGTTACTTTCAGCAATTTAGTCAATGCACTAATGCCGAGCATTACGATGGCAAAATAAACACCTACCCAACGGCTGAAGGGAGAAAAGAACAGAAGAAAGATGAGCAGTGCTACAGATGCTATGGTTATAAATAAAACAGACCCCATTTCCGTGATCCATCCCCAAAACGCATCCATCCACGGAGTAGTGATGGACCTCACTACGTCTGTAGCTGCTTGATCTACAATGAATTTCTCCTGTTCAAGAACTTCTGCCGCAAGTTCAGTGAAAAAATAAACGGCTCCGCCTACCAGGGCGAAGCCCGTCAAAATAATGATAATAGAGGCTTTCGAAAGGTCTGAAAGCTTCGTTCCTGAAAACAACATCACGATTCCTCCTGACTGACATGAACTCTTAATTCCACCTTTCCCCTAATCCCTAGGGGTTAACCTCGAATTACAAGCCTCGATACTCTTTAATATGAAGGATATTGTTTGAATAACAGAGCTCTCTCCCTCTGTTCTTATGATTAACTGCCGCCAATTTCACAACCCTAACAAATGTTACACAAAAAAAGAAACTCAAGGACTATTCCTAGCCTCCGAGTTTCTTTTTATTTATGCTGTTTTTTCTTTGTTCATTAACGCTTTTCGCTTTTTCCGTTCATCGATCTTGGTCAGAATGGAAACCACCAGGGCCACGACGAATAAACCAGAGAAGAAAATGAGGCTGTTTTCATAGCTTCCAGTCGTATCTTTCATCCAAGCTGCAAAGATGGGCCCGGCAAGTCCGGCGGCCGCCCATGCTGTCAAAATATAACCATGAATGGCGCCAAGTTCTTTTGTTCCAAACAAGTCCCCGATGAACGCGGGAATGGTAGCAAATCCGCCTCCATAACAAGTATAAATAATAGAAAATGCAATGACAAAAATCCACGTGGCGGTTGTCCAAGGCAGAACAAGGAATAAACCGATCTGCAGAACAAAGAAGGTGATATACGTATTTGCACGACCTATATAATCGGAAGCACTTGCCCAACCGATTCTTCCAAGCCCATTAAAAATGCCCATTACACCAACGAGAGTGGCTGCTGTGGCTGTCGTTACCCCGACGCTTTCCTCCAACAATGGTTTAGCGGCAGAAATAACAGCAATTCCACACGTGACATTAATGAACAACATCGTCCAAAGGTAATAAAAACGCTTTGTCTTCAATGCTTCTTTTGCACGCAAGTTTGCCAAATCTTGATTTTTCGTATCCGTTTCCTTGTCTGGATCATATCCCTCTGGTGTCCAACCTTCAGGAGGGCGGGACATGTAAAGGGAAGAACCAATCATAACGACAAAATAACTGATTCCTAGAATATAAAAGGTGGCTGCGATTCCAACTGAATTAATAAGAAAGTCCATCAACGGGCTGGCAATAGCTGCTGCAAAACCAAAACCCATAATCGCCATCCCCGTTGCAAGACCTCTACGGTCAGGGAACCATTTTACTAATGTAGAAACCGGTGCGATATAACCAACACCTAAACCTATACCGCCAAGAACCCCGTAAAATATGTACAGCATCCATAATGAACCTGCGTTAACGGCGATTCCTGACCCAGCCACACCAATCCCGAAAAAGATAGCAGCTGTAATCCCGGCGACCCTCGGTCCATATTTTTCAACGAACCATCCTAAAAAGGCTGCAGATAATCCTAAGAATAAAATGGCAATACTAAAAGTCAATTGTACTTGACTTGCTGACCAGCCAAATTCTTCGCTCAATGGACCTGTAAAGTTACTCCAGGCATAAACAGATCCGATAGAAATATGAATCCCCACCGCTCCTAAGGCGATCAACCATCTGTTTTTCACTTTTCTTTCTGACATTTTTTCACCTCTTTTTCATTAATTACCTGTCTTTTTCCTATAATCTCAATTCCTAAACAATTTTCCATTTATTATGACACATTCTGACTACCCTGGAATATTTCCTGGACAATAAAAGACACCTCCTACCCTGGAAGTGTCCATATCTTATGATTTTTCTATTCTTTAGACCAGCCCTTGAGGTAAGGCGGTGCTTTTCTTAATACCTCACCCTATTAAATCCACCGTTGTTTCTTACGATAGGATTTTACGTCTCTGTAATTTTTACGTCCTTCTTCATTTATTCCTAAATAGTGTTCCTTGACTTCCTGGTTCGAAAGCAACTCTGATACAGGAGCTTCCAAAACAGAGCGTCCGTCCTCAATGATATATCCATAATCCGCGATGGAGAGCGCTACATTGGCATTTTGCTCAACGACAAGAATGGACATCCCTTCCTCTTCATTGATCTGTTTAATGTTTTGAAAGATTTCTTGGACGAGAAGCGGTGCAATTCCAAGGGATGGCTCGTCCAACAACAATAACTTTGGTTTCGCCATAATTCCTCTGCCGATAGCGAGCATTTGTTGTTCGCCTCCTGAAAGCAACCCAGCATGACGGGAACGTAACGTTTTTAACTTTGGAAAATAATGATAGACACGTTCCATGTCTTTCTTTAGATTCTTTCGATCTTTCCTCGTGTGAGCGCCTGCTGTTAAGTTTTCTTCGACTGTGAGGTGTGTGAAAACTCTCCGTCCCTCCATACTTTGGAAGATGCCTTTTTGAACAATTTTATCAGGACTCATTGAAGTGATGTCTTGCTCTTGATAAGTAATTTTCCCTTTCGTCACTTGACCGTTATCTCCCCCAAGCAAGCCCGAGATTGCTTTCAGTGTCGTAGATTTTCCTGCCCCATTACTTCCTAACAGAGCAACAATGTCTCCATCTGGAACCTCGATCGACATCCCTTTTAAGACTAGAATCATCTTCGAATACACGACTTCGATATTATCAACTCTCAGCATGCTGAATCACCTTCCTTTTGAAAAAGGGGCCTCTTTACGAGACCCCACACTCATTTAATCTTCATAACTGAAATAATCCGTGGTGACCTCAAATTTCCCATCCTTAACCTCTGCTAGACGAACTTGATTCGTTCCCGCATGGTTGTCTTCTGAAAAAGTGACAGGAGCGGCCAGACCACCGAGATCCATGTCCTTAATTTGTTCGAGCCCTTTCCGGATTCCTTCTCCATTCAACTCTTCGGCATTCCCTATACCCTCAGCCATAATTTTAGCGGTTACCCAACCTTGAACGAATTTTTGACTGACATCTTCCAGACTTTCCCCTTTGGAATCCAAGTACTCTTCCATTTCAGACAGCCCTTCCAAGTCTTCATATGGAAAAGCGTGGGTAACAACGCCTAACATTCCTTCTGCCGCGTCCCCAGCAATTTCTACCACTCCTTCACCCGTCGCCCAGTTCAGTCCGATAAATTGGGTATCAATGCCAAGCGTCTGAGCTTCACGTAAAATTGTGGCTGTCGCTCCCCACGTTTGTTGAATGATGGCATAGTCCGGAGCAGCTTCCTGCATATTTAGCATTTGGGATTGTGCTTCTGTCGCCGTTACAGGAATGACCTGTTCATCCACTACTTCGACACCAACTTCAGCCGCGTAGGCTTTAATATCTTCGACTGGAGAACGTCCGAACGCTGTATCGTTATATAGAAGTGCGAGTGTCGGATTGCCTCCTTCGTGATTCTCCTTGATCCATTTCACAACAGCTCGTCCCTGGTCAGAGTATGTAGCTGCTGTTAAAAAGTTGTATGGACTTTCCTCTAAATCTTTAAGGTTTTCTGAGTAGGAAGCAGAGAAATAAGGAAGTTGATCGTTGGCTACCTGCTGCCGGAGTGCTTCTGTATCCGCTGTGCCCCATCCAAGGATAGCCGATACTTTGTCTTTATCACGTAACTCTTGATACAATCGCTGACCTTTTGCCATATCGTAGGCGTAATCGTCACCAATCAGTTCAACTTGAACACCATCAATTCCACCCTGACTATTCAAGTATTCATAGTAAGCTTTTTCACCCTCAGAATATGGTGTCCCCACATCCCCCGTTCCACCTGTAATATCAAAAAGCGCTCCAATCTTTACCGTTTTACCATCAGAAGCTTCTGCATCTCCCCCAGCTGCTTCATCTCCATTACAAGCAGCCATCATCCCCACCAACAGCATGAATCCCAACCAAAGCATCAACGATTTTGCGTACGTTTTGATCAAATCCTCGACTCCCTTTCTATGTTTTATAGTTAGAGCAAAGAGTATAAAGCCCTTCCCTCCACTTACTAATAAGAAAATGGCCAAACTTTGAAATAATTTTTGATATTACTCCAAATATGCGCAAGTCCACCTGGTTCAAAGATGAGAAACAGGATGATCACTGCACCAAAGGCAAGTTCCTGGAAGGCTGCTAACGTGTTTTGCATATCCGGCATATAGACAGCAATATAATCCATGACAAAACCGAGTCCCACCGGCAAAAGCGTAATAAATATGGCTCCAAGAATGGACCCAAGAATACTCCCGAGACCCCCGACTAAAATCATGGCCAAGTATTGGATCGATACCGTTATGCTGTATAGTTCCGGACTTACAATCATCGTATAATGAGCAAGCAACGCACCCGCAATCCCGACAAAAAAGGAGCTGATTGCGAAGGAAAGCACCTTGTATGTGAATAAGTTGATGCCCATAATTTCTGCTGCTACGTCACGATCACGAACAGCTAAAAAGGCTCTCCCAGTACGACTGCGGAATAAATTCAAAGTATAAACGATCGTAAAAAGCAGAATGATGAGACACAAATAGTAGTAGCTGCTTGCAGACATAAAAGAAAACGTTCCGATAGATGGACGTTGAAGGACCATTCCAGAAGTTCCACCTGTCAATCCGGTCCAACGGCTAATGATAAATAAAATGATGAACTGTGCTGCTAATGTGGCAATGGCGAGATAAAGCCCTTTCAATCGTAAAGACGGAATCCCGAACAGTGCGCCGACAGAAGCTGTGATGAGGCCTGCCACAGGCAATGCCACCCAAAAACTTAATCCTAACGTACTTGTTAATATGGCAGATGTATATCCACCTACACCTAAGAAGGCACCTACGCCGATTGATATTTGGCCCGTGAATCCTGTCAAAATGTTCAGTCCAATAGCACCTATGGAGGCTATTGCACATAAAGTCGCTAAACCGATGACATAATTATCGGCGAGCAAAGGAAACAGGAAGGCTAGAATAGCCAGACCGAGGACCCTGATTTTCACCCGTTTGACTGAAAAAATAGCCATATCCTTTTCGTACTTGGTTTTGTAATTTCCACATTCCATAACAAATGGATTTTTCACATCCTCACACCCTTTCCATTCCACCTTTTCCAAAGAGGCCATAAGGCTTGATCATTAGTATTAAAATGACGACAATGAAGGGGAACACTTCTTTCAATCCCCCTCCAACAAGAGGATCAATATATCCACCTGCCATACTCTGCAATATCCCAATAATAAATCCACCAACAATGGCTCCAGGGATACTATCGAGTCCTCCGAGGATAACGACGGGTAAAACCGTAAGACCAATTACACTCATCGTCGCGTTCACGCCGTTAATGTTTCCAAGCAATACCCCACCAACAGCAGCGACGATACAAGCAATCGCCCACGTGATGGCGAATACCCGTTTTACATTAATCCCCATACTGGCTGCTGCTTGAAGGTCATCGGCAACCGCACGCATCGCCACCCCCATTTTTGAGAATTTAAAGAAAAAGGTAAAAGCAAGAAGCAGAGCCATAACAATAATGAATGACCATAAATAAACAGGTGTAATAAGAACTTCACCAAAAGTCACCGGAGTGTTCGGAAAGAGGTTTGGATACATGCGCGTCTGGTGTCCCCATACCATATGGACCAAACCTGCAAGCAAGTTACCAAGACCGATCGTTGCCATAATGACTGAAATGGTCGGCGCATTCAGTAACGGTCTTAGTACGACTCTCTCAACTAATAATCCAAGTACACCACACACGCCCAGGGTAACCGCCAGGGCCACTAGGAAAGGCAGTTTCAAGGCAGTGACAAGTGTTAAACAAATATAGGACCCGATAAGTACGAATTCTCCATTTGCCAGATTCAGAGCATCGCTAGCTTTATAGATTAGGACGAACCCTAATGCTACGAGCGCATAAATACTCCCTACTACTACTCCACTGACCAGCATTTGCATAAAGAAAGTCAACTCAAGCCACCCCCTGTGATCGATCTAATAAGATGATGGGTACGATTTCCCCTTCATATGTTTCTTCTGAATTCAGGTTTGAAAGGGTATCAAACTGTCCGGCGTCGTTGTATAACGCAGCCAAATATCGCTTGTAATTCTTTTCCACAGTTCTTCTTACCGTCTTCTGCGTGGACGTCATCTCACCATCACTCAACCGTAACTCTTCGGGTAGGATGACGAAACGCTTGATGCGGCTTTCCTCAGGTAAAGATTGCATCATTTTAAGGACTTGATCCTTGATAAGTTCAATGACCTCCGGATGCATCGTCAAATCCCGGTAACTCGTATAAGAGATTTGATTCTTTTCTGCCCAACGTCCCACGCTGGCTCGATGAATGGTGAGCATAGCCGTCAAATAGGCCCGACCTTCCCCGAAGACTACAGCTTCTTGTAAGTAGTGACTCTTACGAAGCTCGGTTTCAATTTCACTGGACGATTGCCCATCTGTCGACTCCAAAGGCAATCGCTCCTCCATTCTCCCTCGGATTTCCATTTCTCCTGAATCGAGGATTCGGCCATAATCTCCAGTAGAAAGTTCCGTTACATGATTCCCCCCTAAATAACCAGCAAAAACTTGAAGGCCTTCACATTGAACTTCTCCTCTGGATGCCAGGTTCATAGATAAACCAGGTAGAGGTTTCCCAGCACCTGCTGCCGTCCATTCGCGGTCCCTCTGAATAGAAGCATAGCCAGTGGTTTCAACCATTCCATAAGTTTGTTTCACATTGACACCTAACCCTTGGAAAAACTCAAAAGCGTCCCTATTCAACCTCCCGCCCGTCACGTAAGCCCTTCTTACTCGCGAAAGTCCTAAATGATCACGGATAGCACTGTACATGAAAAAGTCATCAAGCGAGTATTTGAGTTTTGATAAAAAAGAGACCGAACGGTTGCTCAATTTTGCTCGTGCGTTTTTTTCTATACCAGATTCGGTAAGTTCAAACATTTTCTTCTTCAATTTTGTGGAATCATTCATTCGAATTTGGAAGCGGGTCAACATGTTCTCAAATGTTCGTGGAGGTGCTTGGATCAGGTGTGGTCCGATTTCTCTTAAATCGTTTAAAGTGGTGGAAGGTTCTTCGGGAAAGTTGATTGTCATTCCTCTCGTCAAGGAGAGTCCGACTGCCATCACTTGTTCACAAATCCAGGCAAGAGACAAGAAGGATAAATAGTCATCATCAGCTTTTACAGGGTCTACTTCATGAATAGATAAAGCCGTTTGGATCAGGTTGGAATGCGTGAAGGTCGCCGCTCTAGGATGCCGTGTCACTCCAGAAGTGAACGTAATGAAAGCAATATCCAGAGGTTTTACTTTTTGTATTTGATGCTCAAAAAATGACGGATCTTCACTGGCGCGTGTGCTGCCAACGGATTGCAAGCTCTTTAAATCCATTAGCTTATCATGAGAATAGGAACGGAGACCTTTTTCATTCCAGAAAAGGATCGCCTCAATGGCAGGAAACGAATGGATAATTTCAAGAAGCTTGTCCACCTGTTCCTGGTCCTCCACCACTAAAATTCTCGGGTCACATTCTCTTAGGTAATGGGCCATTGCGTCCGGGGGAGCATCCTGATAAATACCCACCGGTACAGCCCCGATCGACTGAGCCGCAAGTTCCGTGACAATCCAGTGCGGTCGGTTGTCCCCGATGATTCCAATACGCTCTCCTGCTTGGATTGAAAACTCTTCTTGGAAACCAAGGGCCAATGATTCTACTTCTCTATAATAGTCCCGCCAGGTCCATTCTTTCCAAATGCCTAAATTCTTCTGACGTAAGGCCACTTTCCTCCCTTCCTTTTCTGCTTTTTCTAACAAAAGCTGAGGCAACGTTCGATGCGTCATCCCACAATCCCCTCCTTATGTGGTTACTTCTTGTTCACCCAAATAAGCCTTGATGACTTCCGGGTTCTTCTGTATTTCTTCCGGAGTACCAAAACCAATCCGTCTACCAAAATCCAGGACAGCAATTTTGTCAGAGAGATCCATAATGACCCCCATATCGTGTTCAATGAGGAACACCGTGATCCCATTCAACTCATGCATATCCAAAATAAACCGCGCCATGTCCTCTTTTTCAGCACTATTCATCCCGGCCATCGGTTCATCCAGCAAAATCACTTCAGGTTCAAGGGCAAGCGCTCGTCCTACCTCCACTCTTTTTTTCAATCCATATGGAAGTGTACCGACTGGCGTATGACGAATCTCCTGCATCTCTAGAAATTCAATGACTTGCTCCACCGACTGACGATGAACGACCTCTTCCTTTTCCGCACCACCCCAGTAAAGACCACCCGTGAAAATCCCCGCCTTCATTTTGACATGCCGACCCAGCTTCAGGTTATCCAGCACAGACATGTGTTCAAACAAAGCAATATTTTGAAACGCACGGGCAATGCCAAGCGAAGTCCTTTTATACGGTTTCATTCCAAGAATTTCTCTTCCGTTGAAACGGATCGACCCTGAGGTAGGTTTGTACAGCCCGCTTATGCAGTTCAGCATACTCGTCTTCCCTGCTCCATTCGGACCGATCAACGAAAAGATTTCACCCTTTTCAAGGTGATAGGACACATCGTCCAAAGCTTTCACACCACCGAATTTCAATGATATATTTTCGACTTCTAAGATAGGCAAATGTGAAGACCTCCTCTTTTATGTAAGCGTTACCACAGCTATAAAAGTATTATATAACCTAAAAGAGAGAAGTCAATATAGTTTTTGTAATTTTATGAATATTATGTATATTTTAAGATGATATAAACCCTATCCACTTTTGATTTACAAGGGCTGGAATCGGTTCCTAATTCAACCCTCACTCACTTAAATTTTTTTAAATGATTATTTAAACTTTCTTCCTTAAAAAGTTTACCCTCCCACCAATATCAATTGTTGGAAGATGAATTCAAAAAACTCTTGATTTTTCCTGACTCTCTATATACAATAATAATTGTCGAAAAACATACGGGGCATTAGCTCAGCTGGGAGAGCGCTTCGCTGGCAGCGAAGAGGTCAGCGGTTCGAGCCCGCTATGCTCCACTACCAAAAGCCACCATTTCCAGTACTGGAAATGGTGGCTTTATTTACCCTATCAGTCTTATGTAACACCCCTATAAGAGACATTACAAAAGAAAAAAGCCTCCCTATTTTGGGAGGCTTTTTTGTATTATGAAGCTTTTACAGCCTTTTCAGCTTGAGAGCCAGATGTTGTCATTAACGTTGCTACAATCAATACAATAACCGCAACAGGTACAGCAACAACTACACTGTTCACTTCAAATGGCTGGCCTAGAATAATTTCCCATGTTAATGTAGCCAGCACACCAGCGATCATAGAAGATACACCGCCTATCGCATTGACGCGCTTCCAGAAGAATACGGCAAGGACCGCAGGAGTTAAACCTGCACCATAAACGGTATAAGCATACATTTGCACACTTAATACTGTTGGGAAATAACTGATGATTACGAAGGCGAATACACCCAGCGCAACAATGAATATTCTTGTCATAGCAAGAAGCTTTTTGTCAGACGCATCCTTATTCACATAATTACCATAAAGGTCATAAGTCAAGTTCGTTGCTGCAGACAGTAAGTAAGAGTTCCCTGTAGTAATGATGAAGGAAGCTGCTGCTGCCAGCAAAATACCACCGATAGCGATTGGCATAGCTACTGTAGTAGCCATCAATGCCATTCCTGGATCAATATCCGGGAATATGGAACGGGATGCAAAAGCAATCAATGAAATGGATGGTGAAATGACGATCATCGCAATCAGCCACCCCATTTGTGCACGCTTCGCGGATTTATCTCCTTTGGAAGATGCGAGACGCTGATACATGTTTTGGTCACCCAGTAATAAGAACAAAGAAGGCAGCAAATAACCGATCATTTGAATCGTCGTCAAACCACCCGTAGCACTCATGTGAGACTCAGGTACATTAGCGACGATTTCACTCCATCCACCTGCAACCATAATGATTGTAGGAACAGTAATGATCAAACCTCCGACCATCAAAAATCCACTGATGGCGTCCGTTTGAGATACTGAACGAAGTCCCCCGATCATTGCTAGGAAGATAATCATGGCAGCACCAATCATCGTACCTGTCTGCACAGTCATCCCTGTTGTTAAGTTAAGAATGAACCCGAAACCTTTCATCTGATAAGAAACGATACCGACATAAGCAAGGATGATAATAACACTCGCAATGTTACGGGATGTACGCCCATATTTCGACTCTAAAATACCGGCAACGGTGAATTTTCCGTGTTCGCGGATTTTAGGTGCGACGACATAAAGAATGATAATACCGATTAACGTTGGGAGCATCATCATCAAAGAAGGAAGAATACCATAAGAGAAAGCCATCGACGTTTCTCCGCCGGAAATACTTCCGCTTCCTGTCCACGTGGCCAGAAGCGTTCCCATCAATACAAAAGGGCCTAAGCTTTTACCGGCTAAAACGAAATCTTCACTGCCGGCTACTTTTTTCGACATGAATACACCAATGCCGACCATTAATATTCCATAGATTGCTATAAACCATAACAAAGTTGGATCTTGTTGCAGTTCCATAACTACTAAATCATCTCCTGATGTTTTTTGTTGGCTGGTTCTTGTTGAGCTGTTCTATTAAAAACATCGGCCGATGTGAAATCGCTCTTTGAACACAACGATAATAAAACTAACATAGATTTTAATTTTGTGAAAATGGCAAGTAGACAGCTGAAAAGGGGCTATTCTCCGCGTTTTTAAAGGATTCCATTTTTTCACATACCCTTATGAAAGCGATAACCACACCCTTTCAAAAAATTGCTTTATTCTTAAGAAATTTCTGTTAAATAAGCATTTCCTCGACAGAATTTTGTATTAAAATTAGTTCTAATTACCCACTTAAATGATGAGTTACAGAGTGTAAGAAAAGGTGAATGCCTTCCCATCCCCTTCTATTTCCTATATAGGCTAAGCTGTTTAAATCAGGAAGTTTGGTTATACCTCCATTGGGTTTAGAGTTTTTGTCAGCCACTTAAAGGATTTTATGGGTTCCCTGAGCTCTTAAAGAAATAAATGACTTTCACACCTTCAAATAGGCTTAGAGAAAGAAACTTATTATGACTTATGTAAAAAAGGCTGGCACCCTGCGCAGGTACCAGCCTTGTATGCTGTTATATAAACATCACATTAAGGGATAAAAGCTTTCACACGATTTTGAATCACATTTTTCAGTAATTGTTTTCCATCACCTGTTCCAATAGACTCTGGGTGGAATTGTACCCCTTCAATAGGAAATTCAAGGTGACGTATGCCCATCAGTTCCCCTTCAACTGTTGAAGCGGTCACTTCAAAACACTCCGGTAAATCGGAAAGCTCTACAATCAACGAATGATAGCGCATCGCCTCCATTGGATTACTTAACCCTTCGTATATTCCTTTTCCATCATGGAAAATGCGTGACGTTTTTCCGTGCATCAGCTTCTCTGAGCGTACGACATTTCCACCGAACACTTGAGCTATGGCTTGATGACCAAGACAAACACCGAAGATGGGAATGTCTCCTTTGAATCGATTAATAACTTCCAGGGTTATCGGTGTTTCATCCGGGGAACACGGTCCTGGTGAAAGAAAGATTAAATCAGGGCTCAGCTCTATAATCTCACCTATATCTACTTCATCATTTCTCTTCACTATGATCTCTTCTCCAAGCTCTCCAAGATACTGGACGAGATTGTAGGTGAAAGAGTCATAGTGGTCAATCATATAGATCACTCTGCTCCACTCCTCTCAGCTCTATAAAAACTTACTGAACAAGTGCTCTAATTTCATGGGTGAAATGTTTAAGAGCTTCGTCCATCTTACCTTTTTCAATATTTTCAAGCTCCGTTTCGATCAATCGAATGATTTTACTTCCAATGATGACGCCGTCTGCATGTTCTCTCACAAGGCGAACGTGATCATTCGTTGATATGCCGAACCCAACAGCAACTGGCACTTGGCTGTGCTGTCTCACTTTTTCAATGAATGCCAGAGCTGCAGCAGACATTTCTTTTCTCTCTCCAGTTACTCCCAGAGAAGAAACACAATATAGAAAACCTTTCGCATGTTCCGCAATCTGCTTGATCCTTTGATCAGAGTTAGGGGCAACAAGGGAGATAAATTCGATGCCTTTTTCTTCTGAATGGTTACGAATCTCCTCACTTTCTTCAAATGGAAGATCGGGGATAAGAAGCCCTTCTACCCCATTTCGTTCTAAGAGTTCAAAGAATTCCTCATGTCCGATTTGAAGGACAGGGTTGTAATAAGTGAATATCACGACTGGAATTTCGAGTCCATGCTCTCTTAACTTCGGCACAAGCTCGATTGCTTTACGTAAGGACATCCCTGCCTTTAATGCACGCTGCGCCGCTCGTTGGATCGTAGGACCGTCCGCAAGTGGATCCGAATAAGGAACGCCCAGTTCTAAAACGTCCGCACCTTCTTCCTGGAGACGCAAAGCAAATTGAATCGTCCATTCAGGACCAGGGTCCCCTGCTACAATGAACGGGATGAACAAATTTTCCGTTTTCGTTAGTTTCCCTTGAAATGATGTCTTAGTCAGCATGTCAGACCTCCTCCTGGAAATGTTCCATTAATGTTGCCATATCTTTATCCCCACGGCCGGAAAGGTTAATCAAAATCGTTTCATTCTTACTCATTTGAGGGGCTTCTTTAAATGCCTGAGCAAGGGCATGGGCGCTCTCAATCGCAGGTATAATCCCCTCTGTTTGTGTTAGAAGCTTCAATGCATCCAGCGCTTCTTCATCTGTGATGGCTTCATAGCGGACTTGTTTCGTCTGGAATAAATGAGCATGTTCTGGGCCGATCCCAGGATAGTCCAGCCCTGCCGAAATAGAATAAGGCTCGGTAATTTGTCCATTCTCATCCTGCATAAGGTAGGTCATCGATCCGTGAATGACACCAGGAGTTCCTTTTGAAAGCGTCGCTGCATGTTCAGGTGTGTCTATCCCTTTCCCGGCAGCTTCTACTCCGACCAATTCACTCTTGTCTTCAAGGAATGGGTAAAACATCCCCATAGCATTGCTTCCACCACCTACACAGGCAAAAATACGATCCGGAAGCTCTTTCTCAACCTCTAAGAACTGGCGTTTAGATTCATCACCTATGATTCTCTGAAAATCCCTAACCATGCGCGGGTATGGATGGGGGCCAACCACAGAACCAATTAAATAGAAGTGGTCTTCACAGTTGGCGACCCAATAGCGGATCGCTTCATTGGTCGCATCCTTCAGGGTTCCATTTCCACTCGAAACTGAAACGACTTCCGCTCCAAGAAGCTTCATTCGGAAAACGTTCAGCTCCTGTCTGCGGATATCCTCTTCTCCCATAAACACGATACACTCAAGTCCGAATTTAGCAGCAACCGTTGCGGAGGCAACGCCATGTTGTCCTGCCCCTGTTTCAGCAATGATCTTCTCTTTTCCCATTCTTTTTGCCAGCAAAGCCTGACCAATGGCATTATTAAGCTTGTGGGCACCTGTATGGTTCAAATCCTCACGTTTCAAATAGATTTTTGCTCCTCCAAGCTGTCCTGTCAATTTGTCTGCATAAGACAAAGAAGTAGGGCGTCCTGCGTACTCTTTTAACACATGATGGTACTCTTTCAAAAAGTCCGGATCCGCCATCGCTTGGTCAAGCGATTCTTCCAGCTCCTGCAATGGACCCATTAATGTTTCCGGTACATATTTCCCACCAAAATCACCATAACGTCCTTTTAAATCAGGAAATACTTGCAACATTTTGCTCCACCTCTTTCATGATCGTTTGAATTTTGCCAATGTCCTTTCCGTCTCCAATTTCAATGCCACTGGAAAGGTCGATTCCGTCCGGGTGGTAGTGCAACAAATCTGTGACGTTCTCTGGTTTAATCCCCCCTGCAATCAAGCACGGGACACCCTGGTCAGACGCTTCTTTCTGATAGGTCGGGACAGACCCCCAGTCGAAGCGGACCCCGGTTCCACCTGAAACACCGTCCACTTTGCTGTCTACAATGTATCCATCAGCAACACCACCGAACACTTCCATTTGTTTAATTCCATCCGATTGATGGTGAACAACTTTCCAAACCGGAAGACCAAACGCTTCTTTAATTCTCAACAACTGAGATACCGTCTCATTTCCATGCAGTTGAATAACATCTAATGGAACAAAGTGAAGAATCTCTTCAATTTCCTCAATCGTGGGCTCGATGAAAACCCCGACGATTTTTTGTCTAGGTCGGATTTTTTTCACCCAGCGTCCGACACATTCCGGTCGGACATATCGTTTTGTTCTCCTGACAAATATGAAGCCAAGATGGGAGGCTTGGGAAGAAGATGTTTTGGCTACATCTGACAAAGATCTATTTCCACATAATTTGACGATCGGTTCTTTCATCGAACATTCACTCCTTCCAACAACTGACGGACCGCTTCTTTGATATCCTTCTGGCGCATGAGAGATTCTCCCACCAGTACACCCTCAGCTCCATAACCAGCTACAGTCTGCAAATCATCATGGGAAGATATCCCACTTTCTGAAACCAACAAACACTCCTCCGGTGCAAGTTTCGCCATACGTTCGGTTTGAGAGAGTTTCGTTTCAAACGTATGAAGGTTTCGATTGTTAATACCTAGAATTTTTGGTGTAAACTCATTCAGCACTTTAGTTAATGTTTCTTCACTGTGTACTTCGACAAGGACTTCTAATCCAAGCTCGTAGGCTTGAAGGTAAAGGTCATGCAGCTTCTCCGCTTCCAACGCTTCCCCGATGAGCAGAATAGCGTCAGCACCGATATAGGCACTCTCCGCTACTTGCAAGGAGTCAATAATAAAGTCTTTCCGTAATACAGGTACATTCACTACTTTCTTGATATTCGTCAAGTAGTCACGGTGCCCTTGGAAAAAATGTTGATCTGTAAGAACCGAAATGGCTTGCACCCCTGCTTCAGCATAGTCATGAGCGATTCGGACAGGGTTGAAGTCCTCACGTATGATGCCTTTGGATGGAGAAGCTTTTTTCACCTCTGCGATCAGGCCTGCTGCAAATGGTGTGGTTTTCAAAGATTTATAGAGAGAATGATGAGCAAATGACTGCTCCTCTGGCAAATACAATTTCTCAATTTCTTGTTGTTTTACAGCTAAGATGGTTTCAAGCATATTGACGATTCTCCTTTTCATTAACAATCGATTCATAGTACTTGCTTGTGAGGCCTTCCCTGATTGCCTTTTGGACTTGCAGCACACCATCTTGAAGGTCTTCTGCATTTCCTGAGACGTAGAGTCCAGCCGCTGCATTTAAAGTGACAATGGCAGACGCACTTTCATTTGAACGCCCATACAGGACATCCTTAATCATTTGGGCACTTTCTTCTGTTTTAGAAATACGAATATCTGTGAGATTTCCTAAAGGAAGACCGAAATCCTCAGGTGAAACCGTAAAACGAGTGATCTCACCATTCTTCAATTCAACGAGATCACTTTTTCCTGTGATTGTGATTTCATCCAGACCATCTCTTCCAGTTGCTAAGAGTACATGTGTGGAGCCCAGATTCTTAAGAGTCTCCGCCATTTTTTCTGCATAATTGGTATCATAAATGCCGATCAGCTGTCTTTTAGCATTTGCAGGGTTGGACATAGGCCCAAGTAAGTTAAAAATGGTACGAAAACCAAGCTCTTTCCGTGCTGGTCCTGCGTGTTTCATTGCTTTATGGTAAAGGGGTGCGTACATGAACGTCATCCCTTTCTGAGAAAGCGCCTGTACTCCTTGTTCTGGAGTGGTGTCAATAGGAATGCCCAGTTTTTCCAGGACATCAGCACTACCACTTTTTGAAGAAACTTTCCGATTTCCATGCTTAGCGACCTTCACTCCCATGCTCGCAAGAACAATGGAAACAGCTGTGGAAATATTAAATGTAGATGCGCCATCGCCGCCAGTACCGCATGTATCTACAATTGACTCATCATTTGTATCCATCCTGGTCATATTTTCACGCATCGCCCGAACGAAACCGGTCATTTCTTCAACTGTTTCTCCGCGGTAACGCATGACGCTGAGCATGCTCATCAGTTGGCCGGTGGTCGCTTCTCCGTTCATAATCCGATCCATCGTTTCAAAGGCTTCCTGTTCGGTCATTTCCTCTCCTGCGACAACTTTACTTAATGTATCTTTCATCTCGTCTCCACTCCTTCTCCGCTCTTCTCAAATATCTTCTCTGCTAATTGAATCGTCTTCTTCAATGCACTCGCTTTGCTCAATGTTTCCTGATACTCTGCTTCAGGGTCCGAGTCAGCAACAATGCCAGCCCCTGCCTGAATATATAAATCTTTTCCTGTTCTAGTCATCGTTCGGATGGTAATGCAGGAGTCGATGTTTCCATCAAAACCTAAATATAAAATGCCCCCACCGTAGAGGTTCCTCGGAGTAGGCTCAAGCTCTCGTAAAATCTGCATAGCCCGGACTTTTGGTGCACCTGATAATGTTCCAGCCGGGAATGAGGAAATCAAGGCGTCAATGGGAGAAACGCTCTCCTTCAATCGACCGGTTACTTTACTGATGATGTGCATCACTTTTGAGAAGCGGCCAATCGTCATATATTCACTAACCTGTACCGTTCCATATTCAGCGACGCGGCCGATGTCATTACGTGCTAAATCCACTAGCATGCGATGTTCCGCTAACTCTTTCTCATCTTGCAAAAGCTCTTCAGCCAGCGCGTCATCCTCTTCTTCGGTTCTGCCTCTTTTCCTTGTTCCAGCTATGGGATGGATTTCAAGGTTACGATCACGGACTTCAAGGAGTCGTTCAGGTGAACTTCCGATCACTTCCACTTCATCCATTTTTAAGTAAAACATGTATGGAGAAGGGTTCACCCTCCGCAACACTCGGTAAAGTTCAAATCCGCTTCGATTCGTTACTGTATGAAAACGTTGAGATAAAACAGCCTGAAAAATATCTCCGGCACGGATATACTCTTTGATTTTCCCCACATCAGATTTGAACTTTTCCGGTTTATAATTGCTTTCTAACGTAAAGGATTCATCATCCGTTTCATTTTCACTCAGCATTAGATCAGGAAGTGTGCCGACCTTCTGCAGCTGGCTTATAATGGATGTGATTCGCTTTTTCGTTTCAGAATAAATATCTTCTAATGGGCGTCCTGGTTCTTTTCTAGCGAAGGATAGAATCGTCGTTTCTTTTGTTTTATGATGATAAGCAATTAAAGTCTTACAGAAAAGCAGCTGATAATTAGCAAGATTCAAGTCATCCGTCTCGGCCCTTTCTACAGGCTCATAATCTGAGATGGCATCATAGCTGATATATCCGACCCCTCCTCCTTTAAAAGGAAGGTCAATGGGAGGCTGCTTCACGTCAAGCTTTGCCAATACTTTCTCATAAGCCGACTTGAAACCTTCAGAATACGTGACATCGTCTTGGTCAAAGTCTTTGATTTGAAACCGCTGCTTCTCCTCTTTGATTTGAACCATCGGGTCAAGACCTAGAAAAGAATAATTCGACCATGGGGATTCAGGATCCTGGCTCTCCAGCATGTACACGGCTTCGTGATTCAATGCATGAAACATATGAATCGGTGTTAACGTATCCGTATAAAACGATTGTGTTATTGGGATGGTCTGATGCTCTTCGGCATCGCTTTGAAATGTATTAAAAGTGGTCATAAAGGCTCACCTCTCCATTAGAATCATGGAGAATGAGACGTTGAGGGATGAAAACGAGTAGATAGAAAGGGGGTGAAAATCGGCCAGGCAATCCATCGGCTCCTTACGTCCGAAGATCCCTCGCTCACTCAGCTCAGCTCATCCTATACCTCAACTCAACTCATTCTCTGCTCAACTTGCTTATTTCGACTTTGTAATAAAGCCACTTTTTAAAAATATCTTTCCAATAGTCTATAAAATTCAGATAATAAAGTCAACCAGTCTGTCCCAAAATTTTCTTAGACCTTCACCTCCCTCTTCCATATAAGCTCCCTTTAGTTGAAGACTCAGTTTCGAGACTTCTGTTGGGTGGATGGGGACTGCGGGTAATAGCTCGCTTTCCGCGGGAGCGCGGTGAGCCTCCTCGGACTGCGTCCTGTGGGGTCTCACCATGCACTTTTTTCCCGCAGGAGTCTCGCCATTCCCCTCCGCCCCTTTATCATAAAAGGTTCTCGAAACCACTACTATAAGGACAGCTCGTATGATTATTAGAAATGGATGAAAGAACACCTCTCCGAACACAGAAAAGCCTAACCCAAAGCGCTTCCCCCCCTAACAGCTGGATAGTAGAAGACCATCAAACTTGGTAAAGGGGTTCGTTACACTCATACATCGAATGGGGTGGTTGGGAAGCTGCGAGACTCCCGCGGGAATGGATTGGCTGGCAAGACCCCACAGTGCGTAGCACGAGGAGGCTTGCCGTCATCCCCGCAGGAAAGCGAGTTGCTTCCCAGCCACCCCTGACGCTCAACCCGGGCAACGAACTCTGGAAAGTCTCGAAACTGAGTCTTCCACAATCCTGCCATATTGTTTAATAAATTTGTTCAGGTGATTTTCAGAGACCTTTATAAACAATTATGATGAGAAATAAGAATGTAGAAATTTTTTTACATACATTTGAACGAATGGAAGAAAGTTTACGTCTTATAGTCAGGGAACGAAATGAGGGATGTTTATGGATTCGGATCTCATCAGAAGAGCACAAGGTGGAGAAGAACAGGCACTTGCTGAACTGCTGAAAAAACACTATAGCTTCATCGTTAAATACGTATGGCAAATGAGCGGTGATGAACAGTTGGCTTATGATGTGACACAAGACACACTAATCAAGACCATCCAGAAAATCAATCAGTATAACCATCGATCAAAGTTTTCTACCTGGCTGATCCAAATTGCTACACACACATACTTGGACTACAAACGAAAGCAAAAAAGAAAATATGAACTGGATGAGAAACTGCGGAAGGAATTTCCCCGCTCCTCCGTTTCTTCTGCCAGTGATTGGCATGAGGTCCAGGAGGCTTTATGGAAGCTTGAAGAAGAACATCGGATCCCTCTCGTCTTGAAGCATTATTACGGGTATGAATATACAGATATTGCAAAAATGACCAAGGTGAAAGTAGGAACAGTGAAATCAAGGGTCCATTATGGACTGGAGAATTTACGAAAGGAGCTGAGAACAGATGACAAATGAAAAGAAGCCGCAAAACCTGGAAGAAAAGCTTCAGGAAGCAGCCCGTCACACAGATGAACAGATGGAACTCACAGAACCCTCCCTCTCTTACTTCGAGAATCTAATCGAAGAACAGTCCGCCCTTTGGTACCGGCAACTATGGTTTGAATTGACTTGTTTGTGGGGGATCGCTTTCATTTTTATTTCTTTCCTTATTTTCAGCTTATTCTATGTTCCTTTTTTATTTGTTTTCGCACAAATCACTTCCATTATCATCTTGATCCGCTACTTTTATAAAGAGCGCTATGAAATGGTGGAGATGCAGCAATGAAGCATTATGGACCTGAAGAAATGCCTTTATGGGGATGGCTTCTCGTCGTTCTCCTTCTAGTCACACAAAGTTCCATACTATTTTTAAAAGCAAGAAAAATTGGAAAAGCTCCCTGGTTGTGGGGAGTCGTAGGACTGATTCAATTCCCTGTGCCAAGCATCATCTTTTTCATCTTATGGAAAACAGTCTGGCAGAGGAAAGAAACGGTAACAAAATCATAAATTTTCTAGAAGTAAGAAAAACAATCGATAAGGAGGTGCTGCTATGTTACTCACACAGAACGTCATTGAATTTATGAACGAAAATTTAGCAATCATCGCTCCCCTGATCATCATCCAGCTAGTTTTAATGATTACGGCTCTTGTAAGCTTAATCCGTGCAGAAACTACAAAAGGACCGAAATGGATATGGGCGCTCATTATCATATTTTTTAACACGATCGGTCCCATCGTTTATTTTATTTTTGGAAGGAGTCATGAGTCGTGATTCACCTGAAAAATCTAACGAAAACATTCGGTAAAGAAGATGCGGTGAAAAATATCACATTCGATTTATCACAAGGAAAATGTGTCGCTTTGCTTGGACCTAATGGCGCAGGGAAAACGACAACTTTAAAAATGATTGCAGGACTTATGCACCCTTCCTCAGGCCAAGTGGAGCTTTCAAGCGGTGGGAGAGATGATATACGCAAATATATCGGCTACCTCCCCCAACATCCACAGTTTCACAATTGGATGACTGGCAAAGAGTTTCTTCACTACGTCGCCCGTCTTTCCCGAATCTCTACGCTGGAATCTAAAAAACTAGCGGAAGAATTGGTCGAGCGTGTCGGGATTGCGGATGCGAAAAACCGAAAAATATCCAGTTACTCAGGTGGAATGAAACAAAGACTGGGAATTGCCCAGGCGATGATCCACAAGCCGAGCGTTCTTTTGCTTGATGAACCGGTGTCCGCATTAGACCCCATCGGCCGTCGTGATGTATTAAATTTGATGGAAGAATTAAAGCAGGAAGCGACCCTCCTTTACTCCACACATATCCTGAGTGATGCAGAGGAAGCAAGTGACGAAATTCTTCTTATGCATAAAGGAGAGATCGTAGAATCAGGCTCTCTTCAAGACGTCAAGGAACGACACCAGGTAGATAAGGTTACTCTTCGTTTGGAAGGAAACGTAAAGCCATTCAAAGAGAAACTGGAGACGCTCCCTTTTGTTACGCATACAGATGTCCAAAAACAAAAGATCCATGTGTATGTACAAAATGTGACAGAGGCTCGTGATGCTCTCTTAGAGCTTGTAACCAAGGAACAATGGCCGCTTCTTTTCTTTGAAGTAGGACAGACGACGCTTGAGGATCTATTCATGAAGGTGGTGAATGAACATGCAATGGCTGACCATTTATAAAAAGGAATGCCTGGAATCCGCGAGAAATTACAAATGGATATGGGTTCCTCTTGTCTTCATTCTATTTTGCATTATGGATCCTTTGACAACCTATTATCTTCCTCAAATACTCGAATCCACAGGGGGGCTTCCAGAAGGAGCGGTCTTTGATATTCCAACACCACCGGCAGCGAACGTATTTATGATGAGTATCTCCCAAATAAATACACTCGGAGTGCTCGTCATTACTTTAATTACAATGGGAACGATTGCTGGAGAACGAAAATCAGGAGTGGCTGAGCTGATTCTTGTAAAGCCGGTCTCCTATACTGCCTATGTGACGGCCAAATGGGCAGCCCATGTCACGCTCGTCCTTCTTTCTACTTTTGTCGGCTTAATAGCAAGCTGGTATTATGTTCAACTTCTTTTTGGTGACGTATCCTTCATGTATGCATTGAGTACAGCTGCTTTTTATAGTTTGTATATCATTCTCGTCATCAGTATTAGTCTCTTCATGAACACATGGACGAAAATTCCCGGCGTTGTTTTATTCTTAACGATCAGCATCATCCTTGTATTAAATTTAATAACAAGTATTTTTTCCCACCTATTGGAATGGAGCCCAACAACTATCACTTCCCACCTCCCTGCCTTACTAAGAAGCGGAGAAGTCGGTCAAGACCTTTGGATGGCAGCCCTGATCACCATACTGTTGATCATTTCCCTGCTTTTCGGAGCCATCCAGACACTGAAGCGAAGAGAGATTGTATAGCCAAAACCCACCTAAAACCTACCAGACCAGGTCATCCAAATGATGGATGACCTGGTCTGGTTATGTATGGGAAAAGGGTGTGTGATTTGTTCTTCTCGGTAATAGGGTATAGACTATTAGCATCTATTGCATAAGAAGTTGTTAAAGGAGAGATTTTCATGAAGCCAACTGCATTGATCACAGGAGCCTCGGGTGGTATTGGATACGAATTCGCCCGTCTGTTTGCTAAATCAGGGTATAACTTGATTGTCGTCGCACGATCTGAAGACAAACTTCAACAGTTAAAAGAAGAACTGGATGGTCATCCAATCACCATCATTCCTCAGGATCTATCAGAACCAGGAGCAGCTGAAGTTGTGTATAGTAAAGTGAAAGAGCTCGGTCTCAACGTCACCGTCCTTATCAATAACGCTGGTTTTGGTTTGAATGGACTATTTGAAGACCTCCCATTATTAGACCAACAAAAAATGTTGCAGGTCAATATTAATGCCCTAACTGAACTGACCCACTTGTTTTTACCTGAGATCAAAGCCGCCCGCTTCCGCTCCATTCCTAAAGGAGTCTTGAACGTAGCGAGCACGGCAGCGTTCCAGCCTGGTCCTAAAATGGCCGTGTACTATGCTTCCAAAGCTTACGTCCTTTCCCTCTCAGAAGCTCTTGTAGAGGAGTTGAAAGATACAAGTGTAACGGTTACCACCTTGTGTCCGGGTGCAACAGATACCAACTTCTTCAAAGCAGCTAAAGCGGAGCATACGAAACTTGTAAACAGTACCATGTCCCCGGAATCAGTAGCCAAGTCCGGATTTCTTGGTTTTGTTAAAGGAAAACGTGTGGTTATCCCCGGCATGATGAACCAGGGATTGGCCTATGCCTCCAAGCTCATCCCACGCTCATTCGCAGCTAAATTAGCTCATTATGTCGATAGCTAAGGAGAGGTCATACAAGTTTATTTGCGCCGATTCTCTTTTTCTACTCTTCCCCTTCCTATATAATAGAAATTACTGGTAAACATTTTTAAGGGGGCTGTACATGAAGAGATTAATTGTATGGTTTTCATTCTGCCTATGTATTGGTGCCGTGACAGGAGCCTATTTGTACGTACAAACTCAGGGGGCATCCACAGCGCAGGGTGTAACCGGAACAGTGAATGCAGAAGAACTGAGAGCCTATGAGAGAGATGGAAAAAATCCTTTTGGAGGAGAGATTTCCGGACCGGAGTTAACAGACAAAGAATATCAGGAATACATTCATGCCATGTCACATCAAAAAGTGAAAGCAGATGAAAAGTGGACCTTTTTTGAAATTCACCCCCTTCGCATATCCTGGCTGCTCGAACATTTAGAAACGAATGACTTAACTAATAAGCATGTTTATAAACAAATTTTAATGAAATGGGCGGATGGAGATTATTCAAATGCTGTAGCTGACCATAACACCATTTGGGAGATGCAGCGTGGTACAATCGGAAAAGCCAGACGTCTCCTCAGTCCTGAGGAAGAAGCCGAGTATATAAAAGAAAACAACTGACCCGATCACATCGGGTCAGTTGTTTTTTACATTTCTTCAGCAGATTTTCTGAATCCATAAAAGGATCGGTACCCTTGATTCACATAGTATCCCTCCGACTTTGTTGAAGCCAGCATTTCCACACGTGTACTTGGATAGCACTCGTGAGCGGTTTGAATCAATTTCTCCGCAATTCCCTGATTTCTAAAACTTTCCTTCACCAGTAGGTCGCACACATACAACGTAATGGACCCATCTGTCAGTCCTCGGAGAAAACCGACAACTTCATGATTTACAACCGCCACCAAAGCGGGTTCTGAATTCAGCCAGGAGCATAGGGTTTCCTCCCCACGTTCCACAAGGCCGCTCCATCCTTCTTTTTCATTTAGTTGCTGGAGAGCGTCAAAATCTTTCTCAAGAAACGTACGAATTTGAATAGATTCCATGTCATCCTACCTTTCACTGTGATTAAGATTTTCCCCTTTGAGCCGTCACCCAGTCTTATTGATTCTATTTATCTACTCTTTATTACGTTTAATTCCCTTAAACGTTTCAATTTATATGAGAAAATTCGACTATTTTTTAAATACTTCTAAATATTCATGCAAAAATTCCGTACACCTCTAACAAAATTCTGCGATAGGATGGGATACAAATCAGAATTCTCAATCATCAGATGGAGGAAAGTATGGTAAAATGTGAACGGAAGTTTTTCTTTTATTGTTCAAGGAGTGGAAAACATGTGGAAAAGAATACTACTGTTCACGACATTGATTTTTCTCGCCGCTTGTTCTTCTCAAAATTTATCGCTTGAGGATTTAAAAACAGCTTATCCTCAGACGTTCGCTCAGCCGGTGGAGGACTTATCGGATGAGAAAAAGGAGAAGCTTGGTCTTCCTGAAGATGTGCCTTTCGAAGTCACCCAGGTGGAGTCAAAGGTGGAAGACAAAAGAGTCGAGGTCCTCTATCTATCAGATGGTTCAGATAAAGCCATGGTGAGCACCTTGTTTGATCCTGAAAATATTCTTCAAGAATCCGAAATGCAGGTCCCTCTAAATTCAGGAGCTGTAGCTGGTGTCCAGGAAAAGAAAGACCACATTTTCGTAGAATGGTATGATGGAGATCTGGACGTCATCTATCAGCTTAAATACTATGGTCCTAAAGAGGAACGGGCAGAAAATGCAATGAATATTGCAAACGCTATATAAAACTTTATATCCCTATATCATGGGATTCCTAAAGAAGACCCGTCACGTATAAACGTGACGGGTCTTCTGATTTCCTTATAGTTTTTCTAGTTTTTTAAAGTTTCGACTGATCGGTCTCGGAGCTTTTAGTCGATCAAAAAATACCATGTAATTATTCTTCTTCTCATCGATTTCTTTGATAGAACCTTCACCAAAAACCGGATGCTTGACTCTGGTGCCTTTTTCGAGATAGTCACCAGCAGGCTCTCTCTCCAGACGATGAGAAGCACGAATATATTCTTTCGCTTCTTCAATGAGAGATGCATCCAATTCTCCGATACGGTCATAGAAGTGATCTTCGACTTCGAATATAAAACGGGAAGGGTATTTTTTTTGCCCTCCATTTTGAAAACCCTCAGATTCAGTTAAATAGAGTTCCTGTTCCGCTCTCGTCACGGCTACATAGGCAAGCCGGCGTTCCTCTTCCAGACCTCTCTCTTTCCGCTGCCTGATTGCACGAACATTGGGGAGAACACTTTCTGACATACCAATAACGAATACATAAGGATACTCCAACCCTTTGGCTGTATGAATGGTCATGAGTTTAACGGAATCCACCTGATCTGCCCGGTCATTATCTGAGTAGAGGGCAACCATTTGTAAATATTCGTCCAAATCAATCTCTTCTCCGAGCGTCTGCTCATACTGGACGATGGAATGAAGGAGTTCAGTCATATTATCCAACCTCTCCTGGTCTCCATCCTCCCGCCGATAAGCTTCGTATCCTGTCACCTGCATGGCTTCCTGCAGCAGTTCTGATACTTTTCTTTTGCTTCGAATTCCCTTCAAATACTCAATGGCTTCGATGAAAGTGCGTGCGCCTGTGCGCCTCAATCGATCATGATCCGCATATTTTTTCAGTGTTTCATAGAGGGATTCCCCCTCCTCTTCCGCCTTTTCCCTAAGAAAACCCATCCGCTTCTTTCCAATTTGACGCTTGGGTACATTGATAATACGACTGAAAGACAAATCATCCTGAAAAGCGATCATCTTCAAGTGAGCGAGGGCATCCTTAATTTCCAGACGATCAAAAAACTTAAATCCTCCGAAAATCTTATATTCAATATTTTCAGCTATGAGTTCCTGTTCTACGAAACGGGATAAGTAATTCGCTCGATACAAAATGGCGATCTCACTCAAATTCGCTTTCTTATTTTCCACGAGCTGTTTAATACGATTCACGATCCATTTTGCTTCTTTTATCTCATCCTTGCCATGATAATGCACCACTTTCACACCATGAGGATTAACAGGAAGCATATCCTTATCCACTCTAAAGTAATTGTTACGGATTAAGGCGTTTCCTAAAGAAAGAATCTCCGGTGTGGAACGATAGTTTTCCTTCAAAAAGATGGTCTGAGCATCAGGAAAGTAAGTTTCAAAGTCCACCATATACTTAGGGTCTGCGCCACGCCATTCATAAATCGTTTGATCGGGATCACCAACGACGAAGAGATTCCCCTGTTTTTCTGAAAGCATCTTCACAAGTTCAAATTGCTTTAAGCTGCTATCTTGAAATTCATCGACCTGTATGTAAAAAAGTCGATCCTGCCACTTTTCAAGCACTTCCTTATTCTGCTCGAAAAGAGTAAAAACAAAATTTAGTAAATCATCAAAATCCAGCCCGTACACCCGCTTCTGCTTCTTGAGGTACTGTTGAATAATCTGACTGTCGAGGTCTCCTGAATCTTCTACAGAAGGCATGGCTCCACGTAGAATCATTTGTTGGACATAATGTGTGTTTCCTTTAAGAATACCAATCTTATCAAGAATTCTTTTGAACGTTTTGTCATTGAGCTTTAATCCCATATCTTCAAAGATCTCTCTCAATAGAATCTTCTGATCCTCCACGTCCAAAATGACAAAATTCTTCGGATAAAAGAGACGGTGGATGTCTTCACGCAGGACACGTACACAAAACCCATGGTACGTAGTTATAAACCCTGTGTCCTGCTCTCCACCAATCAATTTTTTTACCCGCCGTCTCATTTCATGGGCTGCTTTGTTTGTAAAAGTCACAGACAGCATATTAGCAGGATCGATCCCGAGTTCATTCACGATGAAAGCATACCGATGAGTTAAGGCTCGTGTCTTGCCGGAACCTGCCCCGGCGATGACACGAACATAACCTTCTGTAGATACGACCGCTTCTTGTTGGGATGGATTGAGTCCGTCCAATAGTTCTTCCATATCGATCACCTTTCAAGAACATTTGTTTGTATTATAGCACACTAGAAAGCAGAGAGTGTGTATGGTTCTTTATAGATGAAAGAAAGGCGATAAAAAGCACGCGAGAAAAAATCTCACTTAAAGATTTCAAAGTCGAAAAAGCCCTGACTAGTCCTTAAATTAATGAAGGAGGAAGAGGACACGGCGTTCTTACAATCAAGTTTTCATAAGGAAAGCAATACTTGGGTATCGTTGGTGATTTTATATGGGGTTTTAAACATATGGTCGGCGGGAAATGAACCTGTTTTTTTAAACTTTTTTGAATCGAGGTGGATATAGAAGCCAAGCAACAAACATGCATGTAACTCTGTATTTATTTGAAGTTCGGCTTCAACCCTGTTTCCAAAAAATACTTCGTTGCTTGCTGCACGTTCATAAATGTACGGACACCATCAAGTTGGATATGATTTTGCGCAAATTCCATCACTACCTGTGGACGCATGCCAGCAAGAACAACTTCTATGCCCAACAACTTAAGGCTCATCATCAGGTTTTTCAAAAGGACCGCCCATTCTTCATCAATCGAAGTAATGCCCGAAAACTGGATCGCCAGTCGACTCACATTCTGTTCCTGACATAAAACAGGTACTCTCTCTAATAAGATATGACGCTGTTCCTCTCTTAAAATAGGCTGTAATGGTAAAAGGGCATAACCTTTAGCAATGGTCACGATATTTGCTGTCATTTCTTCAATCATATGGATTAACTCCTTCTCTCTTCTCGACTGCTCCGTCATATTAAATATACGGATGAGAATAAAGCTTTCCCCTTCATGAATGAAACGTTTTGTAGAAATGTGCAGCACCATGTCCATCCCCTGCCACTGAAACTCCATTCCTTCAAAGTCTATATCTTTTTTTTCTTTAATAGACTTAGATAGGATTCTTTTCTCTGGTGCCAACTCCGGATACAGATGATTGAGTTTCTCTCCAACAATGCGTTCTTCCTGTAATTGGAACATCCTAACATAGGCAGGGTTGACATAGGTGATCGTGTATTCTTCATCACTGATCACCACCCCCTCATCCAAAAGGTCCATCGCATTCCTTAATAGCATGAGTATCCCCCCAGTACAAATCTCTTACTTTTATTATGAGGATATAGAAGAGAAATGCAAGGTAATTCGACACTATTATCTAAATATTATGAATAAATATCAATAGACTTCCATATCTTCAACATAATGGCAGGATAGGGGTCAAAAAAAGAAGTGCGGCAACGGTTCAAGAGCTGAGCCGCTGACGCACTTCTTCTTAAGCTTTTTCCATTTTGTCACACTTAGACAAGATGGCTACATGTTTTAGATTACCTATGGAATCGAATTCTATTTCAACATAATCACCTGGTTTTACAAAGCTTAGCCTCTCTCTGAGTACAGAAAGTTCATTCTTAAATTCGGATTCTTCGACCAAAATCGCATAAGCCCCTTCGTATCGATCCAGTTTATATTGGTTCACCGATTCAATCCCCTTCTGTTTTAGTGTCAGGCACCTGGAAGCACCAATATGCGCCTTTGTTCTAACCATTTCCTATTATGGTATAAGACCTCTTATAATAAAGCATTCCCTTCATTATTCATGACTAAACATGTCGAATTTAGAGTTCTGGACAACGATCACGTGCCGTGATAAAATAAAACTAACAAACGTTAGTTAGTGAAAGGAGAGAGCTGAGTGACAAAAGAAACGATTATTGATGAGAGTCTAAAGCTCTTTGCCAATTATGGGTACGAAAACACGACCCTTGCCAATATTGCGGAAGCAGTTGGAATAAAGAAACCTTCTCTTTATAACCATTTTGATAATAAAGAAGATATCTTTCTTCATGTTCTATATGACGTGGGAGAGAGAGAAAAGAGTCATTTGATGAATCAAGCAGAAGCTATACAGCAGGACTCAGTGGCTGATCATCTTCACGAGATCTATCGTGTTTACCTGGAACATATGGCTCATTCAACAGAAGGCATGTTCTTCAAGCGTGTCACCTTTTTTCCTCCCGAAGAATTCGCAGATGAAATTAAGAAGGTCTTCTTAATGGTGGAAGACTGCATGACTGAGATCATCCGACCGGTATTTGAACGTGGAAAAGAGATGGAAATTATCCGCCCTCTTTCTACAGATACGCTAACATCTGCTTTTTATACGTTGGTTGACGGTTTGTTTTTGGAAGAAAATTTTTATGACCGGGATGTTTTTGAAGAGAGACAAGAAGCAAGCTGGCAGATTTTCTGGCTTGGCATTAAAAACCCAGAGCACTAGGGAGGTATGAAACGATGGCATGGATTTATTTATTCTTCGGTGCTTTTTTTGAAATCGGATGGGCTGTTGGTTTGAAATTGTCAAAGGGATTCACAGACCCTCTCATTTCAACCATTACCGTCATTTGTATCGTGATCAGCTTCACGTTTTTTACGAAAGCATTAAAAGTCATTGATATCGGGACAGGTTATGCGATATTTACAGGGATTGGCGCAGCAGGTACAGCTTTAATCGGGATGATCTTTCTTGGCGACGGAGGCGGAGCTGGGAAAGTCTTTTTTATTATGCTTTTAATTACTGGGATTATTGGTTTGAAAATGTCTGAGACAAATAATACAGAACAGATACAAGAGGAGGGATAAGTATGGCATGGGTATTCTTAATGATGGCTGGAGTAGGAGAAATGACGGCGATGTTCTTCTTAAAGCTGTCCGATGGCTTTCAAAAACGTAAACCGGCGTTCATGGCCATCCTTGCAGGTGCGGCAAGCTTCTATTTCCTTTCTTTATCTTTAAAAGATCTTCCAATAGGAACAGCTTATGGAATATGGACAGGAATCGGGTCAGCGGGTACCGTGCTGCTGGGCATATTTTTCTTTAAAGAAACAGCGAACCGGAAACGTCTGTTGTTCATTACTTGTATCGTTGCCGGAGTCATCGGCTTAAAAATGGTTTCATAGACTTATGATAGGCTTGTAATCTTATTTTCGAGCGATTACAATAGAGTAAGCAGCAATCTACAATATTCGACAAAACACTCGTTTTTCTGTCGTTTTGTAGTGATGGAGGAAATGTAATGAGAAGAATTTTATTAGCCATTCTTATGATGATTGTCATCGGTTTTAGTTATGTGGGCTATACAAATATGGATACGGATGCGAATCCTTCCATTCCTAAAGAAACAGAGAGTTATTGAATATCAATAATTTAACCCCCTTCGCGGTAGCGAAGGGGGTTTGTTTTGGTATAAGAGACAGAGGTGAAGTGAAAAAGATTATTTCTTAGGAAGGTTCACTTCTAAGTCCTCTCCCCATTTTTCTTCTAAATACTGATCACGGCCGGAGTTTCCACGATAAAAATCGTAGCGCAGTTTATTTTTTCTATAATAATCCTGGTGATATTCCTCCGCTTTATAAAACTCTTCCACTTCCCTTATCGGAGTGACTAATTCCTTCTGAAAGCGACCTGAATGTTGGAGGTCTTGTTTAGATTGCTCAGCAATTTCCTCCTGTTCAGGGGTGTGATAAAAAATAGCGGTCGTATATTGGTATCCTCGATCCACAAACTGACCATCGTCATCGGTCGGATTGATTTGCCTCCAGAAAACATCGAGAATCTGTTCATAGGAGATGACGTCTGGATCATAGTAGACTTGCACAGACTCAATATGGCCCGTACCTCCAGACGATACTTCATCATAAGAAGGATTTTCCGTTTCCCCTCCCGTATAACCGGATATGACACTATGGACACCTTTCAATTTTTCAAATGGAGGCTCCATACACCAAAAGCACCCTCCAGCCAGAGTCGCCACCTCGTATCCGTCAGGTATTTCCTTTGCTGTCACAGCTTCACTATCATAATTTCTTTTTGTTAAATAGGCATAAGCTTCCGGGATAGCAAGAACAGCAACGATGGAAAGTACAGCTATAATGATGACCCATTTTGTCCGCTTCTTCACAGTCTCCCCCCCTCTTTTGGGTGTTTATTTCAGAATAACACGTAAATCTGTGGCAATTGAAATGCTGACTCTTTCGCGATGTGTAATTTTATTCTTCATCTTCCAAAGTTAAGCCATCTACATGTTTCCGATCCATTACTTTTTTAATTTTCCTGTATTCCTTAGATTTAAAAATAATATCAAAATCATAATCCTCTGGATAAAGTTCATCGGCTGAAATATGGAGTTTCAAGCGTTTATGATTGTACTCTTTCTTTTCTCCTTTCACTTGGACGATATAATTCCCGAGGGCATCCGGGCCTTTATAAACAATACCCATTTCCTCTTCTGCAGGAATCCATACATTGTCCCCCATTTGAAATTCCGCTTTCTCTTTCTTCTGAGCTTTGCGTTTTTGTCTATACCTATTGATCGCTACCTGCTTAGCATAGGACGGATTTTTTAAAAGCTTATCCTCTTGCGTAAAGTTCCCTTCTTGCTTATATGTGATGCCATAAGCATGATTGAGGATTTCCGGATGAAGCCCTAATTTATAAGCGATATCAAACGCCTGACTTTTCCCAGCTGTCCCTACTTGCAGCTGGTAGGTAGGCTTGAGGGTTTCCAAGTCAAATTCCATCGCTCCATTCATGAAGCCCTCTTTCTCCATGGCATACGTTTTCATTTCACTATAGTGAGTGGTCGCCAAAATGGTGGAGCCTTTATTGGCGAGTTGATCCAGAATAGCTGTGGCTAAGCCCATCCCCTCACCAGGATCTGTTCCAGAACCGATTTCATCCAGTAGTAACAATGAATGATCATTCGCTTGTTGCAGGATGTGAATTAAATTCGTGAGCCTTGAACTGAAGGTGCTCAAATTCTCTTCAATACTCTGCCCATCACCAATATCAACAAACACATGTTGGAAAAGAGGCAACCTGGTACCGGGTTGTGCAGAAATCGGAAGTCCACATTGCGCCATCAAACAAAACAAGCCCACCGTTTTTAACGTTACCGTCTTCCCTCCTGTATTCGGCCCAGTGATAAGCAGAGCTTGATCATCCACACCCATATGGAGATTCAACGGGACGGCTTTTTCCCCTAGTAGAGGATGACGCCCCTCTCTAATCTCAATCTCTCCTTGTGAAAAGGACGGTGAATGTCCATCAATCAATTTACTGTATTTCGCTTTTGCAAAAAGAACATCGTACTGGTGCATCGTTTCCATAGCAATATTCAACTCATATTCCTTTTCCAGTACAGAGTCGGTCAAGGCATAAAGAATCCTTTCCACCTCCTGCTCTTCCTGCATTTTCAAAAGTACGACTTGCTCTTGAAGAGACGTCACTTCTTTCGGTTCTATGAATAATGTGGCGCCAGAAGAAGATTGATCGAGGATGACCCCCTTCACTTTTGAACGGTTCTCTCTTTTTACAGGAAGGGTTAACCGACCTCCTTTATCCACCGGTCTCGTCTCTTGAAGAAAAGAGCTGTACTTTTTCGCTGAACTTTCCATCCTCGTTTTCATATCACTGAGAGTCTTGTCTATTTTTCTCCTCAGTTTTCCTAACTCTTTCGATGCAGACTCATCGACCTGCCCATGACGTATCTTCCCATAAATCTCCTCTTCCAATTGGGATAAATCTGAGATGGAATCGACATATAGTGAGATGGTCGGAGCCAGAATCTGCTTATCTTTCATAAACCTCTTCAACTTTGTACAATGCTCAAGAAAAGAAACGAGGGAACCAAATTGCTGCGGACGGATAAAAATTCCTTTGTTCCCTTGATCAATCATGATTTGAATATCACCCAGGGTATGAATGGGTACATGACTGTGATGATCGATAATCGCTCTCGCCTCTTTGACTTCCGCTTGCATTCTTTCCAACCTTTTCTGGTCATTCATTGGCTTCAGGCTCAGGATCGTTTCTTTTCCTTGGTCGGTATGAGCGAAATCACTAACTCTTGTTAAAATATTGTTTAATCCTAAACTTTCAAATGTTTGCTGATTCAATGTTTTTTCCTCCTCAATTTGACAGGTGATCATAAAAAAAGTCCGCACCAAGCTAAAGATAGCTCGCTGCGGACTCCGTAGGGACTCATAAAGAATACAGTTCCACGAATGTACGAAAAAAAAGCTATGACTGAATAAGCCAGTCATAGCTTTTAGGATCGTTTTATCCGGCTATGCTTATGCTTGTTCTTAACTGTTCCTGAAAAAGGGTATAGCAAACCAAGCATGCTTTCGCACACTTTTTTCAGGACGTATCCAGTTCATGGATTAGTTAAGAACAACCACACTCATAAATCATTTCTCCTTCACGGGTTTAAAGTTACATTCGTGAAACCATCACCTGTGTTCCCTTATAATATATGACAGGGACTCCATACTGTCAACTGTTGAAAATATCATTTATTAGGGAGAGATCTAAGGAATCTGTTCTAGCACCTAAAGATCGCTTCACGATTCTTAAAGCATTTTTATTATCACCCTTATACTCAGACGCTGTCCCGTCTTCCGGCACCCAAATATTATATTCCCTCATATAAGCATCATTCGCCGTAAAAATGACACAGATATCACCAGCTACTCCAGTCAAAATAAGGTTCTTCACCTCTAGATGGTCTAAGAGAATACTTAACTGTGTTCCAAAAAAGCCCGAATGCTTCGGCTTAATAATAAAGTAATCATCTTCATCAGGCTCCATTTGTTCAACCACTGGTTTTCCTATCCCCTTTTTACATTCTTCCAACAATTCAGTTGCATTGTCCTGCCAAAGCCCAAAGTTATCATTCACATAAATCACTGGCATGCCCTGCTGTTTGACCTCTTTTTTGAATTCACTCAAACGCTTTGCGACAGGAAGACTGTTTTCTAGTAGGTTTTCTCCACCATCAAAATCCATTTTATTAATCATATCAATGATGATGAGTGCTGTATCCTGGCTCATAATTCTATAATCACTCTCCTTAGAAGCGTTCGGGGCCTGCAGGAATCTGCCGTTTATGTTCGGTCTTCTTGTGAAGTTCTTTTAAATTCTTTTCATCTTCGGGATCGATCTTTTCCCCTCTCAAATAAGCATCGATCGTATCATAGGACATCCCCAGTTCTTCTTCATCTGTCTGCCCTTCCCAAAGTTCTGCACTCGGTTTTTTATGAACAATCGAGTCCGGGACATTCAGTGCCATTGCCATTTCCTTCACTTCTTCTTTCCTTAGATTGATCAAAGGAACTAGGTCGACTCCGCCATCTCCGTATTTCGTAAAGTAGCCGGTATAATCTTCTGCGGCATTATCCGTACCTACGACAAGGTAGTTATAGTTGTTTCCAACAGCATAAAGCGTACTCATACGAAGCCTCGCTTGAAGGTTCGCACTACCAAGCTGTGACTTATCATCGTTCCAATCGCCTTTTTCATCCAACTGTTTTTTAACAGTATCGTAAGTCGTTTGATACGCATAGGTTAACTCAATTCCTACATAATCAAGGTCTGCCCCTTCCACAACAGCCAGAGCATCGGTCTGGTCTTCAACGCCTTGTTTTATCGGCAGAATGACTCCTAGAGAATTTTCAGGAAACGCACGTTTGATTAAAAAGGAGACGACTGCAGAATCAATCCCCCCGCTGATTCCCACTAAAAGTCCATCTGCACCTGCTTCTTCTGTCTTCGTCCGCAACCAATTAGTCAAATGCTCGATTCTCTCTTCCATCTTCAATAACTCCCTTCATTTTACAATCTAAGGATTGCTTTCCTTTAAAAGGGAAAACATAAACCCAAAGCTTGATTATAGGAAAATAGCTATACTAGAGAGTTATTAAAATAAGTGGCAGGATTGTGGAAGACTCAGTATCGAGATATTTTCGGGGTTCGTTATGCTATTGGGCGTCAGGGGTGGCTGGGAAGCTACTCGTCTAGCTCCATCGCCCAGACACTCGCGTCATAAGCAGCACAGCGAAGGAATGAAAGGGCACATTCCTTCGCTGTGCTGCTTATGACAGTCGTGTCTACCAGGGCAATTCCGCATTTGAACACTTTCCTGTGGGGGAGTGGCGAGCTTCCTCGGGCTACCGCCCTGCGGGATCTCGCCGATCTCCTTTCTCCCACGGGAGTCTCGCAGCTTCCCAACCACCCCTTTCGATGTAAGGGAAAAATTAACCCCTGTACAAAGTCGGAGGGTCTTCCACCGTCCAACTGTTAGAGGTATAAAGCGCTCTGGATCAAGCTTTTCAGTGCTGGGGGAGATGTTCTATCATCCATTTCTCATAATCAAACGAACTCACCTTATAGTAATGGTTTCGAGAATCTTCCACATAGCAAAGGGGCGGAGGGGAATGGCGAGACTCCTAACTTAAGTGTGCAGGCGCCTTGATCAGCGGCGTATGGACTGGAATGAGCTGGCGGAGATAAAGGAAACACGGAGAACGGAGTGATTCGATGTTGACTTATCGTACAGAAGCGAGGGAAGTCTCACTAGCCGCTAGGCGCTGAAACCGGATATCTACGAGGAAAAAGTGCTTGGTGAGACCCCACAGGACGCAGTCCGAGGAGGCTCCCCGCGCTCCCGCGGAAAGCGAGCTATTCCCCGCAGCCCCCAGCCACCCAACAAAAGTCTCGAAACTGAGTCTTCCACAAACGGGAGCGTTAGTTAAATAATAAGTGATGGAATGAGAAAAGCTTATAAACAAATGACTTTTCATTTTTTCTGATTTAAGCAATAATGTAGGTTAGTGATCCTCTTGAAGGAGTGAAAGAATATGATCGAACAAGAAAAACATGTACTCGTTATTTTCCCGCATCCCGATGACGAAGCGTTCGGAGTTTCCGGGACAATTTCCTCTTATATAAAACAAGGAACACCCCTTACCTATGCGTGTCTCACGCTTGGAGAGATGGGGCGCAATCTCGGAAAACCTACGTTTGCAACGAGAGAGTCCCTTCCTGAAATCAGAAAGAGAGAATTAGTTAAAGCTGCCGAAGCGATGGGCATTGAAGACCTTCGAATGATGGGGTTGAGAGATAAGACGCTTGAATTTGAAGACGATCGTGAAATGAAAGACATGGTCCGCCATTTGGTGGATGAACTGCAACCCTCTTTGGTCATCAGTTTCTATCCTGGATTCGCTGTCCATCCTGACCATGAAGCGACGGCACGCGCAGTCGTACGCGCATTGAGGGAAATGGATGAAAAAGATCGACCTAAGTTTCACGCCGTAGCTTTTGCCAATGATACAGAAGAGAAATTGGGACAGCCGGATGTCATCAATGACATCCGCTCCGTGCAGAATGAAAAATTGGCAGCGATGCGCGCTCACATTTCTCAAACAGCAAGAATGCTTGAGATGCTTGAGGAAGGCATCAAAGTAAATGACCCTGAAGCATTAAAATGGGTGACAGACGAACGTTTTTATACGTATGATTGGAATAACGACAACGTCAAGTAGAGGGAAGCTTCCAACAGCTCCCTCTCTTTTTTTTCCTCATGTATTGTCACAAGATAGTCTAAAATTAAGCAGGAATGTCAAAGCTTTAAATGATATCCTAATTGTAGGCTTGGACAACTAAAGACTCCAATACACAGATAAAGGAGATGCCATATGAAAAAAGTATTATTATCCATTATTTTATTACTAGTAATCAGTGCTTGTTCTTCAAACAATAACGAACAGGATTCCACTGCCGCTGAGGAAAATAACAAGGTGGCTGAAATTCCTGAAGTACAAGTGAATTTCGAGCATGAGCCACTCCCTGCAAACGACGATACCACTATTCAAGCAATTGTCACTCAGGGTGGAGAGCCTGTCCCGGATGCAGAGTATGTGGAATTTGAGATTTGGCACAGTGAAGAGGGGCAGGATTCATCAGACACGATTAAAGCAAAGCATACAGAAGATGGAGTTTATACCATCGACTACAGCTTTGAGAAAGAAGGCACATACCAGGTCATCGCCCATACTCAAGTTGGAGACCTTCACACGATGCCGCAAAACGAAGTGGCAGTCGGACAACAGGCAGAAGCCAGTGGGCACGACCATGGAGATAGCAGTGGAAAGTTCATGGTCCACTTGATGTCAGAGCAGATTTTTAAAGCTGGAGAAACATCGACGTTGACAGCACATATCAACCATATGGAAGAGCCTTTTTCAGAAGCACTTGTACGCTACGAAATTAGTTCTGATTTAATGGAAAAACATACCTACATCGATGCCGTAGAAGAGGAACCTGGAGAGTACACAGCGAATTATACATTCCCTGAAACTGGTTCATACACCATCAACATTCACTATGAGAAACCTGCAGAAGAGATCCACGGACATCAAAAAGAGACGCTCGAAGTAGTCGAGTAAAAACATAGAAAGCCCGGGGCCTATTGGTTAGGTCCCGGGCTTTTCTTTAAGTGATTATACTTCTGTATTTTGAAGCTTTTTCTTCTTCGCCATTTTTTCACGTTCGTTCTTATTCAAGTATTTTTTACGAAGACGAACATTTTCAGGCGTTACTTCGCAATATTCATCATCATCAAGATACTCAATGGCTTCTTCAAGCGTCATTTGGCGAGTTTTCTTAATTGTATTCGTCGTATCTTTGTTCGCTGAACGGATGTTGGTCAAATGTTTCTCTTTTGTGATGTTAACGGTAAGATCGTTTTCACGGTTGTGTTCACCAACGATCATTCCTTCATACACTTCTGTACCAGGTTCAACGAAAATGGTTCCACGATCTTCAAGGTTCATGATTCCATAAGTGGAGGCTTTCCCTTTATCAAGAGAAACCAGAACACCTTCACGACGTCCACCGACTTGACCCTTTACAAGTGGGGCATAGCCATCAAAGGTATGGTTCAAGATTCCGTAGCCGCGTGTCTGCGTCATGAACTCTGTGGAATAACCAATCAGACCACGAGATGGTACTAAGAACTCAAGACGGACTTGACCATTCCCATCATTGACCATATCCTGCATTTCACCTTTACGGTAACCAATAGATTCCATAACCGCACCTTGGTATTCGGCAGGAGTATCGATTTGAACACGTTCTACCGGTTCACACGTTTGACCGTCGATCTCTTTCAGGATAACTTTCGGCTTGGAAAGTTGAAGTTCATAACCTTCACGACGCATGTTTTCCACTAGGATGGAAAGGTGAAGTTCACCACGTCCTGAAACCGTAAAGGCATCCGGCGAATCTGTTGGATCGACACGTAGGCTGACATCCGTCTCAAGTTGTGTCATCAAACGCTCTTCGATTTGACGGGACGTTACATATTTACCTTCACGCCCGGCAAACGGACTGTTGTTAACAAGGAATGTCATTTGTAGTGTCGGTTCGTCAATACGAGGGATTTCCATCGCATTCTGGTGTTCAGGTAGACACACAGTTTCTCCGACGTTGATATCTTCCAAGCCAGCAAGGGCGATAATATCTCCCGCTTTGGCTTCTTCGATTTCAACACGTTTCAAACCGATGAAACCGAACAACTTGGAAACACGGAAATTCTTCACCGATCCATCCTTCTTCATCAAGGATACTTGCTGGCCTACTTTGATTGAGCCATTAAAGACACGCCCAACTCCGATACGGCCAAGATAATCATTATAATCAAGCAGCGTCACCTGGAATTGTAAGGGATCTTCTTTTGTATCAACGGGAGCAGGGATGTTGTTCATGATCAATTTGAAAATCGGATCCATTGTTTCCTGCTGATCCTCTGGTTCATCTCCTGAGGTTCCGTTTAATGCAGAAGCATAAACGACAGGGAATTCCAGCTGCTCATCATCAGCGCCAAGCTCGATGAACAGATCAAGAACTTCATCGACAACCTCATCCGGGCGAGCATTCGGGCGGTCGATTTTATTCAAAACGACAACCGGTGTCAATTTTTGTTCCAATGCTTTTTTCAACACAAAACGTGTTTGAGGCATACAGCCTTCATAAGCATCAACTACAAGAAGTACACCGTCAACCATCTTGAGAATACGTTCCACTTCTCCACCAAAGTCAGCGTGACCCGGTGTATCTAGAATATTTATACGCGCATCATTATAATTGATGGCGGTATTTTTGGCTAAAATCGTGATGCCGCGTTCTTTTTCCAAATCATTAGAGTCCATAGCGCGCTCATCGACATGCTCGTTATCACGGAAAGTTCCGGAATAGTGAAGCATTTGGTCGACCAATGTTGTTTTTCCGTGGTCAACGTGTGCGATGATCGCTATATTACGAATATCGTCTCTGTGTTGCATGAAGCACACACCTCTTTCGTATCACAAATTATTCAACCCTTCTATTATAACATAGTTCTATTACCATAGATACCGGCTTTACATATCGTTAACATCAGGAATCTAAGTACATCCTCTTAACTAGCTAGCAGCTCCACTGTTATAGTCTTACCTTTTAAGCCTGACCCCCCATTTATTCCCAGGTGTACAAGGTACAACATAGAGATTATTGCGTAAACGGTGCAGGAAAGAGTACAATATAGGGCAGTTCGTACCTGGTACCAATATGTACGATTAACGCCCCAGGTATTCAGTATTTTAGGAAATTAGGTGTAGAAATGAAGACGAAACGTATGGGGGATTGGCTTGAAGTCATCATCCCTGAACATTGGGACGGGTTTACGGTCGAAAAAATCCTGAAGAAGGAATGGAATGTACCAAGAAAGTTGATGCATAGTTTCCGTTCCAACAAAGAAGTGACTTTAAACAATGAAAGCCCTCATTGGAAAACAGCTAAAGTAAAGAGTGGTGACATTCTTCGGGTCCGGCTTTTTCGCCCGCAAACACTGGAAGTTACCCCGACATATATGGATATTGACGTCATCTACGAAGATGACCATATGCTGGTGGTCAATAAACCTGCAGGTGTGTTCACACATCCGAATACACCCCATGACCATGATACTCTTGTTAATGGAGTAGCTTTTTATTTTCAAATGAATGGCATTGAGGCAACGCCGAAATATGTCCATCGTCTGGACCGGGATACCTCGGGAGCCATCCTTTTTGCTAAGCATGATCTTGCTATTGCCATGCTCGGAAAAGAGTTACAGGAGCGTAAAATTAAAAGAACGTATTTAGCATGGGCACACGGGAAGCTGAAACCACGTCGCGGCAAGATCGAGCAACCGATCGGTAAAGACCGCCACCATCCTGTAAGAAGAAGAGTCTCGCAAGGAGGCCAGCATGCGGAAACGCATTACGAAGTTCTCTCATACGAAGGCTCTCATGATGCTTCTTTAGTGAAATTACAGTTACAAACCGGCAGGACCCATCAAATCCGAGTCCACCTGAGTCATATCGGACACCCGCTCCTAGGTGATGAAATGTACGGAGGAGAAGGAAGCATCGATTACAAACAAGCTCTTCATGCTGCGAGGCTTACGTTGATTCACCCGTTCACAGAAAAGGAAATCCAGTGTCTTGCCATGCCAGCAATAGATTCCCCATTATTTACAGATGAACAAGTGAAGTCGCTAGACCAATCCTCTTCATAAAAGAAGCCGCTCCCGAAAGGAGCGGCTTCTTTTCATTTGATTGAATCATAGAGTTCGTCATATTTCACAGCACAGGAGAGGTCAAGTTCTGTAAGACCCTTTGCATTCCAGGAAGTAAGCTTCAAGGTCACCATTTTATAGTCAATGCTGATGAATGGATGGTGTTGAATGTCCTCAGAATATTCGGCGATATGATTAACGAACTGGACGCCCGTCAGGAAATCACCAAACCGGTACCGCTTGACAATGAATTTTTCATCCGTAAGCTTCCAACCGTCTAACTGTGAAACCCGTCGTTCCTTTTCTTCTTGCGGGATCAATTTTTCTTCCATCATTCTCACCTCCTCTTAAACTAAATCCATGAATGACTCAAGGTCAGAAAGGCACAATTCCAATGCATGCACCCAAAAATCTTTCTCTTCTAAATCTACATCCAGATGTTTCTTCGCAAGGTCCTCCACATTCATCCTTCCTGTATCCTGCAGCAAAGCGATATAGCGATCTTCAAACGCAGGACCAACTTCGAGTGCCTTCGCGTAGATTCCCATGCTGAAAAGATACCCAAAGGTGTATGGGAAGTTATAGAAAGGGACATCTGTGATGTGGAAATGCAACTTGGAAGCCCAGAAGGTCGGATCGTATTCGTCTAACGTGTGTACGTAAGCTTCTTGCTGGGCCTCTGTCATTAACTCGTTCAGTCGCTCTGTTGAAACGACCCCCTGCTTGCGCTCTTCATAAAAACGCGTTTCAAATAAGAACCGTGCATGGATGTTCATGAAGAAAGCGACACTTCGCTGGACTTTATCTTCCAGTAAAACCATTTTTTCAGCTTCCGTAGACGCCTCTTTAACGGCCGCATCTGCTACAATCATTTCTGCGAACGTCGAAGCTGTTTCCGCAACGTTCATCGCATACCCTTGATTCAGCTCGGGTAATTCATTCATGACATGCTGATGATAGGCATGACCAAGTTCATGCGCTAGTGTAGCTACACTGGACGGACTGCCTGAATACGTCATGAAAATTCTTGTTTCCCCACTGTCCGGGAAGCTTGTACAAAAACCACCCGGTTGTTTTCCAGAGCGGTCCTCTGCTTCAATCCACCTTTTTTCAAAAGCCATTTCTGCAAAATCCGCCATTTTGGGACTGAACTTCCTGAACTGTTGGATAATGAACTCTGCTCCTTCTTGGAAGCTCATTTTCTGATCGGCCTCTCCGAAGGGGGCTTCTACGTCATAAAAGCTCAAACGTTCAAGCCCTAACTTTTCTGCTTTCTTTTTCATATAGGGAACGTAATGCTTTTTATATTCCGTAATCGTCTCCCACATGGCATTCAGTGTTTTTTCGCTCATTCGATTGTAGTCGAGAGGCTCTTTTAAAACATTCTCCCATTTGCGGTGTTTGTAAGTCTGGAGTCTGAAACCGGACAAATGATTTAAGGTCTCCGTGAACAAGTCCGAAGCCTCTCCCCAAGTTTCCTGCAGTTTATCAAACGCTTCTTTCCTCACCGAACGGTCCGGGTTGTCCAGGCGATTCGATGCTTGTCCCACAGATAACTTTTCCCCGTTCATCTCAATGGATAACTTCGCGACAAGGGCATCGTACATTTGTCCCCACGCATGATAACCATCCACACCCAAGTCATTGATGAGAGATTCTTTTCCTACTTCTAATTTGTCCTTAGCAAGAGAACGCCTCTCATTCAAGACAAAGGAAATTGCTTTAAAAGGGGCCTGATTCAATAAGGATTTCCATACATCATCATCTACCTGAACAAACACCTGGTCCATTTCAGTCAGACCGTTACCTAAACGTGCACCCAACTCACTTCTTTTCGATTGCCACATATTCGCTTTTTTATCCTGAACATTTTGTGCACTTAAACAGCTCACAAAGGCCCCGAATTCACTTAATTTCTTAGATACTACCTGCAAAATCTCTACAATTTTGTTGAGTTCTTCTGTTTGGTCCGTATTTTTTGGAGGTGTAAACGTACGAATGGCTGCCTCCAAATCATCCATATATCGTTCGGTTTTCCTTACATAATCTTTCAACTCTTCCGAATCACTTCCTCCTCGGAAAATGGAGTCTAAATCCCAAGTCAATGCATAAGTTCCCATCATGACTTCCCCTTTCTTCTATGTAGATTCTTCCATTAAAAAGTCCTCTTCCATTATATCAGAATTTTCTAACCTTCTCTTATATCGCTCTGTTTCCCATATCCCTCATATTTTGTCACATTTGGTTGAAATGTTTTTGATATGTTATTGTAATACAAATGAAACTTTTCTGAGTATTCAATCGTATTACTAAGTAGAATGTATTTATTAGTCCGCTCTGTTCTTAATACCAGTCATTCGAAAGGGGATAATTATTATGAAAAAAAGAATTGAATACGATGCCACGGAGATTGCAAGTGTTGCAGGAGGATCGACGATTCTAACCGTCCTTCTCTATTTAACCATTTATATATTATAATTAAGCTACAAGCTCCCTTCCTACGGGAGCTTTTTTTATTAACCCTTCCTTTATATAAGCTCCCGTTTGTGGAAGACTCAGTTTCGAGATTTTTGTTGGGTGTATGGGGGCTGCGGGGAATGACTCGCTTTCCGCGGGAGCGCGGTGAGCCTCCTCGGACTGCGTCCTGTGGGGTCTCACCAAGCACTTTTTTCCCGCAGGAGTCTCGCCATTCCCCTCCGCCCCCTTGCCAAGGAAGATTCTCGAAACCACTACCAAAAGGTCAGCTCATATAATTATGGGAAGTGGGTTATAGAACACCTCCATAACACTTAAAAGCTTAATCCACAGCGGTTTATACCTCTAACAGTTGGATAGTGAAAGACCCTCCAACTTGGTACATGGGTTCATTTCTCCCTTACACTGAAAGGGGTGGTTGGGAAGCTGCGAGACTCCCGCGGGAATGGATTGGCTGGCGAGACCCCGCAGTGCGTAGCACGAGGAGGCTTGCCGTCATCCCCGCTGGAAAGCGAGTAACTTCCCAGCCACCCCTGACGCCCAATAGCGTAACGAACCCCGAAAATACCTCGAAACTGAGTCTTCAATTACCCTGCCAATTAGTTGAGTAACTCTGCTTCATGTGTAACCTTTTTGGTTAGTTTTCCAGGGAATTTCTCATTATAATAGGAAATAGTCGATTAAAGTGAAGGAGGATTCCGTTTGTTTCAAGACCATCACGGGTATCAGCGCATGCTGCAACCAGACAAAATCACATTTGGCTTGACCATTCCCATAGAAAATTATCACCAGTCCCCTCCAGAGATGAATAATCAAATACAAATGGCGCAACTCGCTGAAGATCTAAACTTTCATTCTCTTTGGTTCCAGGACGTTCTATTGGAAGATCCTACGTTTGAAGACCCCGCGACAGGGCAGATTTTCGATAGTTTGATCTACTTAACATATCTTGCTGCCCACACGAAAAAAATTAACTTAGGGACAGCGGCCTTGGTCATGCCACTCCGCCATCCTTTAAGAACAGCAAAAGAAGTAGCGAGTATTGAAAAACTATTCCCTGAGCGACTGATGTTCGGAATTTCTTCAGGAGATCGAAGGAAAGACTTTGAAGGGCTGGATATCCCAATTATGGAACGGAGTGAATGGTTCAGAGAAGCATTCCATGTTTTCAATGAGGCCATATACAATGAATTTCCGGAAATTCACTCTTCTTTCGGTAAGATGAATCGTTCAAACATTGTACCAAAGCCCAAAAAGCGCATCCCCACTTTTATGACAGGCTATTGCCAACAGACACTGGACTGGGTTGCTGAACATGGAGATGGATGGATGTTTTATCCCCAACGGCCAGCCCAGCAAAAAGAAACGATCTCTCAGTACAGAGAAAAAGTGAAGCATTACCACGGCGAATCAGCCTTCCGTCCGTTCTTTATGCCACTTCCTTTGCAGCTCGAAGAAAATCCAGATGCTCCTATTGAAAAAATACCTGCCGGATATAAAGTAGGGAGAAACGGATTGATGGATTTGATTGAGCAATATCGTTCCATCGGTGTTAACCATTTAATGTTCGGTTTATCCCAAAATAAAAGACCTGTAAAGGAAGTGGTGCAGGAGCTGGGAGAAGAGGTTCTCCCCGTATTTAAAATCAGATAATCACAGAATGAAAGGGAGATTGATTTGACCAAACCGGAAATATTACTCGTTGGAACTTTTCATATGTCCATGAATCCTGAAATGGTCAATGAACAACAGGAGGAAATTCACGAAATTGTTCGTTCACTGAAAGAATTCAAGCCGACGAAAATCACCGTCGAAAAACCTTTCTTAGTAGAAGAAGAGCTGGATCGTAAATATAAAGCTTTTAGAAATAACACCCTCACGCCCACCTACGACGAAGTCGAACAATTTGCTTTTCGCCTTGCCGATGACTTAGATCTACCCTCCATTTATCCTATTGATGAAGTGGTAGACATGTCCACGCCGACATTAAACCAAGTCTTTGAATGGGCGAAAGAACATCAACCTTCCTTATTCAATGAAATCATGGAAGTTCAAAAACGACTCAAGTCGATGGAAAACAATGAAACTATAAAAAGCATTCTTCAATATGTGAATGATCCAGAATATAGCAAAGAGCTTCAAAGGGTCTATATGAAGTTAGCACGAGTCGGTGACCGACAGCATCAAGTGGGGGTCCATTGGCTAAAGCAGTGGCATCATCGTGATTTGGCGATTGCCGCCAATATATCAAGAATATCCGGGAAGAACGACCGCATTCTCGTTCTCATCGGCGGAGATCACCTGCACCTTCTGCAGCAGTTCTTAACAGACAGCGGTGATTTTAAAGTGCGTTCTGCAAGTTCCTATCTACCCAGCTGATGCTTACTCGAAAGCATAATAAAAGAGGTTCCCCAAAATCATCAGGGGAACCTCTTTTCTCATTAGTCTTGATCAGGTTTATCTTCGAGGGCTTCCAGAGCCGAGCGTTTTTTCTTCTTCTTACGGTTTTTCCAACGTTTGATATGAATCGTACTTGGTTCATAATCATCAGATTCGCGAATATCTGTGTTGGAAGCTTTCATGAACGACCAAGCAAGTAAGAACATAATCACAATCAGCGGGAATCCACCGACGATACTTGCTGTTTGCAATGTATCCAATCCTCCAAGGAACATAAGCGCGAGTGGCATTAAGCACAAGGCGAAGGCCCAGAACAGACGGTTCCAACGTAATGGTTCACCTTCTACATTCTTCTGCACGACTGAAGCAAGAATATAAGAAGATGAATCGAAAGTCGTTGCAAGGAAAATGATCGCTAGAATGGTAAAGATTAATACCATGAATTTCGCTAACGGAAGTTGGTTGATGATTTCAACAATGGTCGCAGGTGCACCATTCGCATCCATAAAGGCGATGGCATCGAACTGTCCTGTCAACTGCATGTACAAACCGAAGTTCCCCATAATTCCGAAGAATAGTACACAACCGAGCGTTCCGTATACCATTGTTCCAAGTACCATCTGACGAATCGTACGTCCTCTGGAAATACGTGCAACAAACAATCCGACAAACGGAGCGTATACAAGCCACCAAGCCCAGTAAAAGATGGTCCAATACTCTGGGAAGCTTGTTTTTTCAAATTGGCCTAAATTTCCGAAAGGCTCCATCCAAGTTGCCATCTTGAAGAAATTATCTGCCAAAATTCCCAACGCGTTGAACGTAGTCTCACTGATGAACCGTGTCGGGCCAAAGATGAAGATAAAAGCCAGCAGGAATATGGATAGCCATAAGTTCACATCACTGAGGACTTTAATCCCTCGCTTAAGCCCTGAATAGGAGCTGATTGCGAAGATCAGAGTACACAATAGCATTATGACTGTCTTAAGACCTAAATTGGCCGGGATACCAGTCAGGCTATTGATTCCTTGAGCAATCATTGGTGTACCGAGAGCAAGCGTCGTTCCTGCTCCTCCCAAAAGTCCAAACATGAATAACACATCAATGACATTTCCTAAAGGACCGTCAACGGAATCACCTAATACGGGGCGGACGGCTTCACTTACTTTAAGTACAGGTTTCTTTCGAACGTAATAAAAATAGGCAATCGGAAGGGCCGGAAGTGTATAAATCGCCCAGGCGATTGGTCCCCAGTGGAACATTCCATAAGCTGATGCCCATTGGATCGCCTCTTTAGATCCCGGTTCTATGCCAAAAGGCGGGCCTTGATAATAATACGCCCATTCAATAACCGCCCAGTATAAAATACTGGAACCAATTCCAGCGGCAAACAGCATGGCTGCCCATGAGAATGTATTGAATTCAGGCTTTTCACCTTCATCCCCTAGTTTAATCGATCCATTTTTACTAAAAGCAACATAAACAAGGAAAGCGAAAATAACAAAGCCCATAATCATATAAAGGACACCAAAGTTTTCCGTCATGAACGTATTTGCTTGAGATACCACCTCTTTACCAGCTTCAGGGAAGATAATTAGTGGTAACGTGACACCAAGTAACAACACCAAAGCGCCGATAAACGTTGGCCAATCAATTAATTTTGTTTTCAAATGACATACATCCTTTCCACTTCTTCTTGATTTAGTTTGTTCTGCGTGAGGTAATTCATTCAACTTTGCGAGGTTATGTACCGGAGAAAACACGAGCTTTATTCTAACAAGTGTAAAGACAGAAGGCAAATGAGGATGTATGTTCAATACCCTATCTAGTAAAAAATTAACATGATTCCTGTCGTTATTTGACAAAAATAAAGAAAAAGTGGAAAGTTAAAAGAAAGATACCGCGCAGATGAGGTGGAAAATTGTGTCCGAACAGAAGAAAAAGTGGGATGATTTTCTAAATCCTTTATACTTCCCACTCTTCACCGCCATACCTGTGGAAGGTTGGCTTACATTCAAACCTTCTCCCTTTTCCGGAGTTGAAATAACATTATATATCATCGGTGTGCTTTTTTTAATTTTTGCAGGCACCGTCGAAACTAACAGTGAGGAAGGAAAACACAGAGCCTTCGGTTACCTTTACTTAGTGTCCGCCTTAGTATTTGGCAGTATGGGGCTGTTCAGATGGCTTGCCTAAAATTAAATAAAAAACAACCACGGAAGAATCATAGGCACCAAGATGATAATGGTGACAATTAACCACGCACTTGGATTTTCACTAGTCAGTTGTTTTCGATAGGACATTCCCCAAGCTAAAAATAATAGAGCTGTCATCATAATGCTTCGCAAATGGAACTCCCCATCTTTATTGTTCATGAAAATATAGACGGCACCTTCGGCAAAAATGAGAATGCCGACGATAATATTAAAAATATGTGTAAACCATTTATTCATGGATCACAACCTCCTTTACATCCTCTATTATCTTTATCCTTTCCAAGTATATTACAACCTCATCCCAAAGGAAAAGAACCAAAACATCCATATAAAATGCCCCATCTACATTCTTACCATCCACTCATTCAACCATATGGCAGGATTGTTAAGGGTGGGAAAATAAAAAGCCAATTGGAACATCTGTTCCAATTGGCTAGAGTGTTTCGATTAATCCCTTAAGGTCCTTAGTCATTTCGTACATTGTGCCGCTCTCACGGAGAATTTCCCAATAACCTTCGTAGAAAAACACTTCTAATAACGTATCTCCTTCGCATGAAAGCTTAAGTGCCCCTTCCACTTCTGAGGTCAGGGACGACTCTTTCAAGGGCGGACTGTCTTTCATCTCTTCCAGAATCTTTCGGACTTCCTGTTCCTGCTCCAGTTTGTATGTTGTTCTTTCTGTTTCTAAATCATAGTATGTAATCGTGACAGGTCTTTCATATTCAGTCCAATGATAGGGAGTAATATGATCTTGGTTGAATACTATTGGATTAAAAAAATACCTTTGGTCGATGTATATGTAGGCACTCAACACGACAAGGATAAGACTTCCAAAAATGAATCGTTTTTTTCTCATTCTCCCACCTCTTCATAAATTCCATGCATCTGCATCTATCTTGTATACGCATAAAAAGAGGATAAGGTTTCATATTTTCAAAATAATTCCTTTTTTAACAAAGAAAAAAGGCGGAATCAGATTTCCGCCTTTTTCTTTCTTATAGTTTTGGGTAACCCAAGACTGTTTTCACTTCTAAATATTCTTCAATACCATAATCGCCCCATTCTCTTCCAATACCAGACTGTTTATAACCACCAAATGGTGCGGCAAAGTCTGCTTTCGCATCATTGATTTTCACTCGGCCAGCTCGAATGCTGGATGCAACCTTTGCAAGTGTCTGTTCATCTTCACCAAAGACATAGCCTGCGAGTCCATATTTCACATCATTGGAAAGCTCAATGGCTTCTTCAATCGTGTCGTAGGTGATCAAGCAGGTAACTGGTCCGAATATTTCTTCTTGTGCGATGACCATATCGTTATTCACATTTGTGAATACGGTAGGCTTGGCATAATAACCTTTATCTAATCCCTCAGGCTTCCCTGTTCCTCCTACCAGAAGAGTGGCGCCTTCTTCCTGTCCTTTTTCAATATACGATTGAACAGTATCCCATTGCTTTTTAGAAACCAATGGACCAATATGATTGTCTCCTTGAGGGTCCCCGACAGGGAATTCAGGAAGTACTTTTTTGACAGCTTCTTCAAATGAACCTTTCATAGAGGAAGGTACAAGTACCCTTGTGGCAGCAGAACAAACCTGTCCGCTATTTGTAGCAATATGGCTGACAGCGGCCCTTGCTGCTTTTTCAACATCAGCATCTTCAAGCACGACTAACGGGGATTTACCTCCCAGTTCCAGTGCAACGTTAGCGATACGTTCAGATGCGTTCTGCATGATTTTTTGACCTACAGCACCAGAACCTGTGAAGGATACAAAGTCAATATCTGGATGGGAACTGATGCCATTACCGATAACAGAACCCGATCCATTCACTAAGTTGAAAGCTCCTTTAGGTACACCGACCTTATCAAAGATTTCAGTTAAAATAATGGCCGCAAAAGGGGTCAATTCTGCTGGCTTGGCAACAACGGGACTTCCCGCAGCAAACGCACTCGCAATTTTTGTTGAAATTTGGTTTGTAGGAAAATTCCATGGGGTTATTAAACCACTGACGCCCACGGAATCTTTCATAACCGTGTGGCCTCCACGATCTTCAATAAATGAGAAGTCTCTTAATGATTCTGCGGCTTGTGAAAAATGATTATACCCCATCATGTAATGTACGTTCTCTGAGATGGATTTTGGAGAACCCAACTCTTGTGTAATCGTCTCAATGATTTCTTCTTTTCTGTTCTCATATTCAGCAGCTATGTCTTCCAGCATTTTTATTCTTTCTTCTTTAGTGGTTTGAGAGAAAGATGGAAAAGCATCACGTGCCGCCTGAACTGCCTTATCCAAATCTTCCTTCGTACCAAGACTAATGGTACCGATGACTTCTTCTGTTGCAGGGTTGATGACATCTTCTGTTTCATTGCCTGTGGATTCTACCCATTCACCGTTTATATAATGCTTTAAATAGTTACGCATTTTCATTTCTCCTTTATATAAAGAAATTTTATGTTACGTGTTACATGTTGAATGTATCCGAATTCTCCCAATTCGAAACATATGACTGCTTTCCAAACGGCTTTCACTGGACTATAATGGGGAAAATAATAAGGAAGGATGAGTGTTGATGACTTCGACCAACCAACAAATTCAACATTACTTGACCAGGAACGAGGATAAAGCCCGCTTACTCGTCAGTTGCCCAGACAAGCCAGGAATCGTTTCCAGTATCTCGACATTCCTCTATGAACATGGAGCAAACATTGTGGAATCGAATCAATTTACAACAGATCATGAAGAAGGAACCTTTTTCTTACGCATCGTATTCGCAGCAGAAAATATGAAGTCCAAAGAACCAACGATGAAGGCAGACTTTCATGACCTTGCAGAACAATTTGAAATGACCTGGAGAATGACTTTTCTTCATGAATTGAAGCGTACGGCTATTTTTGTATCCAAAGAACTCCATTGCTTGCGTGAGCTTTTATATGAATGGGAGAGTGGCGACCTCGTTACGGACATTGCGCTTGTTGTCAGTAACCATGAATCAGCAAGAGAAATTGTCGAGTCTTTTGGAATCCCTTTTTATCACATTCCTGCAAACAAAGACATCCGAGAAGAGGTAGAAGAAAAACAGCTGGATCTGTTAGAAGAATACAACATCGATTTGATTATCCTAGCTAGATACATGCAAATCCTCACTCCTAAGTTTGTAGACAGGCATCCATCCAAAATCATCAACATTCACCATTCCTTCTTGCCCGCATTCATTGGTGCTAACCCGCACAAACGGGCTTACAAACGTGGGGTCAAGTTGATTGGTGCCACCTCCCATTATGTGACCGACGACCTCGATGAAGGACCGATCATTGAACAAGATGTGATTAGAGTCGATCATAGAAACAGTGTGAATGACCTCAAGAAAAAAGGGCGGCTGATCGAGCGCAGCGTGCTGAACAGAGCGGTCAAATGGGCCCTTGAAGATCGTGTCATCGTTCATAAAAATAAAACCATCGTCTTATAACAAAAAGGACCTGACCGGCTATGTCAGGTCCTTTCTTCTGTCCGTATAATAGATAGGTAAATTCCCTGAATTCCCACATAAAATAGGATAAGCATCTTAAAAGGGGGGACAGGGATGATCCATATCGTAAAACCGGGGGAAACATTGGCACAAATATCAAGAGATTATCGTACACCGTTGAGGGATATTTTGGCAACAAACCAAATCGCAAACCCGAATATGATTTTTCCAGGGCAACAAATCAACATTCCAGGCTTTCCAAATCCAGATACCATACCTTATCGAATTGATGTAACCACAACCAAACGCCAATTGCGTTTGTACAAAAATGGCGCCTTGCAAAAAGAGTTTCCTATTGCCGTGGGACGAATACTTTCAGCGACCCCTGTCGGAAACTTTTTCATCATCAACAAAGCTCCAAATCCAGGTGGTCCTTACGGGACTATGTGGATGAGTCTATCCAAGCAACATTATGGCATTCACGGAACAAACAATCCTTCCTCAATCGGAAAAGCCGTTTCCAAAGGATGTATCCGCATGTTTAATAAAGATGTGGAAGAGTTAGCAAGGACGATCCCTGTGGGAACCCCGGTTACTATTCATCCTTAAGTAGAAAAAAGCCAGTGGATATCCACCGGCTTTTTCTTTTCATTCCAACTCCGCTCGACTTGTCACCTTTACTCCCTTTAAAGCTTGTGTAGCAAGTCGGTCCGCCTCACCGTTATCCTTCCTTGAAATAACTTCAAACGAAGGGGCAATTCCCATCTCCTTTAATTTTTCATCAATACGGTCAGCCCAATCATTTAAAGCCTTTTCCATCGTAGGCCACTCATCATTCAGTTGATTAATCACAACTTGAGAGTCTCCTACGAACCGAACAGGGATATGATGGACCCCCATAAAATCCAGTTCTTGAATGGCTAAATGTAAGGCCGCGTATTCCGCCTCATTATTTGTATCCAATTCTTCAACAAGGGCATTTACTCGTAGACGCATCGCTTTCCCGCTTTGATTATAATAAATGACACACCCAAGGCCTGCTTTACGGTCTTTTATTTCATATCCACCATCAAAATAGACGGTGATCTCATGAGGCTCCGTTTCAAGATCATCCAAATATTTTTGGAGATCCTTCCGCTTCCATGTTGTATCATAATCGTCGATAAAGGTAATAGATTTGGCGCGTCCTGTCTTTTCCAAATCTTCGGTTATTAACAAGGCCTGTCCAATGGTCATCTTTTCTGATCTAAAAAAAGCTTCTGTTTTCTTCGGGGTTTTATATGTAACTTCCAGTCTGATTTTCACCCGCACTCCACCCTCCTTCAAAAGTATTTCCATGTATTTATTATGGTCTAATCATCTAAGATTATTTTTAGCCGAGGGGTTTATAAAAACCTGTCGCTCTTCCTTTAAAACCAAAGGAATGATAGACATCATGTGCCTTCTTTCTTTCCGCTCTATTTCCACTATTCAACATGATGGTTTTCGCTCCCTTAGTGATTGCCCATTCATCAGCCTTTTCCATAAGCATCCTTCCTATCCCTTTTCCTTGTGCTGTCTCACACACAACAAAAGCGATGATCCTCACGTGGGGGTCATCTGTGTGGTAAGCTTCATTGAAGGTCAGCCCAATCATGCCAAGCAATTCCCCATTCGCCTCATAGACGAAGGTTTGGTAGTGTTCTTTAAATAATATGCTTTCCAATCTGTACTTCATCTGTTCTTTACTTGATGGGTAACCTAGGGCATCCATTAAGGGGACAAGCCCTTCCGCATCTTCAAGCTTTACACTCTGAATCATCTGTCCCTCCTCACTCCCTTCACTAAATATTTCCTTTTCAGCATAACAAACCTGAAGGCCTTTCTCGACCTTCAGGTTTGTTATGTTTTATTTATTTCATCACTTTCTCTTTTTGGCGAAGCTCCACTCTTCGTATTTTTCCAGATGTCGTCTTCGGCAATTCTTGAATGAATTCCACTCTTCTAGGATATTTGTAAGGCGCTGTCAGTTCCTTTACATGATTTTGTAGATCTGAAACAAGTTCTTCATTTCCTTCAAAACCTTGTTGAAGGACAATATAGGCCTTTACAACATTTCCTCGAACTTCATCAGGGCTTGCAACAACGGCACATTCCTGGACAGCTTCATGTTTGACAAGAGCATCTTCTACTTCGAACGGGCCGATGGTATAACCTGAACTAATGATGATATCATCACTCCTGCCTTCAAACCAAAAATAACCTTCTTCATCCATCTTAGCCTGGTCTCCTGTCACGTAATAGTTACCTCGTCGGGACATCTTCGTACGTTCAGGATCTTTATAATACTCCTTAAATAAAGCTGGGGTATCAAGGTGTACCGCAATGTCTCCTACCTCACCAGCCTCTACAGGCACACCCATCTCGTCAATGATCTCGACCTGATTCCCTGGTGTTGGGCGCCCCATCGACCCAGGGCGTACTTCCATATCCTTCATAATTCCGACGAGAAGTGTATTTTCTGTCTGACCGTAACCATCTCGTACTGTTACATCATAATGTTTTTGGAACGTGTCAATGACTTCACGGTTTAATGGCTCTCCAGCAGAAACCGCACTATGCAGTCCTTTTAATTTATAATCAACTAAATTATCAACTTTAGCCATTAAACGATACTCCGTTGGCGTACAACAAAGAACATTCACATTATGTTCATCCATCATGCTTAAATATTTTTTGGGATCGAACTTCCCTTGATAAATCAGACCTTTAGCCCCTGTTCCGAGCACCGAAAGAAACGGACTCCAAATCCACTTCTGCCAGCCAGGTCCAGCTGTTGCCCAAACCGTATCTCCATCTTGGATCGCCAACCATTTATCAGCAGCTGTCTTTAAATGAGCATACCCCCACCCATGTGTATGGACAACACCTTTCGGGTTACCTGTTGTACCAGATGTGTAAGAAAGGAAAGCCATATCATCTCTTGAAGTATCAGCAAGTAACAACTCCTCACTATTGTCATCCATAAGAGAATCAAGATCATACCATTTCTCTTTCGCCCCACCTACAGAAAAAGTGATTAACTCATCAAACTCATGAACGCCATGGAACTGATCTGTATAAGGGTGATAGCTGACTACCCCTCTCACTTCTCCGTGAGAAATTCTATACTGCAAATCTTTCGTCCTCAGCATTTCAGAACTTGGAATAACAACAAGTCCTACTTTAAGAGCTGCTATATACACTTGATAAGCTTCAATCAAGCGAGGAATCATGACGAGTACTTTATCTCCCTGCTTCAACCCCTGCTCAAGGAAAGCGTTTCCAATTTTATTCGCATTTTTCATTAACTCTTCATATGTAATTTCTTTCTGGTCACCTTGTTCGTTCAACCATAACAAAGCTTTTCTCCCTATTTCTTTCGCGTATTTCTCCATTTCAGAAACAACATTATATCTTTCAGGAGCAATCAGTTCTTCTCTTTTCATATTAGGGCCTCCTTTTTAATGAGCGACTGTTCAGTTTGTCCAATTCTATTATAGCAATTTTTCTTAATATTTCAAATAATTAATCATACATAATCCCCAACTAACGCTCTCTTTAGTTGAAGACTCTGTTTCTAGACTTATGTTGAGTAGATGGGGACTGCGGGGAATAGCTCCTTTACCATGGAAGGTTCTCGAAACCCCTACTATAAGGTCAGCTCGTTTGATTATAAGAAATGGATGATAGAAAACATTCCCCAGCATGGAGAAGCTTGATCAATAACGCTTCACACCAGTTGGATAGTGGAAGACCATCTAACTTGGTAAAAGGGTTCGTTTCTTCCATACATCGAAAGGGGTGGTTGGGAAGCTGCGAGACTCCCGTGGGTGAAGGAGTCAGGTGAGATCCCGCAAGACGCAGTCCGAGGAAGCTCACCACGTCCCCCACAGGAAAGTGTTCAAATGCGGAATTGCCCTGGTAGACACGACTGGCATAAGCAGCACAGCGAAGGAATGTGCCCTTTCATTCCTTCGCTGTGCTGCTTATGACGCGAGTGTCTGGGCGATGGAGCTAGACGAGTAGCTTCCCAGCCACCCCAGGCGCTCAACACGGTAACGAACCCCGAAACATCTCGAAACTAAGTCTTCCGGAATCCTGCCAATTAGTTGAATAAAGAGGAGTATTTGAGGGTATGGTACATATACTTGAATTGACAAATTATTTTAACTATTCTTATAATACGTGTAAGCATAAACAGGGAGTGATCAGCAGTGGAAGCTCGCCCCGTCCGCAAACAGCCTGGACTTAGCAAGTATCAGTTAATACTCATATCCGCCATCATGGTAGCTGCATTCTTATCTATATCCATGATTACAAAAAATTTCAACTATACGCTGGCTTCTTTGATTACAGTCGTGGTAATAAACTTCAGTATCTCACTAAAAACTCTCCGCCTACAAAGAAAAAGAGCCTATAAACCCTGACTTTAAACGTCTGGATCTATAGGCTCTTTTTCTTTTCTTCTATCTTGTTGCTTCTTTTGCTTAATGACATGTAGTTCAAGCTTTCCTCCATATGCTGATCAATCAGCTGAAGCAAGCGTGACAAATCTTTATTCTTTAATGCTTCAAGCAATAGTTCATGTTCTTTGAAGCGCTGTTCTTCGTACAGATCTTCATCTACAAACACATCATACAACATTAAATACACATTAATTTGATTGAGAATTCGTTCTGTAAAGTCAATCAAAAACGTATTTTTCGTCTTTAAAGCAAGGGTCATATGAAATTGCTTGTTCACATCCAGGTACTCCAGAATATCACGGGTTTCGTAAGTTTTTCTTTCATGTTCAATCCATTCTTCCAACTGAAAAAAATCTTCTTCATTCATCTGGTCATAAATTTGTTCAAGAGTCATTCTTTCTAAATGACGCCTCATATCAAAAGCCTGCCTTATTTCTTCAAGCGTTGGTTCAACAACGAAGGCACCCCGATTGGAGTAAATTTTGACTAAACCCTCTTGTTCCAGCTTTTTCATTGCATTCCGGATGGGGGTGCGTGAAACTTGGAGTTCTTTTCCGATCATGTTTTCAACAAGCTGGGTACCTGGTGGTAAATAACGAAACAAAATATGATTCTTCAAGTATTCGTAGACGTCATCCGTTCTGGATTGGCGTTCATTGAGCGTATCAGTAAACGTTCGGTTCTGGATGTTATCCCACCTTTTATGCCAGACGTTTAAAGTTTTCACCAAGAATTTCATTCATTGAGTGAACCGTAATGAATGCTTGTTCGTCTATCGCTGTCATATATTTTTTTAGACGCGTGTAGTCCTTGCGGCTGAGAATCGTTGTGATAACTTCTTTATCTTCTTGATTGAAAGCTCCTTTAGCCTGGTGGATGGTTGCTCCTCTCCCAAGCTGGTTGACGATGAAATAACGGACTTGTTCACTTTCACGACTAATAATGACAATCTCTTTATTGTCTTCAAATTGTTGCAGCATGTAGTCAATAACCAGACCATTCAGGATGACACCGAAAAATGCGTACATTCCGACAGTTGGTCCAAATAGAAAAATGGATGACGTTGCAATGGCAATATCAGAGAACAAGACGCCTTTTCCAACTTCAATGGAAAAGAATTTATTCAGGATCATAGCAAGGATATCTGTTCCGCCGGTAGAGGCTCCCTGATGGAATACAAGCGCCATTCCTGACGCCGCTATGATTTGGCCGATGATCAATTGAATGAGAAGGTCGTTACTTAAAGCTTCCTGCATAGGGAAGAATGCTTCCAATCCCCATACCATAAAGGACAGAGCAAAACTTGCATAAATGGTCTTCAGACCAAATTGAAAGCCCAGGAATATAAAACCGACAATAAATAATATGATGTTCAAGATAATCATGATCATTCCTAATGAAAGATCAGGAATGACTTTATTCAGTACGATCGAAGCACCACTTACTCCTCCTGTGGCAAGATCATTTGGTGAGAGGAAAAAATGGACGTTGATGGCTACTCCAAGCGCACCTAAGTTCATTAACAGAAAAGACCATACTTTTTTCAGCATCAGAAAGCCTCCTTTTTATGTGGAAATAAGTTAGAATTTGTCGAACGAAATTGTAGTACAATCGGGATTATAGAGCCCATATATACGTTTGTAAACAGCTTTGACTGTAAAAAAATAATTTATTTCTTGTAAGCGGTTGAACTTATAATTTTCTAATAAATACAGGGGTCTGATGGCTGAAATTTCGCAATTTGATGAAATCTAACACCATATAAAGAATAGAGAAATATTGATATTAAGGTTTACGTTAGTTTAATTTTGTCGAATTTGTTCCCTCCTTCACCTTGACCACCTAAAAAAAATAGATAAAAAAATCATCATCCATAGTGGATGATGATTTTCCGAGATTTCTATTTAGGTAACTTGACGGTAACCTTTGTACCGGCTCCCTTTTGACTTTCGTACGAAATTTCTCCATTCAGGTCTGAGACAATTTTCTTTGTCACCATCACACCCAAACCGGTTCCTTTTTCTTTGGTTGTAAAGAAAGGTTCCCCTATTTTCGCAAGTTCTTGTGGAGTTAATCCAGGTCCATTATCTCTAACGGAAAGCGTTAGATGGGAGCTGGCCATTTGGATGCTTACACGAACCTCTCCTCCTAGATCCACAGCGTCAATTGCATTTTTAACAAGGTTGATAAGGATTTGGTTCAACCGTTTGGGTTCCGTTTCGAATTTGTCCTGGATAGGATCGCAATCAAAGAGAAGATAGATCTGTTTTTCATTCGCTTCTGGTTCTAACAGACGCAACACATAGGAAACCAGTTGCTCAGGGTCTACCTGCTCCAGCTGAATGGATGATTTCGGCTTAGACAACATCATAAAATCCTGAACGATGGCCTCTATACGATTAACTTCATCGAGAATGATTTCCTGATAGTTATCCCTTAACTCAGGATTGGCTGCACCAATCTGAAGGAATCCTTTAATAGCAGTCAGTGGGTTCTTAATCTCATGTGCAATACCAGCTGACATTTGAGTGATCGTGGACAGTTGTTGAGATTTTTCCTTAAGCTCTAACATCTCTTTGTATCCTGTCACGTCCTCATGAATACCAAGGACATAAGAGTTTCCGTAATACTCGACAGGGAAGCCTTTTGTACGAATCCATTTCGTTTTTTCATTAGGGCCTGTAAGGCGATATTCGATTTCGCTTTCTTTTTTTGCCATTTCATCTAGAGCTGTTCTTAAAGAAGCACGGTCTGCTTCATGAACTTTTTCCATCAACGAATTCGGATCGAGGAAAGCTTCCCGGCGGGGCATTCCGAACATTTCCTTAAAAGCCGGGCTGACATAATGCAGCTCCTTAAAATCCGGCCGGCTGATCCAAAAGACGTCTTTAATGTTATTCGCAAGTAAGGCAAACCTTTCTTCCGACGCCCTTAAAGCTTTTAATTGATTCTTGTATTCTGTTATATCTTGAAGGAAAACAGTGATTCCCATTTCCGTTGGATGAACCGTGACTTGAACATCAGTATTGGTTTTCTTTAAATAGCCTTCGAACTCTACAGTTTCCTGGGTTTCCATTGCTCTTAAATACTGTTGAAAGAAATAGTAGTGTTCACGAATCGGAAAGATATCCCACAACTTCTTAAAATAATTCTGTAAGAAAGGAATTTCTGTCATTTCTTCCATTTTCGGATTGGCATACGTAACTTCCCAGTTGTGATTGATCAATGCAAGGCCGTGTGGAAATTTATCGACCAGATGCATCATTCTTTTTTTCATAGGGGAAGACTCCGATCCAAACGTTTGTATCATATTCCGATGGTGCTGATATCCAACAGATTGATTCAATGAAAATGTGGATTCTTTTTGCTTATTCGAAGAGAGAGTCATGGAAGCAGGGCCGTCGAGCATCCCTTTTATACTTTTCAAGGAAAAAGCAATCTGACCATTCGTCAGATGAACCATCTTGCAATGATATTTATGCTTGTTCGCATCAGTCAACTGAACAGACGATTCTCTGAGACCATCTGTAAGAAGACTATGCAGAACCTGTTGTAGTCGTTGTTGTCCTGTGTGACCAAAACTATGGATCCACTGAGAGAATGACATGTCCGACTCTTCAAGTTGAAGTGTTCCTTGCATCTGCTGATTAAGCGTAACCGTTTGTAGACGCAAATCCAGTAAACATGCAGGTGTACCATTCAAACTTAGAACATCCAAAATTTCACCGCTATGCACTTGGTCAGAATACCTCTCTCTAATTACCAATATTAAGACCTCTTTCCTTTTAGCCGTTCAATATTTTCCAGTACGGTTATCATTATAACGTAAGCCTTAACAATTTTGAATATTTTCAAAACAATTCATACATTATTTTTCTATTTACTACAAATTATGAGACAGAAGACAAGTTTATGATCATTTTCTTCTTTCTTTTCAACCTTCGATACTTCTCCACAGTGTTAAGGAAGCATAACTTAAATATGGTTCCCATTCCTTACTCCAATGTTCCATCTGCTCGTATGTTGGTTTATTTTCCAAGCCAAAATAAAACTTCAATGCATTTTGTATTCCAATATCAGCTTTTGGAAAAAGGTTCGGTCGACCAACACCAAACATCATCCAGTTTTCGGCTGTCCAAGGCCCAATGCCTCTGACCTTTACCAGTTGCTTCATAATCTCCTCATCTGATTCATTCGCTAATGCTTCCAAATGCAGCTTTCCATCCACAATTAAACGTGAGGTATCAATGACATATTCTGCTTTTCTCTGACTGAATTGTAATTCTCTCAATGTTTCATAAGGAGTCTCTGCAACAGTTTGAGGATCTGGATAAAACCATACTCCGTCCTTTTTTGTCCCCAGTGTTTCCACAAAACGAGTACTCAACGTATAAGCGAATTTCATATTCAACTGCTGGTGGATGATGACTTTCATCAAACAGTCATAGAGGTGAAAATCTTTCACAATTGGTGTCCCCGGGTGTGCTTGAAACATGGTTTTCAAACTTGTATCTAAGAAGTGGTGGTGTACTTTTTCTATATCTATATTCCATTGAAATAAATCAGATATGTGGGAGAGCAACGCTACTTTGTCTTCCTCACTGTCACTCGAGACTTCAAAAGAAGGATCAGCGGTTGTGCCGAGCCCCTGGACACGGACAATGTGATGATTTCCTTCTAGTTTCACTGGAACATCCACCCACCGCTCTTCTCGGTTCAAACGGGTTAGAGGGTCAAATGCCCATCGAAGCAATGTGTAATCAAAATCATAAAAAGTGTTTGCTTTAAACTTTTCTTTCCACAAACTGTTTTTCCTCCCTTTTGTCGGACGATTTGTTTATATTTTGTTAAGAATGGGAACTATGCCCTAATATCCTCTTTTACTCATTTCCAACTTCATCCCTTTTCAAACATTCTTCTACATCCACATACATATGTCCACCCACAGTTTCAATTTAATTTCTCTTCCACATCCATCCTTCATTAGAAAGGAAAAACCACTACACGGAGTGTGCAGTGGTTTAGACTCAGAGTCCCCAGACAGGCGCTGGAACCATCTGTTTGATCATAAGATCGTTCAAACTTCCAAAACTATATCCTCTTTTTCTTAGTTCATCAATCAGTTGAGCCAAGGCCTCCGCATTATCTTGAGAAACAGTGTGCAGCAGGATAACAGCACCTGGGTGAATTTGGTCGATGACACTCCTATAGGCATATTCCCATCCGCGTTGTTTGTCTGTCTCCCAGTCCACAAAAGCAAGAGACCAAAAGGCATGAGTGTATCCAAATTCTTTCGCCCACTCTAAAGTTTCCTCATTAAAGGTTCCGCGCGGCGGGCGAACGAAAGTCATCACTTCCTGATCGGTCAACTCTTTGACAGCTTCGTCCACCCTTTCTAACTCCTGCTTCATTTTTTCCTTCGATACTTTTGTAAAATCAGGGTGGCTCCATGAATGATTCCCAATCAAGTGTCCTTCCTTCGCCATACGTTTTAAAAGGTCAGGTGCACTTTCAATATAATGACCGGTTACAAAAAAAGTGGCCGGCACACCTTTATCCTTTAATACATCGAGTACTTGACCGGTGTATCCTTGTTCATAGCCATTGTCAAAGGTCAAATAAACAATTGGGTCACCCGAAGGGTCCACATAAAACCCATCATACTTTTCAATCATCGGTCCATACCGTCCCACGTCAGGTACGGAACCATCTTTCTTCTTACTGAAACCCCAGCCATCAGCCAAGGTATGATTTGGCAAAATCAAGAGGAATAACACTAATACTAAGGCAAATGTTGTTTTCCACATAACGGACCACTCACTTTTTTCTTAGTATGTGTGGACATTTGATGAATATAAAAAAAGGCAGGTGGGAAAATTACCCACATGCCTTTTATAAAAATAGCGACGCCGCCCATCCGAAAATGAAAAGTGGAATATTAAAGTGTAAGAATGTCGGCACACAAGTATCCCAAATATGATTGTGCCTTCCATCTGCATTCAATCCGGATGTTGGCCCAAGTGTACTATCAGACGCAGGAGAACCAGCATCACCTAAGGCCCCAGCGGTTCCAATTAAAGCAGCTGTTGCCATTGGTGAGAATCCGGCTGACAAACAAATGGGTACGAAAAGTGCGGCCAATATCGGAATGGTGGCAAAAGAAGAACCGATTCCCATAGTTACGATTAAGCCGACAAGTAGCAGTAAGAACGCGATGAATGCTTGATTATTTCCAAGATAGTCGGAACTGACTTCAACAAGAGCTGATACAGATTCTGTTTCTGTCAGAACGTTTGCATAGCCTGCCGCTACTAACATAACAAAAGCGATGAAACCCATCATACCAATTCCTTCATTCATTACCTTGTCTCCTTTATAATACGGCACGACACGGAAGATGAACATAAGGATAATTCCTGCGAGTGCAGCTAAAATGAGGTTCTGCCAAACGGCTTGAATCACTAAGGTGACAACGATGGCGACAATGGTCCAGAAATGTTGACGGTTGAATTTGGCGGTTTGTACTTTCTCTACTTCAAACCCGTTCCCCTCTGTAGCCACATTTGGCAATTCACGTTTTTTCCGATAAGTAATGAAAATGGCGATGAAAAGACCGACAATCATACCCGACCCTGGAATGATCAGAGATTGAGCGATCGAACCGATGCCAAGGTCGATTCCACTGCTGCTCATGGATGATTGAATCGTTTCATGGAAGATGTATCCAAAACCGACCGGCAACATGACATAAGGTGCTTTCAAACCAAAGGTCAACGCGGCCGCAACTGCACGGCGGTCCAATTTCATTTCATCAAATAATTTCAGTAATGGTGGAATTAAAATAGGAATAAAAGCGATGTGTACAGGGATTACGTTCTGGGACAAGCTCGCCACAAAGGCGATGACTAGTACCATCATTGTTCGTTTATCCTTTAAAACTCGAAGCAGATAGCCAATCAGCAATGAAGTAATCCCCGAATAGCTGATCGCTACAGCAAAGGCTCCTAATAGTATATAACTAAGCGCTACGCTCGCCTGTTCGCCCATACCGCCGACAAGCAATTCTAATGAACTCACTAAAGTCTCCCCGTTCATGAGTCCTGCGGTCAGCCCTGCGGCAAGAATAGCGATAATGACATTCACACGTAATAAACTTAAGACTGTCATTACCAGGACAGAGACAACAACTGCCCATGCCATAAAGCATTCTCCTCTCATTCTTTTCATACATTAACGATTTATCATGATAAAGCACGAACGCGAAAAAATCAACCCTCAAAATAATTGAGAGTCAATTCTAACGATTCACTGTTTATTCCATGTTCTTTTCAAGGTCTTCCAACATGGAAATAAGACGATCGATATCTTCAACAGAAGTTTCTTCCGGGTCTAACTTTTCAATACGTCCCATAAAATCCGCCAGGCGCACTTTGAGATCCTCGATTCTTTCTTGTTGTGACATTCCTCAGCACCTCTTTTCTATATCATTCACGTTTTAGCCACGTCCATCATAGTACATGTCAAAAGACCTGTCCACAAAGAAGAAATTCACCCACCACTAATGCTATAATGCTTGATAGAACATATAGGAGGAAGAACTCATGTCATTAGATGATTTTAATGCTTACTTGGAAGAAAACCCAATAATCAGGTTATTAGTAATAGCAGCGATACTTTTTGTAGTTGTTCTCATCCTCCGTAAAGTCATTCATACATTTTTCAAAAAAACGGACTTTATTGAGGAAAGAAAAGAAAACACCCTCGAATCCATGCTCAACTCCATCATCAGTTATACGGCACTTATCGGGTTCATCTTTGTCATCCTTGATGAATTCATTTCTATTGAAAGGCTGCTTGCTGGGGCTGGTGTCATCGGAATTATTGTAGGTATTGGTGCTCAAAGTTTGATCAAAGACTTTTTTGCTGGGCTGTTCTTTTTATATGAAAAGCAGCTTCATAAAGGGGACTTCATCTCTGTCAATAACACCTTCCACGGTACAGTGGAAGACATTGGCCTCCGGTTCTTAAAGGTCCGTCAATGGAGTGGAAAATTACTCACCATAAGCAATGGTCAGATCAACACAATCGAAAATTATAACTTTGAATATATGCGCGTGATTGAAAAGGTGACGACAAGCTTTCATCAAGACCCTAAACAAGCGTATCAAGTCTTAGAAAAAGCTTGTGAACGTTTAAATGAAGAATTACATGAATACTTGAAGAAAGATTTGACGGATAAGCCATACGAACCTTTCCAAGTGTATGGGATGTCTTCTTTGAACCATGAACACCGTGGATATGAATACACAGTCGTCGGTGTGGTCAATGACTTAGTTTACTGGACGGCAGCAAAAAAAACGCGCCTCATTCTTGCTGAAGAATTGTTTGAAAACAATCTCTTCATGGCAGAACAGCGCGTCGAATTAAATTCATCTGGTTATGAAGACCATCATTTCACTTCAAATGAAAAGCTCACGTGATCTTGGATCGGGATCCATGCCCCGATTCCTTGTCTCGTGACATTTTTTACGTTCAGCGTTTTTTTCGAGCCTTTGAGCTGAATGTAAACATCCCCAAAGGTCACTTCCCCTTTTTCATTCACAGCTGGTGCATAAGCATGCAGAATACCCACTTTGTTCGTTGGTACACCATAGGTATTGTTTTGCTTCGTCCCTTTACCAATAACGGTATTGAATGAAAGTGGAAGCTTTGTGTTCTTTTGTGCTTCCAGAAGAATAAGCTTCATCATTTGATCGCTGTGACTAATTCTTGAAGTAAGACCACCTTTGATCTGCTTTTCTTCTTTTTGGACATAACTCAGCTTTTCTGTCTGCTTTCCACCATGGTTGCTGTATTCATTCGTATTGATCTCCTGGTATTCCCAATTGATATTCGTTTCTTTGGATTCGTAAGCAAGCGGCCATCGTCCTAAAAAAATCTCGCCCCTATAACCAATGGCGAACGGAGATGGTTTCAATGATGTTTCATTCAACATCTCAATCAATTGCGGGTTCGTCACTCGAATGTCCGTATCTTCCATCAATTCTTTCGTGATTTCTTCCTCTTCCAACAATTCTTGATCATCTGTCGAATTCGGATACGTATTGTCCTTAGATATGTTCAGCACATGATTCGGAATCGCACTTTCTTTTTCTGCTTTCTTATTTTCAGCTGATATCGATCCAGCACTGATGAACATGAAGATCCCAATAAATATGATCAGTCCTAACCATTTTCTTTTCACATCATGGGCCACCTTTCTTTTTTTCTATTTTGTGAAAAATGGCCCGGACTATACACATGGAATCAAGAAAGCATCTTGTTCATAACGTGATTCGCCTTCCCATCGAAAAACTGAATGAAAGGTCCGATCAAAATAATAATAATCACGGTACCGATTCCAATCGGTCCTCCCAGGACTAATGCAAGTACAAGTGCAAAGACTTCTGTCAACGTTTTGGCCGTTCTTAAACTGAAGCCGAACCTCTTCTGCAAAGCAACCATGAAGCCATCAATAGGGTTCAGAGAAAACTTCGGCTGTAAGTACAAAGAAACTCCAAAAGCAATGATTGCAATCCCGCCAACCAGCACCGTCAATTGAATCCAAAAAGATGCGATCCCGAAAGTATCGAAAACCGATAACATCCAAAAATCAATGAATTGCCCAATGACAAAGATGGTGATAACCGCCAATAAATCAGGCTTTTCTTTGGCAATGATAGCATTTGTAAAAATCAGCATAGCACCGATGATAATGACCCAGCTACCTACAGTAAAACCAATGGTCTCAGACAGGCCAACATTAACAGCATCCCAAGCGCCAGCGCCGAGATCTGATTTGATGGTTAAGGTGATCCCAAGGGAAATGATGATTAACCCGATCAAATAAAAGAAAGCTTTAACAAAAATATTCCTCATTCCATCTCTCTCCTCTTTCTTGTATGTATGGCCAGACAAAACTGTTGGCACTTCAACATTTATTCACTATATGGCAGGTTTCTTGAAGACTTAGTTTCGAGACTTGCGTGTGGTTCTAGGAGCTCCGGGAAAAGGTTCGCTTTCCATGGGGCGGGCGGTGAGCCTCCACAGGACGAAGTCCGAGGAGGCTCACCGCCCGCCCCACGGAAAGCGAGTCATTCCCCGCAGCCCCATCCACTCAACAAAAGTCTCGAAACTGAGTCTTCCACTAAATGGAACTTTCACGCAATAGAATAAAGCACAAAAAAAGAGCGCTTATCCAAATTCAGGATAAGGCTCTTTCATTTTACTTGCTTAATTGAATGCACTCAAGCGTTTCTTCAACTTCTATACTATTTTGAACCGATTGAACCATAGAACAATTTTTCTGGGAGATCTCCAGATTCTTTAACAACTTGTCCTGGTTCAAGTGATACCCTTTAATAACATAATGAAGGTGGATCTTTTCAATACGATTGGCCTCATCAGGATTCCTCTCTACCTCAGCCGTCACTTTAATATCCTCATAGTCCGTGCGTTGTTTATCTAAAATCTTCCTGAAAACTCCGATGCTGCAACCCGCAATCGATGCAACCATAAGCTGATAAGGGCGGAAACCGAACGTCTCATCACCTGAAATGTTCATTTGACCGTACTCAAATGACGTGCGTACACCGTTTTCCTTTAAATAAAAGTCCATCATTCATTCACTCCTTTGACAATATGCTACGCCTTTACTTTTATAATAACCGTTTTCAGTAAGGAAATAACCTTCTTATGAGAAAGAAAAACTTGTCCCCTCCTATTGATTTCTTATACGATAAGGAAGTATGAAAAAAGGGGGCCGTCAGTTATGGTATCCAAACAAACACGATTCTGGATTTTAATAGGTCTTGTGACCATATCAGGATTTTCCCAGGGGATGCTCCTTCCATTGATTGCTGTCATCCTTGAACAGAACGGCATTTCTTCCTCTATTAATGGATTGCATGCTACCGGGCTTTACATAGGTATTTTACTTTCTTCTCCATTCATGGAAAGACCTCTGCAACGTATTGGTTATAAACCAATGATTATGATTGGAGGGGCTCTGGTTGTTGTATCTCTTGCCTTATTTCCATTCTGGCAGGCGCTATGGTTCTGGTTCATTTTAAGAGTCACCATTGGAATCGGTGACCAAATCCTTCACTTTGGAACTCAAACGTGGATCACAGCTACAGCTGAAAAACACAACCGTGGCAGAAGCATCGCTTATTACGGCCTGTTTTTTAGTGTCGGCTTTACGCTTGGACCGCTGATGACCAATTTATTGGCATTTGGTATCTATGTACCATTCATCATTTCCTCATCCTTAAGTTTTATCGTCTGGTTATTCATGATTTGGGTTAGAAATGAAACACCTGAAAAAGACCATACCACAGCCTATGGAACGAGTTCAATCAAAAGGTTTGCTAAAGCCATTCGTCTGGCCTGGGTTGCTTTTTTGCCACCTCTTGCCTATGGATTTCTGGAAGCAACCCTTCATGGAATCTTCCCTGTGTACGGAATGAGGATTGGACATGATGTTAACTTATTATCCTTAATCATTCCGTGTTTTGCTGCAGCCAGTTTATTTTCTCAAATTCCTTTAGGCGCATTAAGTGATCGGATTGGAAGAAAAAAAGTCATCTTAACCGTCGTAGCTGGGGGAATCTTTGCTTTTCTTGCGGCTGCTCTCTTTGAAAACTCTGTGGTCGCTCTCTTTGCCACTTTCGCATTAGGCGGTTTATTTGTGGGTTCCTTGTTCTCTTTAGGCATTTCATTCATGACAGACTTACTCCCGAAAAACCTTCTTCCTGCTGGAAACATATTATGCGGAATGGCATTTAGTGTCGGAAGTATTCTAGGTCCTTTCTTGTCTGGCTTTTTCTTGGACCTTTGGCCAAATCTATCGTTTTTCTACGTCATCGTCACCCTTTTGATTATCGTATTTGCAGCTACTCTTTACAAAAAAGATCCAGGTGCCCCCTCACTCCAAGAAGCTTGAGCCTTTCCTTGGAACGAACGGATGGAAGAGCAGATAAAAAAGCTGTGGACATGTTGTCCACAGCTTTTTTTATTTGGAAAGGGCTTGTGTCAGTACATCAAGGTTGTGTTCCATTAGGCTGAAGTAATCTTCATCGTTTTTAACATTTTCTTTAGTTAGAACAGACAAGTTGTGAAAACGGAGCGCTTCTGCTCCGATTTCATTTTGGATCACTTCTGAAACTTTCGGCGTGATGTTCTGCTCAAAAACCACATATTCAAGATTGTTTGACTCGGCGACTTGAACAATATTTTCAAGGTCTTTTTGAGAGGGCTCATTTGTTGGGCTTAAGCCTGAAACAGCAATCTGCTCTATGCCATAAGCCTCTTCCCAATAACCATAGGCTGCATGGGAAACAATTACTTTACTTTTAGCTTTAGATTCTACACGCTCATGAAACGCCTGATCCAATTCCAACAGTTTCGCTTGGAGTTCTTCATAATTTTCTTCATAAAGATCTTCCTCTTCTGGATTCATTTCAATCAACTGATTTTTGATTCCCTCTGCCATTTGTACAGCACGTACAGGATCCAACCAAACGTGAGGGTCTTTTTCACCGTGGTCGTGGCCGGCATGACCATCTTCTCCGTTGGCATGTTCATCTTCTTCATGTGCATGCTCATCTTCACCGTGATTATCTTCTCCCTTGGCACCTTCTTCATGATTATGAACATGTTCTTTCAAGTCTATATCCCCTGCTGCTTCTAGGATTTCTACACCCTCTGGCTGAATCGATTCGGAAATTTTCTTTGCGTATCCTTCTAAACCGGCACCATTATAAACAAATAGATCCGCTTCTGCCATTTTCACCATTTCCTTAGTCGTCGGCTCATAAGTGTGTGCGTCTGAACCCGGAGGCAGAATAGATTGTACGTTGACTGTCTCTCCACCTATTTGTTCAGTAAAGAACTGTAAAGGATAAACCGTTGTATAAACGTTTAATTCTCCGTTATCGTCACTAGTTTTTTGATTATTCTGCTCGGTTGCCGTCTCTTCATTTCCACAAGCAGTAACCAGTAATATGGTAAGTATAAAAGATAATAAGATTGCTAGTTTCTTCATTCGTCGACCTCCTCGTCTTTCCAAAAAGATTATATCGTAACCATTACACTTTGTAAACAGTAACCATTACTTTTTGCCACCTACAAAAAAAGATACCCGCGTTTAAAACGCAGGTTCCCTTTTAAGTCAAGGTATAGATCAGTTACATTGCGGGCATTTACCATATATTTCGAACTTGTGGTTTTCAACATCATATCCATTCAGGTTCTCATTAATACTATCCATCGGGCAGAATTCAATCGATTTCGTTTTTCCGCATGTGGTGCAAATGAAGTGATGGTGATGGCCATGTGTATCACACCCTAAACGAAAATGCTTTTCTCCTCCAAGCTCTGTAGCTTCTAAAATATCAACATCAGTCAGCATATAAAGATTTCGATAGATCGTATCATAACTTACACCAGGAAAATGATTCTGTATTTCCTTTAGAATCTCTTTAGCTGCAATATACTGGTCTTGTTTGACAAAAATCTCCAAAATACGTTCCCTTTGCTTCGTTCTTTTATATCCTTTTTCCTTCAGTCTCTGCAAAGCTGTTTCTACGTTCATTATGCTTCACCCTTTATCCATTGTTGAGCTCGAACTCGTTTGTAAAGAATCGACATAATTAAAATCAAAATGGCTGTCACTACAATGGTTCCTCCTGGAGGTACACTGAGATGATAGGACGAAATGAGACCGATCAGGACAGAGGTTTCCCCAAAAGCGATGGATAGACCAATCGTCTGCTTGAAACTCTTTGCAATTCGGATCGCTGAAGCCACTGGTAAAGTCATTAAAGCCGATACAAGTAAAATTCCCACTACCTGCATAGAGGATGCGATGACCAGTGCAACCATGACGATGAACAGCAAATGAATCCATCTTCCATTCACACCTGACACAGAGGCATGCTCCTCGTCAAATGACAGAACGAAAAGTTCCTTATAAAACAGAATAACAATAAGGATGACAATGGAAGTAATCACCAGCACGGTCCACATACTATCACGGCTGACGGCTGTTACACTTCCGAATAAATAACTGAATAAATCCGTATTAAATCCATCCGCAAGAGAAATGAGAATCACACCGACACCGATCCCACCTGAAAGAATAATAGGAATGGCAAGTTCTTCATAGTGTTTATACACCTTTCGAAGACGCTCAATCAATATCGCTCCGAACACGGAAAAGGCCATCCCCATGTAGATCGGATTCCATTCATTGACGGCCGTCACTCTTTTTTCAAGCAGCAAACTTGCTGCAATTCCTGTTAACGTAATGTGGGATAAGGCATCAGCAATCAACGACAGGCGTCTGACCACAATGAACACTCCCAATAAAGGAGCAACGATACCGATTAATATTCCTGTTATAGCGGCATTTTGTAAGAATTCATATTGTAGAAAACTATCAATCATTGTGGGTCACCTCATGATGCGTGTGATTATGGGTCAGCTGCTGGACGGAATGACCATAGAGCTGATTGAGGTCCTCTTCACTAAATTCCTTGTATTCTTCTGAAGCACCGTGGAAATGGACCGTCTTATTCATACAAATGACGTGCGATGCATGCTCGGTAATGGTCCCGATATCGTGGGTGACCATCAAGAGGGTAATTCCCTGCTCTTTATTCAGTTTACCAAGCAAATCATAAAACTCCGTGACGTGCTTCGCATCTACCCCGACCGTCGGTTCATCCAGAATTAATAAGGAGGGGTCACTCACTAAGGCCCTTGCAATAAACACCCGCTGCTGCTGCCCTCCGGACAATTCTCCGATATTAGAGTAGGCGTATTCCTCCATTTCTACGACTCTCAATGCTTCCAATGCTTTCTCTTTATGTTTTTTATTAAAGAATTTAAATGCTCCAATTCGGGAGACCAGCCCGGTCTTCACAACTTCAATCACCGTCGCAGGAAAACCAGAATTGAAACTGTTGGCTTTCTGTGAGACAAATCCAATCTCCTGCCAATCCTGATAGTGCTTCAAGGTTTGACCGAATAAGCGAATGGAACCATGATCCGGCTTAACAAGACCCAGCATCAATTTAATTAATGTGGACTTACCTGAACCATTCGGTCCGACAAGACCAAGGAACTGGCCTGATTGAATGTCCAAGTTTACGTCTTTAACGACCCATTCTCTATCATATTTAAAAGATACATTTTCTAACTTTACTATTGTTTCATTTCCCATGGTCAATCCCTCTCGAAATAATAATCATTACGAATTAAATTATAATGGATATGTACGTCAAAGTAAAAACGTCTGTATTATAGCCTTCCCTTTTTGAAACACAGGTTAATCAATAATCGTTACGATTTAAATGCACAAGGACCATCATAAAGGAGGAGACGTTCCGAATCAAGACTATTTTTCAGTTCGTTATCAGGGGGGAGCTTTCTCCTACATTTATTAATAAGCATAGTCCCGGGTACGAGCTTACTAACGTTCTCGCCTAACACCTGTTCACGTTCCACAGTTGCCAAATATGAAAATATACGGAAAGACAAAAAAACCAGAGCTGAATGAAAAGCTCTGGCTACATGGTTTATAGATATCGGTTGTGACGCTTCTCCAAATAATCTTGAAGAGCGGAAAAAATCATAGTAAGCGGCCAATATACAAGGGCTGCTGTAATATACATCGTCATTGAATCGACCGTACGACCTGCTGCAATTTGTGCTTTGTTCAAAATTTCAGGAACAGAGATCATGGCAGCAAGCGATGTGGCTTTCAGCAAATCAAGAAAAACATTCCCAAGCGGCGGGATGGCAATTCTCGTTGCCTGAGGCATGATGATTCTCCTTATCGCCTGCCAATACGTAAATCCCAGAGCTCGGGATGATTCCCATTGACCATTCGGAACACTGTTCAAAGAAGCCCGATTGATTTCAGCAATATAGGCTGCACTGTTTGTTCCAAATCCGATGATGGCAGCTACAGTTGCGGGCATTTTAATGCCTACAACCGGAAGACCGAAATACAAAACGAATAAATACACGAGGATCGGTGTGCCTCGCATGAAAGATATATAAAATCGGGCAGGCCATCTCAGCCAGACACGGTCCGATCCTCTCGCAAGGGCTAAAAAGAAGCCCAGAATGAGCCCTACCACCATACCACTTAAAGCAACAAGCAAGGTCAAAGGCACACCTTCAAGAATAAAAGGAAGATTCGCCCATGCGCGCTCTGCGTTAAAAAGCTTCTCGATTTGAATTTCGTTTATTTCGATACCTAACATAAGGATCTCCTTACAGTTCTAGTCCTTCGATTTCACGGATATCCGCTTCTGGTTTTTTAGAAGCATCCTTGCCACCGAAGAACTCTTCAGAAAGCTTCGTAAGGGTTCCATCTTCATGCATTTCCTGCAATACGGCATCGATTTCTTTCTTCATTTCGGAGGCATCATCCGGCATAACAATAGCGGAGTTCGTCGGATGGAACTTCAAGTCCGGGTGTAGTTGAACTTCGATATTAGGCAGTGCTTTTAATGCAAGGGACTGTAAGTAGTAATCATTGATGATGAAGTCTGTATTTCCGTTTTCCACATCACGCAAATAAACATCATTGGTTACATTACCGTATGTTTTCGTCTCAGCACCGAAGTGTTCAGCAATTTGAGAGAACACCGTAGTCGCTCCACCACCATGTGTTTTTCCTTCGAGGTCCTCCAATTTTTCAATCCCGGATAAGTCAGACTCACGAACAATCATTGTGGAATAAGAATACTTATATGGTTCACTAAACGTAAACTGTTCTTGACGGGCTTTAGTTACTTCCATGTCGTTAATCACGGCATCAATACGGCCACTGTTGATGGCAGAAAGTAGTCCATCCACTCCGTATTCTTCAAATTTCAACTCAAGACCGAGACGATCAGCTACTTCTCTCATAATTTCTACGTCATATCCAGTCATCTCATCAGAGTCTTCTGGATAATAAGAAGCTGGGAAAAGCGTACCGGAAGTACCGACAACAATCTCCCCTTTTTCCTGGATTTCGCTCCATTTGCTATCGGAAGCTTCTTCGCTCCCATTGCTATCTGAACCGCTCTCTCCGTCCTCACTGGAACCACAAGCAGCGAGGAATGCAGCAAGCATAAGCATAAGTATGAATAAAAGACCTTTGCGCATTCGTTGTTTCCACCTTCCATATGTTTTTTGCACCTGTCTAATATAGCAACTTGACACCTGTAATATCAACTGCCTGAATCCTTTTTTACATATTCCATTATTTCCACTTGTATTATCACCTTTTCATGGTATGATAATAACATATATTAAATTAAAATAATTTTAAATAACTAACCCTTTTAACCAACTGTTATTGACTTTCATTCTCAATTATCAAAAGGAGTTGAAAATTGCATGAATCAGTCTAGAACCTTTCCTTCCATGAAGTGGTGGAAATTACCATCGTTTTCTACCCTTAAGGAACACGCTGAATTAATCGCAGCCATAATCAGTGGATTCCTTATTTTACTGGCATGGTATGGCGAACATCATTGGACACCTTCTGTTTTTGTGAGTATATATGTGACCGCCTTTGTCATTGGTGGTTTTGCCAAAGCGAAAGAAGGATTAGAAGAAACGGTAAAAGAAAAATCACTCAACGTAGAATTGCTCATGATTCTGGCCGCCATAGGTTCTGCTTCGATCGGATACTGGACAGAAGGAGCCATTCTCATCTTCATATTCGCTCTCAGCGGAGCGTTGGAAACATACACCATGAACAAAAGCCATAAAGAAATCTCTTCTTTGATGAGTCTGCAGCCGGAAGAAGCTTTTCTCATTACAAATTCCGGATATGAGTGGGTGCCTGTAAAAACACTTCAAGTCGGTGATCAAATTTTAATTAAACCTGGAGAACGTGTCCCTGCCGATGGAAGTATTGTGAAAGGAAGTTCGACATTAAATGAAAGTGCCATTACTGGTGAATCACTCCCTGTAAATAAAAAAGAGACAGGAGAAGTGTTTGCAGGAACGATGAACATTGATGGAAGTCTTGTTGTCTCTGTGACTAAACCATCCAATGAAACGCTCTTTCAAAAGATCATCGCCATGGTTCAAAACGCACAAAGTGAGAAATCACCCTCACAATTGTTTATTGAAAGATTTGAAAGTACGTATGTAAAAATCGTATTAGCGGTCGTTGGCCTTATGTTATTTCTCCCTCACTTTCTGTTTGGGTGGACGTGGATGGAAACCATCTATCGGGCCATGATTCTACTTGTCGTAGCATCTCCATGCGCCCTGGTCGCTTCCATTATGCCTGCCACCTTATCGGCCATATCGAAAGGAGCACGTCAGGGGATCTTATTTAAAGGGGGCGTTCATCTCGAACACCTTTCTCATCTAAAAGCGATCGCCTTCGATAAAACAGGTACGCTTACGAAAGGAGAGCCGGAGGTCACTGACTTTCTTCCGTTAGAAAGTGACATGGAACACTCCATCCTTTCTATTGTTTCTTCCATTGAAAATGAATCCAACCACCCTCTCGCTCAGGCGATTGTAAGCTATGCGAAGAAAAATGACTGTACATTTTCTACCGTCGAAAACGTCAAGGATCATAGCGGTATGGGTGTAAGCGGCCTTTACGAGAACGAGGAATGGAAAGTAGGTAAAGCGGATCTGGTCGGGAAAGAGGCAGCAATGGCCTATAAAGGGAATTACGCGGAAGTCCTTGCCTCAGAAGGAAAGACCGTGATTTTTGTAGCAAGAAACGAAAAAATCGTCGGCCTTTTCGCCTTGAAAGATACCGTCCGAAAAGAAGCGAAAGAAGCGATTGCTACCTTAAGAGAGCATGATATTTACACCATTATGTTGACAGGGGACAATGACCGGACAGCCAAAGCCATTGCTGAAGAAGTGGGTATGGATAACTATATCGCTGAATGTATGCCTGACCAGAAACTTCAGGAAATCAAAACCTTAAAAGATCATTTCTCCCATGTCTCGATGGTCGGTGACGGGATCAATGATGCGCCGGCGCTTGCAGAAGCAGATGTTGGAGTCGCGATGGGAGAAGGTACAGATGTCGCCTTAGAAACTGCTGATGTGGTCTTAATGAAAAATGATCTCCCGAAGATTGGTGAAGCGATACAAGTTTCTCGAAAAATGAACAAAATCATTAAGCAGAACATTATCTTTTCCATTACCGTAATCATGCTTTTGATCGTAAGCAATTTCCTGCAGATCCTCGATCTTCCTTTAGGTGTCATTGGACACGAAGGGAGTACGATTCTTGTGATATTGAATGGACTCCGATTATTAAAATAAAGAAAGAAAGCGGGACCATAATCGGTCCCGCCTTTTTATGCGTTCTATCCCCATGTCTCTCTCGTTCTACGATGGTGACTCATGGCATTGATCTCCCCTCCCAGAATAATGACGACTCCGGAAAGGTATAACCAAATCATCAGCACAATGACTGTACCTAAACTGCCATAGGTCGCAGAAAAATTCCCAAGACTACTCACATAAAAAGAAAACATCAGAGACACTAACTGCCAGCCGAATGTGGCAAACACCGCCCCCGGTACGGTATCACGATATTTTAACCGTTTGTTTGGTGCCATGACATACAAAAAAGACAAAACGATGTAAAAGATGATAGAGGATATCACCCACCTCATCCCATTCCACAACGTCAAAAAGTTTTCAGAAAGTCCGAAAACGGAAAACAGCTGTATGCCGATCGTGTGCCCGAGAACAGGGAGAAGGAAAGCGATCCCAATAACAAAAACCATCGCCACTGTCAGCACAATCGCAATCAACCGCGATACAAAAAATGACCGGTTCTCTTTGACGTTATGAGCACGATTGAATGCGCGCATAATGGCATTGACCCCGTTAGATGCGGCCCAGAGAGTCCCGACTAAACCGATGGATAGTAAACTTCCATTTTCGCTGCTTAGTAAGGACGAAACGTTTTCGGTAATCAAATCGAATGTCTCAGGCGGTGCATAGGTACTGACGAATGCAAGCACTCGTTCCTCGTCAATATGTAAATATCCGAGTAATGTAAGCAGGAATATCATAAAAGGAAACAAAGATAGTAGAAAAAAATACGACAGTTGAGCTGCCATCCCTCCGACGTCATCTTCACCGAAGCGAGTAAACAACTCTTTGCCAAAATTCTTGATGGTCTTCACAATATTCCCTCACCTCTTGTGATCAAGAAGCTTCTTTTGAATCGTCAACAGCTCTCAGCTGCTCTTTCACTTCTTGATTAATTTCCCCTACTTTATTCAGCATACTCTCCGCCTTGTCCAATAATTCCAGAAGATCTTCGACTCCTTTATTCACCTGGGCAGAAAAAGCCTCATAATTCACTCTAACTCTGTGGATTGCTTCTGAAGGCTGCTTCACGAAACTTTGACACTTCGAGCCTGTAGCCCGCGATTTTTCTCCTACATACTGTCGCGTATCTCTATCCATAAGAGCAGCGATTCCTCCTACCAAAGCCCCAACAAGTACACCTTTCCAAAGTTTACTCTGTCCCATAAACATCCTCCTTAAGATTATGATCGTTTTTTATTTTATCTAAAAGTTCAAAACATCCATCATGGACGAGGTCATAGACATATTCAAAATTACCTGTGAAATACGGATCAGGTACTTCGGTTTCCTTCGAATAAGGAACATAGTCCAACAATTTAGCGATCACTACCCCGTTCTTTTCTCTAATTCCTTTCAAGTCCTGGATGTTTTTATCATCCATCGCAATCAAGTAATCAAAGTCATCCCAGTCAGATTCCTTCACTTGCCTTGCACTCATCCCCTTATAAGAGATGCTTTTATCATCAAGGATTGCCCGTGTCCCTTCATGTGGTTCAGCTCCAATATGCCAATGACCAATCCCTGCAGAATCAACGGTTATCTCTTCGTCCAACCCTTCTTTTTTTACTAGATCCTTAAAAACAGCCTCTGCCATAGGTGAACGACAAATGTTACCGAGGCAGACAAATAATACACGAATCATAACTGTGTTCCTCCAATGTAGTATTTCTCATCTGTTTATTTTCTATGAAAGCGTCGAAAATCCTGCATAGCTAAAACAGTTCACCCAAATATCTTCCCTTTTTATGTCGAAATCAACCTCTCTTTTTCATTTTTATACAGAAATGACCTTGACATTTGTTTCTAATTTTCGGAATATTTAATATATGGACAAACAAATACTATCAATATAGTTAGGGGGAAGATGATGGGTGAAGGTAGTGCACTACACAGTTTTTTAAGTGAGTTAAGTGGAATCGTCTGGGGACCATTCCTCTTAGTGTTATTAGTCGGAACAGGGGTTTATTTAACACTCCGTCTAGGTTTTCTTCAATTTAAAACGCTCCCGTACGCTCTAAAGCTTGCTTTCAAACCAAGCAAAGAGAAGAAAAAGAATGAAAAGGGGGATATATCCCATTACCAGGCGCTAACCACAGCCCTTGCAGCAACCATCGGTACAGGTAATATTGCTGGTGTCGCAACGGCCGTTGTCCTAGGGGGACCAGGCGCCGTTTTCTGGATGTGGGTGACAGCTGTTTTTGGTATGGCGACGAAATATGCCGAAGCGGTACTAGCCGTTAAATACAGAATTGAAGGCAAAAACGGGGAAATGTCCGGCGGTCCGATGTATTATTTGTCCCGCGGTTTGAAAACGAAGTGGCTTGGACGCCCTCTCGGTTTCTTATTCGCGATCTTCGGTGCTGTCGCTGCATTCGGAATAGGGAACATGGTCCAGTCCAACTCCGTTTCTGATGTCATGGAAGGTACGTTCAATGTTTCACCATGGGTGACAGGGATTCTGTTGACCTTGTTAGCTGGATTAGTATTACTTGGAGGAATTAAAAGTATTGGGAAAGTCACGGCTTTCTTTGTCCCAATCATGGCTATCTTTTATGTCATTGGTGCATTAATCATACTTATTCTCAATTACAACATGGTCATCCCGGCATTGGGAACCATCTTCAACGATGCATTTACAGCGAGCGCTCTTGGTGGCGGTCTACTCGGAACAGTCATTCGTTATGGCGTCGCACGTGGTGTGTTCTCCAATGAAGCAGGTCTCGGTTCTGCACCGATCGCTGCTGCTGCAGCCCGTACAGACTATGCCGGCCGCCAAGCACTAGTTTCTATGACCCAAGTATTCATCGATACCATTATCGTTTGTACGATGACAGGTTTGACAATTGTCATGGCCGGTCAATATCAAGGTGGGTTGGACGGCGCAGACTTAACTTCTACCTCCTTCCAAATTTTCCTTGGTGATGTAGGAGCTTATATTGTAACAATAGGCCTAGTCTTCTTTGCCTTCTCGACCATTGTCGGTTGGTCCTACTATGGGGAGAAGTGCTTCGGTTACTTGACGAAGCAACGATTCATCGGTGCTTACAAGATTGTTTTCGTAGCATTCGTGCTTGTAGGTTCTGTTTCCCAACTGAGCACCGTATGGGTGTTCGCTGATGTGATGAATGGCTTAATGGCCTTTCCGAACTTGATCGGACTATTACTCCTATCCGGAGTCGTAGCCGCCGAGACGAACAAGTTCCTGAAAGTCGCCAAAAAAGAAAAGCAACAAGAACGCGAACAACGCCAAGCTGGTTAACCTTAAAACCAACATACCAAAAGAGCTTACAGCCCAAATGGCGCTGTAAGCTCTTTTTTTGGTACAACTCAGTTTCAGAAACATTCCCTTTAGTTGAAGACTCAGTTTCGAGATTTTTGTTGAGTGTATGGGGCTGCGGGGAATGACTCGCTTTCCGCGGGAGCGCGGTGAGCCTCCTCGGACTGCGTCCTGCGGGGTCACACCCTGCACTTTTTTCCCGCAGGAGTCTCGCCATTCCCCTCCGCCCCTTTATCATAATAGGTTCTCGAAACCACTACGATAAGGACAGCTCGTATGATTATTAGAAAAGGATGAAAGAACACCTCGCCTAGCACAGAAAAGCCTAATCCGAAGCGCTTTCCCCCCTAACAGTTGGATAGTAGAAGACCATCAAACTTGGTAAAGGGGTTCGTTACACTCATACATCGAATGGGGGGGTTGGGAAGCTGCGAGACTCCCGCGGGAATGGATTGGCTGGCAAGACCCCACAGTGCGTAGCACGAGGAGGCTTGCCGTCATCCCCGCAGGAAAGCGAGTAGCTTCCCAGCCACCCCTGACGCTCAACCCTGGCAACGAACCCCGGAAAGTCTCGAAACTGAGTCTTCAAGAAACCTGCCATATTCTTTATTAAAGAGATGGTTAAGCTATAGGGGTTATGCAGTCAGGGCCTTCGTTTTTAGCTGAGTTGACGTAGTCGCTGACTTCATGGGCACGGAGGTCGTCCATTGTCAGTTGTTCAACAAAACCCTTGGCATCAGAAGGGGACCATTTCACTGGTTGAATCCACTGATCCTGCTTCTCTTCTGGAAGGATGACAGGCATCCGATTGTGAATCGGAGCCATAAACTCATTCGCATCCTGCGTGAGAATTGTGCAGGTATAAAGAGATTCATCTTCCCCCTCCCATTGATCCCACAAACCCGCAAAGGCGAATAGAGAGCGGTTTTCAGGTTGAATTCTAACGGGCTGCTTTCCTGTTTCAGTCTTTTTCCATTCATAAAAACTATCCGCTACGATCAAGCATCGTTTTTGACTCATCAATCTTTTGTAACTTGGCTTTTCATGAGCGGTTTCACTTCTGGCGTTAATCATTTTATAGCCAATTTTGGGATCTTTGGACCACGAAGGGACCAGCCCCCATTTCATATAACCCGCGCGCTTTTGTTTACCATCATGAATCACCGCCAGAATCTTTTGACCTGGCGCGATGTTGTACCGAGGTTCATACCCATCCATCGGCCTTTCTATCCCGAACTCTTTCAAAATTTCTGCTTCTTCCGCTAACAGGGTGTATCTTCCGCACATACCATCACCTCCTTGTTGTGAAATTATGACCACGTGAAGCTGAAAATTGAAGAAACATTCAAAACCCGAAACGCCGGTCAATCTTTTTTTGATATTGCTTGTATGCCCCTGACTGATTCAATTTTCTCTTTTCCATCATCATGTCGAAGCGAAGCTTTTTCTCTTTCCATTCTTTTTTATAGTGAGCAGACAATTTAGGATCTTTAACCTTGGCCAGGAGGTCTTCAATTTCAACCATCTCTTTTTTCAGGATCATTTCTTCAGGGAGCATGTTTGCATTCTTTAAAATCCGGTAACTGTTTCTAAGTTCTGGAGGCAGATAGGCGAATTCGTCTTTAGGCAGTGGTTTTCCTTTTCCTGGCAGGTTATCGAAATCCCCCTTTTTCATGGATTGCTTAATTTTTTCCTCAATCAAATGTCCATAATCCATCTTTCTGCCTCCTATCCTTTTTCCGCATAGGCTTTCATTGCATCTATTTCACTATTTTCGATTGGTTCATGGATCATCGTGATTTCTCGTTGGTCCTGTGTTTTTTGAAGGTCTTGATAAACTTTTTCTGATAGGGTGAGCCCCGCGCGGCTTGCCTCTTGGACGGTTTGGGAGTAGATGACTTTTTTCAAATTAGAAAAATACATGGCTGTGAGACACATCGCACAAGGTTCTCCACTTGCATACATCGTACAATCACTCAAATCAATGGATCCTCTTGCTCGCTGGGCTTTCTTCATTGCTACCAATTCAGCATGAGCACTGACATCCGGACGTAAATGCAGTTCATTCACACCTTCTGCGATAATTTCTCCGTCACAGACTAGGACTGCTCCAAAAGGGTGGCCTCCATTTTCAACATTGTCCAAAGCCAGTTCCAATGCCCGTTCTGAAAAAGAATTCACGATCTCATCCTCCTCTTACTTTTGTAGACGCTTGTTCAGTGATTGCTTCAACCCATCGGCTAGTGGTTCAACAGCTACAATCCGTCTAATTTTAGCGGCATGGTCACGATCGTGGTAGCGCACATCATTGACATCATCCACCGTCACTCCATCGGGGTGGGGCTCAATGAGAGTCATATAATCCCCTGGGGACACATCCCCCTCCCGTAAAACCCGCAAATAAAATCCTGAGAACCCTTTTTCCATGACACGAGCTGGAAAATCGTCAATTCCATGGGTTCGGGCTATGATATAGCATGGTTTCCTCGGCTCAGATACTTGCAGGACTGCACCTCCGAGCTGAAAAACATCGCCGATCCGGACCTGACGTTCATCAATCCCTTCCACAGTCAAGTTCTCCCCAAAAGAAGGAAAAGTAAATTCTTGGTTGTAATGACCTTCCCAGTGCCTATAGTGCTGGGCGGGGTACAGACAAACAGCTTTATCACGGCCGCCATGGTTCTTTTTATCTGCTTGTTCGTCCCCATCAAAGTTCCGATAAGTTAAATGAACAGGACCCTTGACAGGGGTTTTCCGGTAAGCACTGTTCAACTCGCCTTTATCTGTTTCATAGGTTTCCGGACGACCCACATTCAAAGATAAGAGTTTATACTTCACTTAAGATCCCCTCTTTCCATTGCTTGATCCAGGCCGGGAGGTAATCATAACTCCAAGCATCCATCGGATAATCAACAAAAACATCTTCTCCATTTTCATAGAGCGCCTGTATTAACTCGTTGATACTTCCGAAATAAAATTGATAGAGAAACTCATAGCTGAACGGTTCTTTTGGCATATGCTGATCGGCACAAACCTGTGGATCACTGTAGTTTAAATAGGTACGGCAAGGTATAGGCCTCACTTCATAAGCCATACATAGTTGTGTTTCTGGATCTAACATCGGGCAAGGCAGATTCAACCTTTTGTATTCTAATTTCGTTTCGGGTGCCTCATAATCCATGGCCATAGCCAATTGCAGTTTGTCCTGGTGTTTACCATAATAATTTTCCCAATGGGCATAAATCGCTTTTTTCCGATCTTCTGAAAAGTTTTCGATGGAACGAAACAACATTTTCGCTTCCATTTTTGTGATAACAATTGGAAAGTAGCAGCAAAAAGCACACCCCATAAAACAGTTCGGTTTCATGGAGGTGAATTCCTCCATGCGCTCAATTTCGTTGTCTACTTCAGTAAGCAGACGCTGAAAACCACTTAGTATCACGGTTTCAGTTTCCTGTTCACTATCCAATAAATCATCGACGATTCCATCAAAGAAAGATGGGTCGATCTCATATGATTGGTTTATTTTTTCACAACGCTTTATGATTTCTTCATGTTTCAAAAAACTCATAGAAAAACTCCTCTGTCTGTCGTTGGTCCCATTATACATGGGGGATGACTTATGACACCACTTTCTCCCCGACCACGAATTTCCTGTTGTTCAACCCCCAAAAAACTCCTATGATATGAGAAGGTCTATAAATAGATTATTTCACCTTTGGAGGTACGTCTACATGTTATCAAACGCAGAAATCGGTATCGATCTTGGTACTGCTAATATATTGATCTACTCAAAATCAAAAGGAATTTTACTTAATGAACCGTCTGTTGTCGCCTATAACACTGAAACGAAAAGTGTTGTAGCGGTAGGAAAAGAAGCGAAAGAAATGGTCGGAAAGACACCAAGAAACATCATCCCTGTCCGCCCGTTGAGGGATGGTGTCATCGCTGACTATGATATGACCGCGCAAATGTTGAAAGAGCTTTTGAAAAAAGTATCCAAAAAATCAGGGATCTCCATGCGAAAACCGACCGTGGTTATATGCACACCTTCCGGCTCAACTTCTGTTGAACGCCGTGCCATTCACAATGCAGTGAAAAGCTATGGCGCTAAAAATGTGCACTTGATTGAAGAACCAATCGCAGCTGCAATCGGCGCTGACCTTCCAGTCGATGAACCTATAGCAAACGTAGTCGTAGATATTGGTGGCGGGACGAGCGAAGTAGCCATCATCTCCTTCGGTGGTGTGGTATCCTGCAAGTCCATTCGCACAGGAGGAGACGTCATGGATGAGGAGATTATCCAGCATGTGCGTAAAGCTTACAACGTATTAATTGGTGAGCGCACAGCCGAACAAATCAAAATGGAAATTGGCTACGCACTGATCGATCATCCGGAAGTAACGATGGAAGTAAGAGGTCGTGACATGGTCACAGGTCTTCCAAAAACTATCGAACTAAAATCCACGGAAATTCAAGGAGCTTTGAAAGAATCCCTTGAACAGCTGCTTGAAACAATTCGCGCAACCCTTGAGGATTGCCCACCGGAACTAAGCGGCGACATCGTAGACCACGGAGTTATCCTTACCGGAGGCGGGTCCTTGCTCAACGGCATGCAGGATTGGCTGTCCAACGAAATTTCCGTACCCGTACACATGGCCCCAAGTCCACTTGAATCCGTAGCCATCGGAACCGGCCGCAGCCTGAAAATGATTCAGAAACTGCAAAAAGCAAGTAAATAAGACTGAAGTGTGGAACCACCCTGGGAGACTCGACAAGCGTAAGGCAAGGGCGCAGTGGAGTTCTCTACCTCCACAAAGGCTCTCTTATGTGTCCAGAACCAGTCAGTGAGAGCTCTCCAAATTAATGCGAAGAATCTATCCAATAGAAAATAAAGAAAACAAAACCTCCGGAAATTCCGGAGGTTTTGTTTTATCATCCCGCTCGTGTAGAAGAAAAATAAATCCAATTAAAAATTCGTCTCAAAAGAGAGGAAATGATAGCAACCTTGTCGAAATAACGCATAAAAGTAGCGATGAATAGGTACTTTTGATAGAATGTTTCGAAACAACCCAAGGAGTGGAAAGGTAGGAATAGAGATCTATTTCCCCACTCTGGTACTTCACACAACAGAACACACAATAAGGAGCAGATTCTCAATGAAACTATCTACTTTACTCAAGTGGCTGACAGGTGGATGTGAAGCATTTCTGGCTATTCCTATAGCAGGTGGCGCATTCATATTCAGTAATGCCTGGATACCGCTTTTGTTCATGTTTGTTTTCCACTTAATCACCCTTGTGGTCGCAGCTAGAGACAAGCGTTCCTACGCAGGAAATATTCTCGGTATGATCACAAGCGCCATTGGAGCGATCCCTTTTATCGGATGGGTTATGCACACAGTGACAGCCATCGTTCTTTTGATTGAGGCTGGACGGTCCACAAGCCTGGATAATAAATCCTGATTACCTACATCACAAGGGGGAATAGCGATGTTTACAGTCATATGTCTTTTTCGAGTAAAACTAAAAGATCTGGATGAATTCGTGGAATTGAGTAGAAAATCTGGTGATCTCTTAAAATCTCATGGAGCTCTCGACCATAATATTTATTTTTCCAATAAATTGACCGGCAGTCAGGGGTCCATGGGATTTTTGAATGTTGTTGATGTTGAGGAAGATGAAGAACTCGTACTCGGTCAATCTATATTCCATAGTGAAGATCATTACCATGAGATCATGAGAAAAGCTGGATTCGATGATATTATCCAATATTTAGATGACCATATCAAAGATGTTGTGGAAACGACCAGAATTATTACTTCAAGCTTTTCAACAGAACGCAGCAAGGAGTTAGAAGCATAAATCCCCAGGAGGTGTCGGATTATGAAAATTGTAGTTTTAGGTGCAGGGGCCCTAGGTGCCTATTTTGGTGCACGTTGGCAGGAAGCTGGTCATGAAGTCATTAACCTCGTACGCGAAGGAAGAGCCGAGCAGATTGAGAAAAACGGATTGAAGCTACATAGCGAAATGGGGGACTACCAAGTTCCAGATCCTGTAATTGCAAGGAGTCCACAGGAAATTGAAAACCCTGATCTTGTTTTTCTTGCCGTCAAAGGTTATCACCTTCACGGGACATTGGATTGGCTTAAAGCTTTGGTAAATAAAGGAGCGAAAGTGTACCCCGTTTTAAATGGCATGGAACATATCAGTATTCTTCAAAAAGAATTGGGAGAGGAAGCTGTCATTGGCGGACTTTCCTATATCATCGCAACCCTTGATGAGGCTGGTCATGTTGTTCATACGAGCCCTTTCCATGATCTCGTATTCGGCCCGCTCCACACCTCTCAGCAGGCCATCTGTGAAGAGCTTGCGCTCGCGTGTAACCAGGCGAATTTAAATGGAACATTAAGCACGAATATTTTGGAGGACATGTGGAAGAAATACATGTTCATTACCGCGTTTTCCGGAATTACCACAGCAGTTAATCAACCTATTGGCGTTGTACAAAGTTACCCTCAAACGATCCGAATTGCCGAGCGAATTCTTGTGGAGATGAAAGACCTTGCAAACGCCCACCGCATTGGTCTGACAGATGCACAAGTGCAGCAGGCGTTTGAACGTTTACGTGGATTGGATCCTGAAATGACGTCATCGATGCATCAGGATCGCCGAAAAGGGCTTCCTCTAGAAGTTGAACATCTACATGGAGGAGCTCTACGCCTTGGCAGTGAGATAGGTTTGAGTATGCCTTATATCGAAACCATCCATGCCATGATTAAACCTTATGAAGAGTATCAACAATGATAAAAAGGGGGCTCCTAATTCAGGAGTCCCCTTCTTCCATCTATTCTTCATCTGCGTACTCATCCACTGCCGGGCGTTTTCCTCTTTTTAACTCCCTGATTGATAATCCGAAATCCATTTGCAAATGGGGATAATCCTTAAAGTTTTCCCAGTCGCCTCCCCACTCAAAACCAAGGCCTTTAGCGGTTTCTACGATTTCAAGCCAATCGGACCGTCCGTTTCCATTTCCATCGTATTCTGTATCCCATATGACACGGCCGTCTTCATGTTCCAGCGCAAAATCGATAGCCAGGCCGTAATTATGATAGGACTCCCCACCCCTCGCATAAGTGACGATCTGCCCATCGGAAGAACGCCCTTGTTCATAGAGCCTGTCCTGTCTTTGAACGGAACGGTGACCTTCCGTAATGACCATGTTAATTCCTGCTCCCTGTACCTTTTCGACCAGTTGATTTTTACGCTTTTCTACCGTCGGGTGAAGATTTGTAGGGAGCGGGACATCTTTTTTATAAAAAACACCTTGAGGAAGTTCTTTTTCTATTTGTGGGACTAAAAAGAAAATAACCAGAGCAACCACACCAGCAAAAAAGATAACGTTCATCAAGTTCGTTAAAATGCGCACTTCCGCTTCCCTTCCATTCATTTAATGATTAATATGAGAATACCACATGAAGCTGGATAGAGAAATGAATAACTTCCTTTTCATAGTTTCGTATAGTACATTTACAGAAACATCCAATTTGGAGGGAGCCTTATGAAATCTGTCTACTTATTACTATCAAACACAGGTACCATCACAAACCAGGCGATTAAGGCATTCACCCAAGCCCCCTATAACCACGCCTCTCTATCTTTAGACAAGAATATGAAACGTTTATATAGTTTCGGGAGACGCCGACCTACGAACCCTTTTTGGGGTGGCTTCGTTCAGGAGGATCTTGTTGAAGGAACATTCAGTTGGTATCCTTACGCGACTTGTGCGGTTTATGAACTAAAAATGACAAGAAGAAAATACCAAAAGCTGGAGCGTCTTCTGAAAGCGTTCGCTAAAAACTATAAAACTTACTTTTACAATTACTTAGGTCTTTTAGGGGTACCGACAAACCAGCCCATTCATGTGAAATCCAGTTACTTTTGCTCCCAATTCGTCGCTGAAGTTCTTAAGCGATCAGGTTCCAGCCTTTTCTCTAAAACGAGCGCCCTCGTCACTCCAGAAGATTTCCGCGACCACCAAGACCTTCAGTTGATTTACGAGGGCCCTCTTTATGAATATCCCCATCTTTACTCAAGACCATATTATCACCCGAAAAAATACAAGTCCTTCCCTTTTCGAAGATACATGAAACAACAGGTAAAGTCCGAGGTACTTGGAATACACGAAGAAAATGGGGAACTCTACCAGTTCAGGGATGGCTTCATCAAACCTAAGAAAATCTTAATCTCAAGGAAATGGTATAGAATCAGAAAGATCCTAAACTTACCAAAGTTTCTATAACTTCCACAATAGCTCCCTTTAGTGGAAGACTCAGTTTCGATATGTTTCCAGGGTTCGTTGCCTAGTTAAGCGTTAGGGGTGGCTGGGAAGCAACTCGCTTTCCTGTGGGGGAGCGCCAAGCTTCCTCGGACTGCGTCCTGCGGGATCTCGCCTATCTCCTTCTCCCACGGGAGTCTCGCAGCTTCCCAACCACCCCATTTCATATGGGGAGAAACGAACCCCCTATACCGAGATGGGCTGTCCAACATTCTCCCATTTAGAGTGGGTTTAAGCTTCTGTATCAAGCTTTCACTTACTGAATGCCCACTGGGCAGAATTAATATTATCCTTTTCCCAAAACCATACAAGCTGATTTTTAAGTAGTGGTTTCGAGAACCTTCCATGATAAAGGGGCGGAGGGGAATGGCGAGACTCCTGCGGGAAAAGAGTGCTAGGTGAGACCCCGCAAGGCGTCAGCCTGAGGAGGCTCATCGCGCTCCCGCGGAAAGCGAGCTATTCCCCGCAGCCTCCTCTACTCAACAAAAGCCTCGAAACTGAGTCTTCCAGAATCCTGCCATATAGTTTAATAAGAATGAGCAAAAATACCCCCCCGTTCCGTGGGAACTTCAACTTCCGGAACAGGGGGGGTTATTTTTCGTTATTCGAATGTTCCTTTAACTAAAGGTTCTCCATTTCTAACCATTTCCCTGCCTAAAGCAATGACACGGGAAATTTTCAGTGTCTCCGGATCCATCATGACAAGATCGGCATCTCTCCCTGTTTCTAGCTTCCCTTTCGTAGGAAGACCTAAAATAGAAGCCGGGTTAAGGGTGATGACCTTCAAGGCATCTTCCATGCTCACCTTCTGCTCAAGAACGGCATCTTGAAATGCTTCATACAACGAAGCAACCTTACCTACTTTCAAACCAATCAAGTTGCCTTTATCATCGAAGTCCGGGAGACTCCCCTGGGCGTCGGAAGTAAAGGTGATTTGCTCGACCGGCACTCCCTGATTGAGCATTCGTTTCAGGGCTTCGCTACTTTTCACTTCTCCGTCCTCTAAAAATTTCGGGATTGTACTCGTAGTGAAATCAACGAAACCTCCCTTTTTCGCATATTGGATGCCCGCTTCAAAAAGTTGTAAATTGCGATTAATGTGCGTCGGATAAAATTGTGTTATGGGTAAATCAGTCGTCTCTATAACTCTCTCTATAAGTTTTAATTGGTCAGGGCTATCTCCGACATGCACATTTACAATCCCTTTTTTTCCGGAAAGCATCCCGCCAATCCGCGCCTCGGAAGCAATCTTCGCCATTTCCTCGACCGTAGGCTGAGACGATCGGTGATCTGAGATTGCGATTTCTCCCGCTCCGATAATCAGGTCAATCAAAAGGATATCGTCTTCAATATTGCCTGTTAATGTTTTTACAGGGACTTGATAGGAACCCGTGTGACAATAGCAGGTGATCCCTTCTTCTCTCAAAGCACGCGCTTTGGCTACGAGGTTTGTCATGGTCCGGGTCGTCCCATCCGTACCGATGACCCCAACCAGGGTCGTTACTCCGCTCAACGTCGCATCCGTTAGTGTTAACTCAGGTGTGCGGGACCGGAAACTTCCTTCTCCCCCTCCCCCTGTAATATGAACGTGGCCATCAATAAATCCAGGAGTCAGCACCTCCCCTTGCGCATCAATGACGTGCACCTGTTCCCCATTTAAATCTATATTGTCCTGTATATCTGCGATTCGCCCATCGGCGATCAGGACATCTTGTTCTCCTAAAAACTCAGGAGCATATACGGTTGCCTGTTTAATTAAAGTGATCATTTCTCATACCTCCTGTTTGCCCTTGAATTAATTGAAATTGATGAGAACAGCGACAATCATAAATACGGACGCGAGCCCGAAGAGCATCAACTGAAATTTAAAGATAAAGCGGAACCAGTTGGACCAGTCCAGTCGCGCCGCACCTAGTGTGCCCATAAGCGCCGCAGAAGTAGGTACAATAATGTTTGTTAATCCATCTCCCAATTGGAAAGCTAGGACGGCCACTTGTCTCGTCACACCTGCGATGTCAGCTAAAGGCGCCATCAATGGCATCGTCAGAGCCGCCTGCCCCGATCCTGATACGACAAAGAAGTTGAAGACCGATTGGAATAAGAACATCAACCATGCAGATATAACCTCAGGAACCCCATCAAACAATTGCCCTGCTGAATGAAGAACCGTATTCAATACAGAAGCTGAGGCCGGGTCATCTCCTCCCAGAATAATAATAATCCCTTTCGCCATCCCTACGACCAAAGCAGCTGGAAGCAAATCTTTCGCTCCTTGAGCGAACCCTTCTGCAATGTCATTGACTCTCATATGATTCAATTTAAAGATGACACCAATAATTCCTGCCACAAGACCTATGGTAAAGAACTGGCTTGCAATTTCCGGAATATAATAGGCATGTTGAATAACACCCCAGATAATCCAAGCAACTCCTAAGACCACGGTCAAGATTACCAGCACGTGACCAAACTTGAAGTTGACTTTCAAATCCTTTTGCTCAAAATCATCCCTGAAGTACTGGTCGGATTTATAAGCAAGTGACCGGGTCGGGTCTTTTTTTACGGAGCTTGCATATTTCCATGTATAAATCGTACCGATAGCCGTAAAGATCAGCCACATCGTAAACCTGAATGGCGTTCCGGAAAGAACTGGCACATCCGAAACCCCTTGAGCAATGGCTACTCCAAAAGGGTTCATCCAAGATGTCGCAAACCCGATTTGTGTGGCTACATAAGTAATCATGATCCCAGTAATGGCATCATAGCCAAGCGCTACTACGAGTGGTACTAGAATCATAGCAAAAGCAATGGCTTCTTCTCCCATTCCGAAAACGGCGCCACCCAAAGAAAATAAAAAGAACATAATCGGAATGATTAGCACTTCTTTCCCTTTTGTCCGATCGATGACCGACAAAATGCCTTCTTCGACGGCCCGTGTTTTCATAATGATTCCAAAAGCCCCGCCGATAATCAGTATAAAGGCAACGACTCCGACAGCGGACCCCCACTTATCCCCTGAGACTAAACCTTCGAATACGTAATTTAACAGACCAGCTCCTCCGAATGGTTCAAATAAACTAGTCCCTTGCTGAGCATTTTCGTCAGTCACTGAAAAACTATCCGGTACCAGGACGGTTCGCGTTTCCTCTGAGCCGGATTTGTCGTACGTCACCTCTTCTGTTTCGAATGTCCCAGCAGGTATTAAATAAGTTAATAGAGCTGCAAATAGGACAACAAAAAAGATGATGACATACGTATGAGGCATATCAAACTTCTTCTTCCGCTTCTTATCCATGTATTTTTCCCCCTTCTGATCCTTCCACTATTCTTACATGCAAGTTTTATGCCAAAAACATTTTCTGAAAATTCCGCCTTAAAGGAGGCCATTTTTCTAAACTAGGATACAATTGGGTGTTATAATATAACCCAATAAAAACCAAAAAGAAGGGTGATAAGATGAAAAATCAATTAACGTTGCTAACAGGAACCAAAGAAACACAAGCGACACTACACGAACAATTGGAAGACATTTTAGGAGAATTCATCCATATTGAGAGCTATGCCGTGGATGAACATGTTCCCAATCAAGTCAGTGATGATTTAATCATCTTTTCCTCTTATTTAATTGAAAAGGAAGCCGCTCCTTTCATAGCTCCCGACTCACCCCACAAAACAGCCATACGCACAATCAATTACCAGCACATTGAACGATTGTTGGAACTAGAAGAAGGAACCTCGGTTCTATGTGTCAATGACACATTCGAAATGGCAGAAGAAACGATTGATACGTTAAAAAAGATGGGGATCGATCACCTGTCCTTCACCGCTTATTACCCAGGGCTAAAGAATACATATGACATCTCCACTGCCATCACTCCAGGCGAGGTCACCCTTGCTCCTCCTTCGGTAGAGAAGATCATTGATATCGGTGTCCGCCTTATCGATATTACGACATTAATTGAAATTCTCGATCACTTCCACTTAAAAGAAAAGCTTGGAGGAGTGATTTCAAATCGGTACACAGGAAAAATCATTGATTTAAGTAAAAAACTCTCAGAAATGAATAAACAAACCGAACTCTTAAACCAACATCTTCAGCAAGTGGTGGATGGAGTGAATGATGGAGTCATGGCAATCGACTCTGATCAAAAAGTTACCGTTTTCAATCCTTTCATAGAAGAATACAGTGGGTTATCACACACACATGCGATGGGGAAGCCGGTTCATCAATTATTCAAAGATCCTAAGCTCCTTAAATTCATGACCACCCCTCAGGAAGAAGGATTGTACTTTACTTTAAACGGTTACAACCTCATGATTTACCGTGTCCAATGGGAAGAAAGTGACAATGTAATCTTCATTTTCAAAAACTCAGATGAAACCATCACGATGGAAAAAGCGGCGCGAAAACAATTGTTGAAAACAGGCTATATCGCAAAGTACACCTTCAAAGATATCATCGGGAAAAGCCCGACGATTGAAAAAGCGAAAGCCATCGGACATAAACTTGCGAAGACACCCCTCCCTGTTTTAATACACGGAGAAAGCGGAACCGGTAAAGAGCTGTTCGCTCATGCCATCCACCATGAGTCCGATCGCCTTTATGAACCTTTCCTCGCCGTGAACTTCAGTGCATTACCTGAAGATTTATTGGAAAGTGAACTCTTCGGCTATGAAGAAGGGGCTTTTACCGGTGCTAAGAAAGGTGGCAAAAAAGGGTTGTTTGAACAGGCGGATGGGGGCACCATCTTCCTCGATGAAATTGGAGATATCAGTTTAAAGCTTCAAGCTCGTTTATTGCGGGTGATTCAAGAGATGGAAATTCGTAAGATTGGAGGATCGAAAACCATTCCAATCAACGTAAGAATCATCGCTGCTACGAACAAGGACTTACTCCAACTGATCGAACAAGGGAAATTCAGAGAAGATCTTTACCACAGACTTAAAGTTCTCTACGTGTCCGTTCCTCCACTAAGAGAACGAAAGACAGATATTCCTGCACTTGTGGAACAGTTTTTATTGGAAAACCACACACCTAATAAAGCGCTAGGGACAGGATTGCTTGGAGAATTGATGCGCTATGATTGGTATGGAAACATTCGTGAATTAAAAAATACAATATCCTACCTTCTTACAGTTTCAGAGGGGGACACCATTACAATTAATGACCTTCCTGATGAAGATTTCTTCCAAAGACCAAAGAAAAATATACAGCGGGAAACAACTAGCCTGGTGGATGATCGATTGAATAAAAAAGTTTTAGAGATGGTCCTGTCGTTGAATGAATCGATGATCAATGCAAGCCGTAAGAAAATCTATGAAGAACTTGCTCAGGACGGTTCCATTTATTTATCAGAACAGCAGATTCGCAGAGTGTTGGCAGATTTAAAAGAACGAGGTTTTGTGACGATCAAACGTGGCCGGGCAGGAACACAGATTACAGAGGCTGGGGCTAATTACATCCATCCTAGTTAATGTTCTCTATTTAAGAGAATGATATAATAGTGTCGAATCGACAAAATTAGGGAGAGAGACATGACAATGGGACTACAAACTAAAAAATCCAGCAAAACGTTCTATGAAATATTCATGGTCGCTCTCGCAGCCCTTTCCGTCGCCACTATATGGCAGCAAACCGGCTATAATAGTGTGATCGTGTGGACGACATGGTCCATCTTCTTTCTTGACTTTCTTTATCGTTTATATCGATCGGACAGCAAATGGGGATTCATAAAAAAACACCCCTTCATCGTCATCGCAGCGATTCCCCTTGATGCCATTTTTCAGTTTGCAAGATTTGCAAGAATCCTTCACCTCTTAAGATTGAAATCAATCACAAAGTACTACACGATGCCCTTCATACGATTCCTTAAAAGGCAGCATCTCTTAACGGTGACCGGAGCCACCTTTATTCTTGTATTCCTTCTGATCATTCCTTTAAATTTAATTGAAAATGAATTAGACAGCTATGGAGATGCCTGGCTAAGCGCCATCCTCTCCCTCACCTTCTTCGGGAGGTCTGGGTTTGAACCAGAGACGATGGCAGGACACACCATTATCGTTATCTTCACTATCCTCGGGGTTATTATTCATGGGCTAGTAATCAGCACAACATTTGATTACTTAATAAAGAGCTCACTCTTCCAATCCATTAAGAGCAAATTCACCGATAAATAAAGCCGCCATCAAATGGTCGGCTTTTTTTCATGCCTCTCATACCGGCTCAACGTTTAATACCTTTTATAAAAAGGAATCATAACCGGGATACCCATTTTCTGGAGGTGAAAGAGATGGCTGATCGAAAACGAAACAAAGTATCTGAAAACGACCAAAGCTTCCAAGAAAAATTAAACAAAGAACAGTTGATTGACGGCATTCCAGATGAAGAAGTAAAAAAAGAAGAACGAGAACAGGATAAAGGAAGAAAATCAAAACAGGACTCTGTTACAGAGGAAAATTACGACGAGGACCTTCGTCCATAAAAGCAGAAATGAGGTGAAACGTTGACAAAATTCAAAGCATATAAAGTCGACCAGACGGAAGAAGGTGTGCAAGGTTCGGTCCAAGACCTTTCTTTCTCGGACCTTCCTTCCAGCGATGTTTTAATTAAAGTCCATTATTCCAGCATCAACTATAAAGACGGGATGGTTACCCAGCCGGATAATCCTCTTGTCAAAAATTATCCGATTATACCAGGCATTGATTTGGGAGGAGAAGTTGTTCGTTCCTCTAATGACCAGTTTAAAGAAGGTGACGCCGTCATCGCTACCAGTTATGAAATCGGCGTCAATCATCACGGTGGATATAGTGAATACGCAAGTATCCCCGCCGAATGGATCGTCCCTCTCCCCGATGGATTGACGACAGAAGAAGCTATGATTTACGGTACGGCTGGTTTCACCGCCGCCCTCTCCCTTCATCGATTAGAAGAAAACGGACTGACTCCTGAACAGGGACCTGTCCTTGTGACCGGAGCTTCCGGCGGCGTCGGTAGTATTGCGGTTGCCATGCTCGCTAAGAGAGGCTATACCGTAGAAGCAAGCACAGGAAGCCCTCAGCATGAAGAATACTTAAAGGATTTAGGAGCGTCTAAAATCATTTCCCGTGAAGAGGTTTATGATGGTAAGCTCCGAGCAATCTCAAGCGGACGCTGGGCTGGAGCTGTTGATCCTGTCGGAGGAGAACAGCTTGCCTCCCTTCTTAGTCAATTGGAGTATGGCGGCGCAGCATCTGTGAGTGGATTGACCGGAGGTACGAAAGTTCCCACACAGGTTTATCCTTTTATCTTAAGGGGTATAAGTCTTATTGGCATTGATTCCGTCAATTGTCCGATGAATCTAAGAAAAAAAGTGTGGCACCGAATGGCTAATGACTTAAAAATCAAAGAATTTTTCGATCGGATCAAAGCCGTTCACTCTCTCAATGAAATCCCTGAAACAATTGAGAATGTTCTACAAGGAAAAACACGCGGTCGCTCGATCGTGAAACTTGTGGATTGATGGTAGTTTCCCAAAACGTATACTATTGACATTTATAAATATAGAGTTTATAATGACTTGATAGTGCCTTCAACAGGAGGTAACTCGGAAAAGAAAAGAGTGATTTGTATGAGACTGGCATTCTGCTACGTTTTGATACAACTTAATCACACTGGATCAGCTTCGGAGCTGTAAGGATGCAATAGAGGTAGGGATTGCGTCGTTTAAGTTGCCAAAAACTACCATGTAGAATTTTTGAACCGCGGCAATAACATGGACAAAGTTCCACAAAACTTGCATGAAAAGCAAGTAGGTAAAACTTGATATTTTCCGAAAGTATACAAAGCGAGAAGGGCGGCCGCCCTTCTCGCTTTTCCAATTTCCATAGGTTTAAAGAGGTGCTTTCATGGTAATATAAGCCATAGAAGTGTAGAAGGAGGCTTATGAAATGTCACGGTACTTAGACCATATTGAACCGGAAGATGTCCGTTTTCTTATGGACTTATCAGAGTTCAAAACGATCGTACTAAAAATGCTCGGTGAAGCACAGAATTTGGTGAACCTACAAATTGCCTACGATTTTCTTGAGGATCCAGAGGGAGACACACTTGTCCGTCCTATGGTCGAACTCAATGAAATCAGCAAGTTCACAGAAGAAGACCGTCATACATTGCTCCAATCTGGATTTTCCATAGACGGCGAGCCCTTTGATAACGCTGACTATGCTATGGAACAAATCTTCGGGGCAGAGTACACGATTCTTGACGTCACAGAAGATGAAGACGGTGCTTTTTTTACAATAGAAATGCCATATAGAAATTTTAAAGAACAAAAAAGTCGTGTGTAATCCCACTTTTTATTTCCCTATAAATTCAAAGAGCCTATGCTTTTGCATGGGCTCTTTCTTATTTCAATGAACTATTATTAGGAATGTATGTTTTTTACTCGACCGACTTGACCGTCTTCCAGACGTACTTTTATTCCGTGAGGATGGTTTGGAGATTTTGTGAGAATATCCTTCACTCTCCCGCTGGTCAATGCTCCTGTTCGTTGGTCTTTTTTCAGGACGATCTCTACTTCTGCTCCTATTTTAATATCGCTTCTTTTTTGTCCATTCATTTTTTTGGAACCTCCACATTCAGTCTCCTCCGTATTCTATCACAATTCCCCCGCACACACTTCTTCAACTAAAGCTCCCGTTTGTGGAAGACTCAGTTTCGAGACTTTTGTTGAGTGGATGGGGGCTCCGGGGAATAGCTCGCTTTCCGCGGGAGCGCGGTGAGCCTCCTCGGACTGCGTCCTGTGGGGTCTCACTAAGCACTCTTTTCCTCCTACATATCCGGTTCCGGCGCCTAGCGG
>NZ_JAFLHE010000011.1:0-97422 GCF_017307035.1 Halobacillus sp. GSS1
TATCTTCAATAAAAAAAGAGTGGGGTCTGTTTGATCCCACTCTTTTTTCTAATCTAAGGGTGTATAGTCTACGTTTTTCGTATAGTTATTTCCAGCATTCCATAGAAGGAATTCGTTAATTCCGTTTTCATTTAGAGCACGAATTTGAGCTTCGACTTCTGCTTTTCCATATTGCTTCGTCGGCCCGGAGTAAAGCCATGGTGCTTCAAAATCCTGCAGCCACGGACGGGAGGTCGGCGAATTTTCCAGCGCTCCCAGTACCTCGTTCTCGACTTTAGCATATTCGCTAATTAGACGGTAAGGTTCAGTATCCGGCTTGGAGATTCCAAAATACGGTCCCCAGTGACTCGGGTAAATCATAGAAGATATAACATCAACATTTGATGAGATTTTTGAGAAGTTCTGTCCGATGTTCGGTGCTTCTGTGATGGTTGCTGCATAACCAAAAATATCTACGGAGACATCCACGCCATAGTACTCCAATTCTTTGCTGGCATATTCGACAAAGTCTGTAACGGCCTGGACACGTTTTTGGACATTGTCCATATCCATATCTCCGTACTTCCCTTGGCCGTACTCGAGAACATCGTCTCGGCTTCCAAATCCTTCTGGGAAGCGGACATAGTCGTACTGGATTTCTTCAAAACCCATCTCTGCTGCTATTTTAGCAAGTTCTACGTTGTATTTCCAGACTTCCTCCATGAATGGATTGACGAAGGATTCACCTTTACCATTCTTCCAAACTTGGCCGTTTTTTGTGAAAGATAAATCCGGTCGTTTTTCAGCGAGTAAGCTGTCCTTAAATACAACAACACGAGCAATAGGATAAATTCCTTTTTCCTCGAGTTCTTCTAACATGGCTCGAGGATCGTCAATAAAACCCTCGGCAACATCCGCATAAGGGGAACCCTCTTCAGGCTCGAATGTAATGTTTCCGTTATCCTCTTTAATATCTATAACCATGGCGTTCAGTTCTGTATCTTCAACAAGCTTAGTAAGCTCCGACATCTTCGCTCCACCGGCGGAAGGCCCCGTTACAAAAATACCTCTGACGGCATCTGGGTATTCGAAAGTCAGTCCGGAGTTATATGTGAACCTTGCTGCTGGACTTGGAACGGTCAATTCCTTCAAACCTAATTGTTTTTTCGTAAGCATCGCAACCTCTTTTGTTTCTCCATCTTCCGCATTTACGTTATGTAATGACCCCATCATTCCAAAAAAGAGAATCCCTGCGAAGATTATCATCCATAGTTGTCTTTTCCCCATGTGCATCCTACTCCTATCCTAATTTCTTCTAATCTAATTATAAAAGAGGAAGTCCAAATATAATAGAGCTAACTGACATTTTTTCATAATTTTTCCCTATATCAAGACCATTTCCCTAAACATAGAAAAAAAGGCTCTGTCACTTGGACAGAGCCTTTACACCTATTATTCTCCTGTTCCATGCTCACGTTGGTACTGCTCGAATTCTTTAGTAGTACAAAGAACATAGTGACCAGGACGTACTTCACGGAACTCGGGTTCTTCACTCGTATCATGTTTCGTAGGATCATAAGTGAAACGCTCACGAGAACGTTCATAATCCGGATCAGGTAATGGAATGGCAGATAGTAGAGACTGGGTATAAGGATGAATCGGGTGCTTGTACAATTCATCTGCATCCGCAAGCTCAACCATTTTACCAAAGTACATAACGCCGATTCGATCACTGATATATTTGACCATCGACAAGTCGTGGGCGATGAACAAATAGGTTAATCCTTTTTCGTCTTGAAGCTTTTTCAAGAGGTTAACCACTTGCGCCTGGATGGAAACATCAAGAGCGGAAATCGGCTCATCTGCGATGATAAAGCTTGGATCTACAGCTAGGGCACGTGCGATCCCAATACGTTGACGCTGACCACCACTGAACTCGTGCGGATAACGGTTGGCATGTTCTTTATTCAATCCGACCGTTTCCAACAACTCGTGGACTTTCGCTTTACGAGCTTTGGCATCTTTCGCAAGCCCATGGATGTCCATTCCTTCTGCAATAATATCTTCAACTTTCATACGAGGATTCAAGGATGCATAAGGATCCTGGAAAATCATTTGCATTTCACGGTTGAATTTTTTCAAATCTTCACGAGATTTTTTCCCGTGTACGTTTTCACCGTCGAAAATGACTTCTCCATCTGTCGCATCGTATAAACGAATGATTGTACGTCCGGTTGTAGATTTACCACAACCAGATTCGCCAACCAGCCCGAATGTTTCTCCTTTGTAGATGCTGAAATTCAAACCGTCCACGGCTTTTACTACACTATGACGACCTGTTTTGAAATGTTGTTTTAAATTTTTTATTTCGACTAGTTTTTCTTGACTCATACTCGTTCACCTTCCGAACTGCTGGATGAATTCGCCATACCTTCCATACGCTTTTTCACCGCTGCTGGTGGTTCAACCTTGGGTGCATGCTCATGAAGCAACCATGTAGCTGCGTAGTGTGATTCACTGACTTTGAACATTGGAGGTTCTTGTTCAAAATCAACCTTCATCGCATATTGGTTACGCGCAGCAAACGCATCTCCTTTTGGTGGATCCAGTAAATCTGGTGGTGTACCAGGAATAGCGAAGAGCTCTTCATCTTCACTATCAAGAGAAGGCATAGAACCTAATAGCCCCCATGTATACGGGTGTTGAGGATTGTAGAAAATATCATCTACTGTACCAATTTCGACAATCTTCCCTGCATACATAACCGCTACTCGATCGGCTACATTAGCTACAACACCAAGGTCGTGCGTGATGAAAATCGTCGCAGAATCTGTTTTCTTTTGAATGTCCTTCATAAGCTCCAGAATTTGAGCTTGAATGGTTACATCCAGGGCAGTTGTAGGCTCATCAGCAATCAAAAGTTTCGGGTTACATGCCAGTGCAATGGCAACAACCACACGTTGTCTCATCCCACCCGAGAATTGGTGCGGGTATTGTTTCATACGATTCTCGGCATCTGGGATACCTACAAGCTCGAGTAATTCCATGACACGCTTACGTGCCTGTGGCTTGCTCATTTTCTGGTGTTTAATCAGACCTTCCATGATCTGATTTCCGACTTTCATCGTTGGGTTCAAAGAAGTCATTGGATCTTGGAAGATCATCGACATCTCTTTACCACGAATCTTTTGCATTTGTTTTTCGGTCATTTTTGCAAGGTCACGACCTTCAAAGATGATTTCTCCTTCTTTGATCCGACCCGGCGGCTTTGGAATTAAGTGCATGAGAGCTTTGGTTGTAACAGATTTACCCGAACCAGACTCTCCTACAATCGCTAAGGTTTCACCTTTTTTTACATCAAAATTAACGCCACGTACTGCTTTGACTTCACCACCGTAGGTGTCAAAGGAGACGTGCAGGTTTTTAACATCTAGTAGTTTTTCCATTTCGTACACCTACCTCCTATTCGCGCATCTTCGGATCGAATGCATCACGAAGACCATCAGCTAAGACGTTAAAGGCAATCATGATAAGGGAAATTATAATTGCCGGGAACAATAGAATGTGTGGATAAATTTGCAAGGATTGGAATCCAGCATTAATCAACGTACCAAGAGAAGCCATAGGCGTTGGAAGACCAAGTCCGATAAAGCTTAAGAAGGCTTCAAAGAAAATCGCTGAAGGAATAGAGAACATCGTGTTGATGATAATCAATCCCAACGTATTCGGAATTAAATGCTTTTGTAATATACGTCCATCTTTCGCACCTAACGTTCTAGAAGCAAGAACAAACTCTTGGTTTTTTAATTTCAAGATTTGACCACGGACAATCCGTGCCATTGATATCCATCCCGATATAGCGAGGGCTATGGTAATTGACATAATCCCGGGCTCTAATATCAGAATCATTAGAATGATAAGAACCAAGTTTGGAATACCTACTAGGATTTCAATGAAACGTTGCATATAGTTATCTACACGTCCGCCATAATATGCGGAAATACCGCCATAAGCAACACCAATGACCATATCAATAGCTGCGGCTAAGAATGCGATATAGAGGGATACACGTGTTCCCATCCATGTACGGGTCCATTGGTCACGGCCTAAACCGTCTGTACCAAACCAGAAGTTTTCGTCCATATCTTTTGCACCATAGACATCGTAAGTGGCTCTAACTTCTGCCGGCTCACCATTGGATCCATCGTTCAATACTTCCGTCGTGATAAACTCTTCCTGATTGTTAAAGCGCATTAAAGCTTTCTGTTCTGCATCTTCTAATGTGCCGGCGGATTGGACATCAGAAAGTGTCCCATCCAAGCCAAGCCAACCAAGGCCTTCCACTTTAGGGGGCATTTTCGCACGAGAAAGGTCTTGTTCATACTGTCCATAATCGTTCATATATGGACCAAAGGCAGCCAATAAAGCCAAAACCACTAATACAGCCAGACCAATCATCGCACCTACGTTTTTACGAAGACGAATAAAGGAATCCTGCCAGAAGGAAAGGCTCGGCCGCGAAATCTTTTCACTTTCCGTTTCAGTTGTTTCTACGGGCACAAATAAATCTTTTGATGGTTTGTGATTATCCATTAATGATTACTCTCCTTCCGCCAGTCGAATTCTAGGGTCAATGACTCCATAAAGCAAGTCGATGACCAGGATGATAAAAATGAATAGGAAAGCAAGTAAAAGGGTGGTTCCCATAATGATTGGGTAATCATTCATATTAATCGCCTTAACGAACTGCTCACCAATTCCAGGTACGGCAAAAATGTTTTCAATAACAAGAGTACCAGTCATCAAGCCTATAGCCAGCGGTCCCAACACTGTAATTAATGGAATTAAAGCGTTTCTCAAACCGTGCTTAAATACTACACCAACTTTATTCACACCCTTGGCACGGGCGGTCACGATATAATCTGACCCCATAACCTCAAGCATTTCGGTTCTCATAAAACGGGCAGCAATTGCAATTGGGAAGATGGCCAACGAAACGGTTGGTAATACTGTATATTCCCAGCCTTCCCACAGGGCAACTGGCAGCCAGCCAAACTTAACGCCGATATAAAATTGTAGCAAACCAGCAAATACAAACGATGGAACCGACTGACCTAATACCGCTAGGAATGTCGATGTATAATCCATAATGCCATTATGATAAATGGCGGATACTAAACCTAATAACATCCCAATAATTGTTCCAATAATCATCGCTTGGAATCCAAGCTGCATCGATGGACCAATACGTTCCATAATGATTCCAGTAACTTCACGGTTATCAAACTGGAAGGAAATACCCAAGTCACCTTGAGCTAAGTTGACCATATAGTTGAAATACTGCACTGGAACTGGATCATTCAATCCGTATTTCTCTAACACTACTGCCTGCTGTTCATCTGATAATTTATCTGCAGCACTTAGGGGAGTACCTGGTAAAAACTTCATCAGAAAGAACGTTAAGGTAGCAATCAAAAACATCGTTATAACCATATAAATTAAACGTTGGGTAATATAACGAGCCATTTCAACACCTCCGAATGTGTGTACCTACAAACTTTCTCTTCTTGTTGTAATTGACAGAAATTTTTCTATAATCTGAATAATTTGATGGCAGGGAAAAAGAGAGCATACGCCAACACGTTGGACATATACTCTCTCCCCCTGTAAAGCAAGCCTATATGTGGTTGGAAATTCTTATTTCAATTATTTACCTTCGATATAAGCATACTTGTAAGTGTAGTCAGGTCCCATTGGCTGAGCAATTACACCTTTAACATAAGGCTTCCAAAGCTGAGCAGATGCACGCTGATAAAGCGGAGCAAGAACTGCATCGTCTTGGATTAGCATTTTTTCAGCTTCTAGGAAAGTTTCAAAACGTTCAACAGGCTCTTGAGCAAGCTCATTGTTCGCTTTTTCAATTAGACCATCGTACTCTTCAGAAGAATAACCAGTCTTATTGTTTCCACCATCTGTTACAAACATGTTCAAGAATGTGTTCGGGTCGATATAGTCAGGACCCCAACCAGAGTTCTGGATATCATACTCCATGTTTTCATCACGCTGAAGACGCTCTTTAAATGGTACAGACTGAACTTTAACAGTCAAACCTTCAAGCTGCTCAAGCTGGTCCTTGATGTAAGCATCCAAGTTTTGAGCTACTTCACTGTCGCCACCTAGATATCCAAGTTCAATGGAATCTTGACCAAGCTCTTCTTTAGCTTTAGACCAAAGTTCTTGAGCCTGCTCTACATTTGTTTCAATTAGATCACCGTTAATTTCACGGAAATCCTCATCAGTTTCAGGGTGTTTTGTAAAGTTCTGTGGAACGTGACCAACAGAAGGAAGGGATCCGTTGTTCAAGATAACATCAACCATGGATTGACGGTCGATGACCATTTGAATCGCTTTACGAGCATTAACGTTACCCAATACTTCGTTTTCCTGGTTCATCTTCAAGTAGAACAATACAGGCTCTTCTTCAATTTGGAACTCATCAGAAGTACGGTATTGGTCTACAAATTCTGCAGAAAGACCAGTACGGTCAATTTCACCAGTGTCATAAAGGTTTACAGCCGTAGATGTTTCTTTAACAACTTTAACGTTGATTGTTTCAAGTTTTACATTTTCTGCATCCCAGTAATCCTGGTTCTTTTCAAGCGTCCAGCCTTCACCGTGGTTCCACTCAGTTAGAACGAATGGACCGTTGGAAAGTAGCGCGTCCGCTTCAAGCGCGTAATCTTCACCTTTTTCTTCAACAAATGCTTTGTTCAATGGTAGGAATGTACCGAAAGCAGTTAAAGATTCAAAGTAAGGAACTGGCTTTTCAAGCTCTACAACAAGTGTGTAGTCGCCATCAGCCTTAACACCAAGCTCTTCGACTGGTACTTCACCGTCAACGACAGCTTGGGCATTCTTAATCACGCCACCCATCATGTAAGGGCCGTACTCAGAACCTGTATCAGGATTTACAGCACGTTGCCAAGCGTAAACGAAATCGTTCGCTGTGACAGGATCGCCGTTTGACCAAACAGCGTCTTCACGAAGGTTGAACGTCCATGTAAGACCGTCTTCACTTACTTCGTGGTCTTTAGCAATTCCTGGTTCTGGCTGTGCGTTCTCACCAAGACGATAAAGACCGTCTGTAGTAGAACCTAGCCATTGGAAAGCTACTGCGTCAGTTGCAAGAGATGCGTCCATTGTTGGAATCTCAGCACTATCTACAATGTTAAGTACTTGTTCTCCTGAAGCTTCTCCCTCTTCACCGGAAGTGTCTTCAGTTTCTGTTGTTTCCCCGGAGTCAGCATCGTCTGTGGAATTTGACGTATCGTCTGATCCACCAGAACAAGCTGCGAGGAACATGCTAAGTACTAGTGCAAGTACTAGCAATAACCAATTTGTCTTTTTCATGATTGAAAATGACCTCCCCTAAAAATTTTCTAAAAATTTGTCGTGGCGTTTTGTCCACATATCGAATTATACAAGTTTTCTAACTATTTTGCATTACCTTTTTTTTTGAAAACTCTCAGGATTCCCACCATTATTACGTTTCAGTAACACAAAATGAGACTAAATACCTAGTTTATTTTACAATATTATAGGCATAAACTTATTATTTATAAGCTCATATGCATAAAAAAAGATATGGGATTTTGAAACATTGTTATTTATTACGGTTATCCGTTAAAGCGTTTGTATAGACCATGCAATATTTTACCAAAGTTGAATTTTCTGTTTATTTAATGTATTAACAATTCCTTCATACTTCTTAAACATGCTATAATATAGGTCGAGTTTGTATGAAAGGTGGAAATGATGTGATCATCATAAAAAATAAATGGTTGATGTTCGGGTTAAATTTGGCGATCGTAACGATCCTGTTTATCATACTGGCTCCTGCCTACGATTTGTTTCATTATATTAACCAGCTCTTCTATATCGCTTACTTCTATATCTTCATTGGTATTATCATGTGGGTCGTACGGGGGGGATTCTTTGACGGGATCACATACGGATTCAGACGATTCACTAACCGGATGTCCAAACAAAGAGATTATTTAGACGATTGGGAGGAAAAGCCACTGCCCTCTCAAACCGTGCACCAATCGTTACCCAAGTTTTTCTTATTCCAGGGGACATTGTTAAGCATAAGTTTGCTGGCTTTACTTTTCCTTTACTATTCAGGATAAGTGCTTGCATAGATTGAAGGATTCCGATATAATACTGACTTACAAATATCGCACGAAATGCAATGAAGAAGGATAAGTACGTAGGGTGGATCCTCTACAGAGAGACTGTGGTCGGTGAAAACAGTTGAGGACACCATATGGAATTGGGCCTTTGGAGCTTCAATAGACGTAAATCGGCGTTAACGATTCAAGTTGACTTCTATATTTTTAGAAGTAATTAGGGTGGCACCGCGGATCATTCGTCCCTTCCATAATGGAAGAGATGGATGGTTTTTTTTGTTCAAAAATAAACGTTGAGGTGATGATGATGACAAAAACGATTTTCTCAGGCATTCAACCAAGTGGTACGTTAACACTTGGAAACTACATTGGAGCCATGAAACACTTTACAGATTTGCAGGATGATAACCAATGCTATTTTTGTATTGTCGACGAGCACGCCATTACAGTTCCACAGGATCGGTTGAAATTGAGAGATAACATCCGTTCTCTGGCCGCTCTATACTTAGCCTCAGGAATTGATCCTGAAAAAGCGACCCTTTTCATTCAATCAGAAGTTCCTGCGCACACTCAGCTGGGTTGGATGTTACAATGCGTCAGCTACATTGGTGAGCTCGAGCGAATGACGCAGTTCAAAGATAAATCATCAGGCGGAAAGGAAGCAGTATCTTCCGGACTCCTTACCTATCCTCCATTGATGGCAGCAGACATTCTCCTATATAAGACAGATGTCGTCCCAGTCGGTGATGACCAGAAACAACATTTGGAACTTACAAGAAACTTAGCGCAGCGATTCAACAATAAGTTCAATGACATTTTCACCGTTCCTGAAGTAAGCATTCCCAAAGAAGGTGCCCGCATCATGTCCCTTCAAGAGCCAACGAAGAAAATGAGCAAATCTGATGAAAATCAAAAAGCGTTCATTTCTATGTTGGATGACGAAAAGAAAATTATGAAGAAGATCAAGAGTGCCGTTACTGATTCTGATGGAATCGTGAAATACGATAAAGAAAGCAAACCTGGTGTTTCCAATCTGTTGACCATTGAGTCTGCTTGCAGCGGTGCGAGTATTGAAGAGTTGGAGCAGAAGTATGAAGGAAAAGGATATGGCGATTTCAAAGTAGGGGTCGCAGAGGCGGTCATTGCCGTTCTCAAACCTATCCAGGAACGGTATGAAACATTGATCCATTCCGAAGAATTGGATGAGATCCTAGATGCAGGGGCAGATAAAGCATCCTATGAAGCCAACAAAATGATCCGTAAAGCGAAGAAAGCCATGGGGCTTGGCCGCGTGAAGAAGAAATAACAGACAAAAAGCCAGAATTGAGTTTATCCCTCAATTCTGGCTTTTCATATGTTGAGAGACCCCTTCATTCTCTCCTTGCCATATCGTTTCAAAGAAGGGCTGCCCTTTCACCATCTTTTTGCACAGTTCCTCGTGAGACGTTGACCAGCCATTACAAGTTCCTTCATATAAACGATCCCATGCTTCATCATTTGAGAATTGCTTGATGGTCGGATACTGTGCAGGATTCCATTCCGTCAACCAGTAACGTATTTCCTCAGGGTGGTCAGATTGTTTCAACTGATCCAGCGCCATCATTAAAAGCTGTTTTAATTGTCTCTCTCTCCGCGTCAAGCCAGACATTTTCCTTGGATCTAATGATAAAATATGATGTTCTTTTAATACTCTTTCTTCTATTAAATAGTGCTCGGGTTCTTTTCCTTGAACCATTTCAAATACAAGACGCTCTTGTCGAGGTATTAAACGGCTCTTTTTAACAGGAAGCGTATATCCAATCGTATCAAATACCATTACATCTTTGCCGTTCGTTACGACTGCTGCATATTCAACCGTGTGACGTTCTTGATTCTTCTTCATATACGTTTTGCGGTGGATATCCTGGAGCAGAGATGCTGGTAGATCTTGCAAATCATTTTCAATAAAATTGAAAAGTTCATCACTGATTAAAATCAAAGGAATTTGATCGATCAGTTCAATACCATCCTCTTTGCGCCATTCATGAAAACGACAGACGTTATACCCATTCTCTTCACCTTCAAACCAGTTCACCCACAGATCATGCATGTATAACATTTCGGACCCTCACTTTCACTCGGTGATCTCTTTTGGTTACATTATGACCAATGCTGGCTTTTTTATTCTTTGAATCCATATTTTAGAAAATTAATCTTCCATAAGAATCAAGGCTGTCGTAATGAATATCAAACCGACAGGAAAAAGATAGCATTCCACACGTGTATGAATCAGTAAAAAGAATTCCATCCAACTCAACCCGGCAGGAACGAGATTCAAATACGTGATTGTTACCGTTCCGCCTGCGACAGCAAAACCGAAACCAGTTAAGAGCAGCATCCAGTACCACATAGCTTCATCCCCTCCGGCTCGTCCTCCTATTGCTATCTTATGAAAGCAAATGCTTTGTCATGCGGTGAATTCCTCTTTAAATCCTAGTCTTTACTTCATTGGAAAGAACAGGTACATTTAATAACAGACAGACTTTAATAAACAAGCTTTTTTATGGGTTGAGTTTGAAAGGATGATGACGGTGTCCAAGTCGAGATCCTTGCGGAAACGCAGCAGGAGAAGGCGAAAACGCAAGCTTTTTATTGGTATGTACGCACTTATCTTTTTACTAGTCATCAGTTATTCCGGGTACGAGTACTTGGCAGGTAAGCATCAGGCGATGAGTCAACAGGCTTCCGCTGCTGAAAGTATTGATCAGGTGGAGACGGTCGAAAGTGTGTACAAAGAAGAATTTAACGGAAAAGACAATGGAGACGGGAAAATGACCGTTCTTCTATTAGGGGTTGATCAGAGAGGCTCAGAGATTTCAAGAACGGACACGATCATGGTTGCAGAATATGACCCCGCTGAAAAAGAGGCGAAGGTCGCTTCTTTGATGAGAGACCTTTACGTAGATATCCCCGGACACGGTTACAACAAACTGAATGCCGCCTTCGCTCTAGGCGGACCGGAACTTCTTCGCGAAACTATTGAAGTGAATTTAGGGATTGAAACGGAATACTACTCAATTGTAGACTTTCAAGGGTTTACACAAATTGTGGATACTCTATCACCGGATGGAATGAAAGTGGATGTAGAGAAGAACATGCAGTACCGCTCCGGGGATGGTACGACAGACATCCAAATAGAAGAAGGGCCACAGACCCTGGACGGGAAAGAACTTCTTGGTTATGTGAGGTATCGAAGCGATGCCCGAGGAGATTTTGCCAGAGTAGAGAGACAACAGAAGGTTATACAGTTGATGAAAGAAGAACTTCTCTCCTTCCAAGGCGTTCTGAAAGCTCCGCGTTTGATTGGAAACCTCCAACCATATATTGATACGAACCTCGGTGGTAGTAAAATGGTCCAAGTCGGTAAAGATCTTTTGCTGAACCCTGTGGAGTCAATGGATATGATCAGCATCCCTACAACCGATAACGTATGGGATGAACGTAAGCCTTATCCAATCGGCCTGGTGCTTAACCACGATGAGGAATCTACGAAACAAACACTGCAGCAATTTTTTGAACAAAAATAAAGAAAACCCGATGTCTGGGTGGCAGACATCGGGCTTTTTTTATTCTTCGAACTTTTGGAAAATCAGACTAGCATTGTGACCGCCAAATCCGAGCGAGTTACTCATCACAGTATTAACCTCTTGTTTACGTGCCTCATTCGGAACGTAATCAAGGTCGCACTCCGGATCTGGAGTATCGTAGTTAATCGTCGGAGGCAGTACTCCGTCGTTGATTGCTTTTAATGAAATGACCGCTTCAACCGCTCCTGCAGCACCCAAAAGGTGCCCAGTCATGGATTTCGTTGAAGAAATCGCAAATTTATTCGCATGCTCTTGGAATACGGTCTTCGCAGCATGAGTTTCGAATTTATCATTCAGCTCTGTAGACGTTCCGTGAGCGTTCAAGTAATCGATGTCTTCCGGTTTCATACCCGCATCATCAATCGCTTGTCTCATCGCACGAGCCGCTCCGTCTCCTTCAGGTGCCGGTGAAGTGATATGATAAGCATCTCCTGTAGAACCATAGCCTTTCAACTCGCCATAGATTTTCGCTCCACGTTTTTTCGCAGATTCTAGTGTTTCCATAATGAGAATGCCTGCTCCTTCTCCCATAACGAAACCATCACGGTTTTTATCAAAGGGACGGCTGGCTGTTTGTGGATCTTCATTGAGAGATAATGCACGTGCAGCGGCGAATCCTGCAAATGACATTTTATTCATAGGTGCTTCAGTTCCACCCGCAATCATAATGTCAGCATCTCCGCGTTGTATCACTTTAAATGCGTCACCAATTGAGTTGGCACCAGAAGAACAGGCTGTCACTGTACAGGAGTTAATCCCTTTCGCGCCAAGCGCAATGGATACCTGACCAGCTGCCATGTCCGGAATCATCATAGGGATGAAAAACGGACTGACTCGACGATATCCTTTTTTCTGGAACGTTTCGAATTGAGATTCATACGTGCCCATTCCACCAATTCCAGAACCAATCCATACACCTGTTCTTGGAGCGACATCTTCTGTAATCTCAAGCTTTGCATCTTCCACGGCCATATGAGCAGCGACCATCGCATATTGGACGAACGGGTCCATGCGACGGGCATCTTTACGATCCACATAGTCAGAAGGATCGAAGTCTTTCAGTTCGGCTGCCACATGGACAGGGTAGTCTTCCTTGTTCACTTTTGTGATCTCCCCGACACCGGAGACACCATTTTTAATATTGTTCCACATTTCTTCTACTGAATTACCGACAGGAGTTACCGCTCCCATTCCAGTAATGACAACACGATGTTTATCCATCATTCCATTCCTCCTTGGTTACTTCCCCCATCGAAGGGCAACGGCTCCCCATGTGAGGCCGCCACCAAATCCGACAAGAACCACTAAATCATTATCTTTTATCTTACCTGCCTTCACGTCCTCTGACAAAGCAATTGGAATAGACGCTGAAGAAGTATTTCCATAACGCTTCACCTGTGTGGACATTTTTTCTTCAGGGATTCCTAAGCGTTGTCTGGCTGCTTCCATGATTCTTATATTCGCCTGGTGTGGCACTAAATAGTCAACATCCTGCTCACTCAGGCCAATTTTTTTAACAACATTAACCGAGGATTCAGGCATTTGCCTTACTGCGAACTTGAATACTTCCCGGCCATTCATGGACAATGTGTCTTCAGGTGTCTGATATAAATGAGGTCCACCTGCTCCATCAGCCCCCAGTTCAAACGAAAGTATCCCCTTGTCATCACTTACCGGTCCAATGACAGCAGCTCCGGCTCCATCACCAAAAAGGACGCAAGTATTGCGGTCCGTCCAATCCGTTATCTTCGAGAGTTTCTCAACTCCTACAACTAGAACATTTTTGTAAGCATTCGTTTCAATGAATTGTTTAGCCGTAATGACTCCATACATGAACCCAGCACAGGCGGCACTCAAGTCCATAGCTGCTACCTTTTTAGCACCAAGTCTATGTTGCAGCATGGTAGCAACAGATGGGAATGGCGTATCAGGAGTAACAGTGGCAACGAGGATCATATCAAGTTCCTCTGCTTTCATATCTGCATCTCTTAAAGCTTCTTCCGCTGCACGAAAAGCTAGATCAGAAGTATCCATTTCGTCTGAAGCGATACGACGTTCCTCAATTCCAGTTCGCGTACGAATCCACTCATCACTCGTATCCACCATTTTCTCCAAGTCTTTATTCGTCAGCACTTTTTCCGGCGCATAGTGTCCAATGCCCAAGAATCCTGCATTCATATATTCATCCCCTTAAAGGTAATATCTAATATCAATTCTTATGACTTGGTACTAATTTTAATTCATCTTGGGCCAATCTGCAAGTTTTGTAAAAGTCCATCCATGAACCTGTACTTCTTTTTCATTTCTGTGGTACCTGCCTACAAAATACAGAGGGATCTCTCATAAATTGTAGCAGAGGAGGTGTGCTTGTATGGGCAAAAGAAAATCATCCCCATTTGATGATTTTTGGGGATTTCGTCAGCCAGAAGAAGATGAAGGGAAGAAAGAATCACAGCCAAAACTTAATGATCTCTTCCAAGAAGCTTCAAAAACATGGAAGTCAGTATCACCAATGATTAAACCTATGATGGATAAATTTAAGAAATAAACATCCAACTTCTTTTAAAAATATTGTTCATATAAGTGATCGGACTTGATATGGATTCAAAAAAACCTCTGAAGCTGTTATATGCTTCAGAGGTCTTTTTCAGGGAGCTCTCCCGTTTCTTTATAAGTTTCTACGACTTCCGTCATTCTGCTATGGAAGTCTTCTGGAATACTTGGACTGTATTCCCCCATCTTGATAGCGCCTTCCTGAAAATCGAACGTAAGCATTTCTCCAGGTAAGTCGTCATTCATGTAACGTTCCATTGCTATTTTATATACTTCATCAACCTTTTGTACAGTACTCGTGAGCACCGTATTCTCAGCAACAGCAGATTGATCCTCTACATAACCGATGGCATAATTCCCGTCATTCTGAGCCTGTTCGATGACCGCCACATTAAAAACATCTCCTGCTGGGTAAAAAACATCCGCACCCTCTTCTTTCATGGATTCATAATACATGAGGGCCATCTCCGTATTTTCCCAACTGTTTGTCAGTGAAATGTCCACTTCGGAATTAGGGTTCTGATAAATGACACCTTCATAAAACCCTTCAATTTCTGGCTGCCATTCAAATGCTCCAATGATTCCAACACGATCCGTTTTTGTCATTTCACCAGCTACCATGCCTGCGAAAAATCCCATCGCTTGCGCATCAAAATTGAGACTTGTTACATTTTCTGCTGAGAATTGGCCATTAAAATAGACGAAATCCATTTCCGGATAAACCTCATGCAATTCTCTGAAGTGATTTCCATATAAGCTGCTATGGCCGAAGATGACATCAATGCCCTTAGATGCAAACTCATCGACTGCATCTGCTGTATCTTTATACGTGCGTATGCCCTCTTTAATATAAATATCTACTCCATATTCTTCCTGGATTGATTGCAATCCTTTGTACCCTTGCTGTCCCCATGCTTTGTCATGAATTGTCGTTTCGACAAGCATGCCGACCTTTATATCTTTCTTATAATCCGGAAGACCTTGACATGCGACAAGGAAAAATAATAGAGAGAGGATCATGATGGACTGTAATTTCACATTCAAGCACTCCTAAGTACCTACTTATATCCTCTCCCTATTCTACATTTTTTTCATCACAAAAGTAAATGACCAACATGGAAAGCTCTAGAATTTACGAAGCAGTTGCTCACACCGCCACAAAGCCTCCACTCTTTCGAGGATAGTATCCTTGTCTTCGACTCGCTGCTGTACACGAAGCGGTTGCTGATTGAGGAGCATGCCGAGGAATGCCTCTATGAAATCTCCAACATAGGTCGCCTTGTGCTCCATGATCCATTGCACGAACTCACCTTTTTCCTGTATCCCTGTTTTCTGTATGTCCATCCATTCGCCATAGAGAAGAGGAATTTCAATCCACTCTCTCTCTATTTCTCCCTGCCTCAGCAGCAAGCCGTTATCGACTAAATCCACTTCCCACTCATCATTCGATTGTTGAATGTGATTTTCTTTATCGCTTTGTTGAAAAAAATGTTGAAAATTACTGTTTCTGCCGACATACATATATAAGAGATCACTCTTCGAATCCACGATGGGGTCGATACCGATGACTTCGATTCCTTCTTGAAGAAGACTTGACGTCAAATGATATCCAATCCAATGAAAGCAAGGGTTAATGGTCACCATCATAGGCTATCCTCCTCTACCTCGTCTTCCTACATTTTATTCAATGGAAACCTCAATCATGAAGCGATTTCATATTTCCTTTTCTTGTACTCTCTGATAAGATAAGGATAGATTGTGTAAAAAATGAGGTGAATAATGATGCGGATGATTTGGACAATCATTTGGGCTTTCCTATTGAGCTTCATGTCCGCTTATGTAGTCAGTAACATGGCTGGGAGCAGTTTCTCTTTCTCCCAAGTCATCATTATGACAATTCTTTTCACCCTTGCTGCAGTTGTTCTTGGGGATGGAATCATCAAAGAAGAAGAAGCATAAGCCACACTCAAGCGTTGCTATCCTTCGGGAGGCAACGTTTTTCATTTGGAAAATGATGAAATCCTCCTCTAGCCACAAAGAGAAGGTTCCTATATAATCGGAGAGTGCGTGAACATCATCACAATTGTTCTATCAACACATACGATAAATATAGATATAAAAAGGAATACAGACGGGCAGGAGGAACACGCAATATGGAACAACTATGGTTGATCATTAAATACTTATTTTTGGGGATCTTTCAAGGGTTTACAGAACCCATTCCGATTTCATCCAGTGGTCATTTGGTCATTGCACAGGAATTACTAGGGGTTGAACTGGAAGGACTTACATTTGAAGTCCTTGTGAACTTTGGGTCTCTCGTAGCAGTTTTAATCATCTACCGGGAAGATCTCATTCGATTGATTCAAAATGGATTCGGATACTTATTCAATCGCAGCCAACGCCATCAACAGCAAAAAGATGACTTTGATTTCATTATCTACCTGATCATAGGTACGATTCCCGCCGGGGTGCTTGGCGTTCTTCTAGGAGATGCTATTGAAGTTTTATCTACCGTTCAAACGGTAGGAATTACCCTCATTATTACAGGAATTGCCCTTTGGCTTATTCGTAACTTGAGAGGACGTAAAGGTGACGGACAATTAACGTGGAAAGATGCTTTAATTGTAGGAATTGGACAAGCGGTCGCTCTCATCCCAGGCATCAGCCGCTCAGGAGCGACGATTGTTGCCGCAATGTTTTTAGGCATGAAACAGGAAACGGCGCTCCGTTTTTCCTTTTTATTATTTATCCCAGTCAGTCTGGGAACAATGCTTCTATCCATTGAGGATGTGATTAAACATGCAAGTGATGAAAATGCCTGGTTTGCTTACATCATGGCCTTTGCGGGGTCTGTAGTCGCTTCTTATTTCTCATTAAAGTGGTTCATGGGCATCATGGCCCGTGGAAATTTGAAGTATTTCGCATTCTACTGTTTTATCGTCGGCGGACTTGTGGTGCTATTCTTATAAAGACAAAAAAAAGCCAGTACAACTCTAAGGATTGTACTGGCTTTTTCTATGGCTAAAAGGAGTTACCCACCACTGACCGGAGGAATAAAGGCAATCGTATCTCCCTCTGAGATCGTTGTATCCTCGGGCGCAAATTCTTCATTAATTGCCATCATACAACTAGTCACTCGATCAAGCGAATATTCAGAGCGTACTTTTTCTTTCACTTCTCCTAAAGTCATTCCGGCAGCTGCGAGTCTCACTTCATCCGTTCCAATTGCTTCCTTCAATCCCGCAAAAAATAAGAGTGTATTCATTTGATTTCCTCCTTTAACGGAACTCCCGGCCGCACCTCTTTTTGGTCTCCAATCCACTCTTCACCGTCTTCCCAATGCTCTTTTTTCCAAATTGGAACAATCTCCTTAATTCTCTCTATTGCATAACGACTGGCTTCATAAGAATCGTTCCGATGTGGTGTGGAAACAGCGATCATTACAGCAATATCCGTAATAGCAAGACGTCCAACCCGGTGGGCAATGACTACTTGCGCGCTCGGCCATTGTTCTTCAATTTCTGCTGCGATTTGTTCCAGTTTCTTTTCAGCCATTTCTTTATATGTTTCATACTCTAGATAAAGAGTACGTTTACCTTTCGTGAATTCCCTAACTGTGCCAATAAACGTATTTATAGCACCAGCCTCTCTTCTGATTACCCTTTTTGTCACTTCTTCAACCCCAATAGGTTCAGTTGTAATCCAACAACGTTTCTCCATCATGCCCCCTCCTTCGCTAAACGATAGACTTCAGGTAAGCGCTTTCTCCACTCTCTGAGCGGTATGGCAGGTAAGGATACTTGATTCATCAAACGTTCATCCCAGCAAATGACTAATTGGATATTCGTCACCTGACCAAGCAGAGGCAGGTCTTCTTCCCTTTTTATAATGACAGCCTTAGGAAAGTGTTCCTGCTTGTATCCTTCCACAGCAATTAGATCCGGAGAAAAATGCTGATATATCTCAACAAGTTGTGTCAGTGGGAAATCATCTTCATGTGATAATTCAAGCTGGAACCTGCGAGGGCTGTCCACCCCTGTCATAAAAGCCCCTGATTCATGCAAACGGTAACTATCTGTATCAAGATGCATGACCTTCAGCGGTTCCTCATGACCATGATGCTTAATTGCAGCGACTTTCTCTCCTCGATCCGTGCCATAGGCAATCAAATCTGAAAGTAAAGAGGTCTTTCCACTGTTTTTGTACCCGACAATCTGAAAAACCGGCGTTTCGGCCATTCGTCTTCCCTCCTTGGTAATCACTCGCACATGTTCAATGAAAATGGGCTTGGATGATGTGCACTGGACCGCGAACGGAACAGAAAAGGCAACCGCCGGATCTATTTTCCTTTGTCTATGTAAAAACCCCTACCGTCGTTCACACGGCAGGGGCATAATTTCCATAAATCAATCTGGAATTCCAAGAGCTATCTTCGCATAACGACTCATACGATCTTTGGTCCAAGGTGGATTCCAAACGATGTTGACCTTAATTTCATTCAATTCAGGCAAGTCAGCGAGAGATCGTTTAACATCCTGTTCGATATGACCCGCAAGCGGGCAGCCCATCGCAGTTAGTGTCATCGTTACCGTTGTATCGCCATTGTCATCTATATCGACGCCATAGACCAGACCTAAGTTGACGATATCAATGCCGAGCTCAGGGTCAATGACATTCTCAAGGGCACCCATTGCATTTTCTTCAAGTGCTGTTGTACTCACATTAGTTCCCCCTTCACAATTCTTCAAACTCTATTATAAACAAAAATTCAAAGAGAATAAAATATTCCTACTGGTTACAATACTAACTCCAACCAATTGACCATTTCGAGCACAGCAAAACGACTGACTTTATGATCACGACCGACCTCTCTCAGAAACCGAATGTTTTCAGGATTCTTGTATTGATCGATGGCTTCATTATAAAAATCATAGGAATGCTCAAATGGAACAACTGGATCCGCATCACCATGCCAGAAAAACAATGGACGCCCATAAAGTTTATCCATTTGCTTTGAAAGGTCAATACCTTCAAGTGACTGGTATAGTTCCTCAAGATCTGCTTCTTTCAAAGGAAGTGTGACCCCGGAATTCTCTACATCCTGTATAAGCTTTTGGGCAAATTCAACGGGCTTTGGTGACCCCATCATGACAGCAGAAGCTTGAATCCATGGATACATGGTCAATGCAGCACTCGTCGTAATACCACCCATCGACGTTCCACCCACACCGATGCGCCGATCTTTGATTAGGTCCTGGCGGTCGAGTTCATCTTTTATATCTTGAAGTTCTTTTAAATTTTGATACACGATATCCCAAAACTTGAAGTTCAACTCCTGCTTCGGCAGCTCTTCGTCACGCTCGCCATGATGAGCGCTATCAGGCAGAATGACCCGATACCCCTTCTGTGCAATAAGATAAGCTTGAGGCAAGTTATGCTCTTTTGCGGAAGTAAACCCATGGAAGTAAATGAACACGGGCAATGGCTGGTCTTGTTTCGTCGAATCGACAACAGTTAGAGCGGGTACATTTTTATAAGTATTACGGTAAATCCCAATCATTGTTCCTATTTCCTTTCTGCAAAAACTTTACGTTTTGTTTAAGATGTGTTTATAAATAGTATATATAATATGTATCGTAACACTGCCATCTTTAATTGGAAAGTGTTAGGTTGACACAAGGGAAATTCTTTACAATCCACCGTTCTCCCCGATAAACTATACATACAAATGAGGTGAAGGATTATGGAACGACATCTGATTGCTTTAGATTTAGATGGCACATTATTAACCGATAATAAAGTCATTAGTGAAAAGACAAAGAATACCGTCCTCAAGGCTATGGAACAAGGTCATATTGTCGTCATAGCTACAGGCAGACCACACAGAGCGAGCATCGATTATTATCATGAACTCGGGCTCGAGACACCAATGGTCAATTTCAACGGGGCCCTGATTCACCATCCGAAAGACCACCGTTGGGATGCCATTCATTCACCTTTAGGGATCCGTACCGCTCATAAAATCATACACACCTGTCAGGAACTCGGTGTTAAGAACATTCTTGCTGAAGTGAAAGATGAGGTGTATCTGGATCAATATGATGAGGAAATTATGAGTATTTTTCAAACAAAAAATGATCCCATTACCGTCGGTCGCCTACAGTCAAACTTGAAAGATGATCCGACATCCATTCTCATCCATCCGGAAGAAGAAAAGATCCAAATGCTTCGCAAAGAACTGGACGATCACGCTTCTCTGATCGATCACCGTAAATGGGGCGCTCCTTGGCATGTCATTGAAATCGTGCGGGCAGGTATGAACAAAGCTGTCGGTCTGGATAAGATCGCCCGTTATTTCCACGTCCCGAAGGAACGCATCATCGCTTTCGGAGATGAAGACAATGATTTTGAGATGATTGATTATGCCGGTGTCGGTGTAGCGATGGGAAATGCTATCAATGAACTGAAGGACCTCGCTAACCACGTCACCCATTCAAATGAAGACGACGGAATAGGTGCCTTTCTTGATGACTATTTAAAAATAAACAAACGTGCCATATAAGGTACATTTTTCCTAGCGTAAAAAACAGCCCTCCTGCCATACTAAGCTTGAACGTGAAAGCGTTCAGGCTTTTTTATGACAGGAGGGTCTTGTCATGGAGCAGCAAAAGAAAACCAATCGTAAACAGGATCGCTGGACAGAAGTTCGAAAATTCGACGAGAGCGAGATGGAGCCGAAAAGGCTTTCAGAAGCGGATCGTAAAGAAATCGAATCAGACCAGCATACGGTAGGAGGGTTTTAACCATGGAGAAAAACCTTTTTGAAAACGCACGCGATGCGGTCAACCGTTTCACCCAAAAACGTGGGGGCAAACACGACGCGACTAGCCAACATGATATGGAAGCCGCGAAACAAGCGATTCAGTCTGCCTATAGCCAATGTTCTCAAGAGGAGAAACAACAGCTACAGCAGTTTGAACAAGAAGTGGAAGCTCATCACAACAACTTACGATAACCATCGTAGAGGATCAGGCCGGTCAACGGCCTGATCTTTTTTATTATAAACTCCCATTTCTTGAAGACTCCGTTTCGAGCTTCATGGAAGTGTGAGATTTCAACTTCAAGCCATGTGATGAGGAGGCTCATCGCACTCACGCGGAAAGCGAGTCATTCTCCGCATCCCCATCAACTCAACAAAAGTCTCTAAATTGAGTTTTCAACAATCCTGCCATATTGTTGAAGAACTATGGGTAATAATAGGTGTTTTCGTTTGAGTGTAGTTTATGAGTTATAAACTTGTCTTTACGGGTATATAATGAGTACCCCCTAATGATTTTCTAAATACATCGAAGCGCCCGATTGAGTGCACAATCGGGCGCTTCGATGTATTTATAGACAATTGGTTGCTTTAGACTATCCTCCTCTTTTCCTTATCACCTTCAGACCATTCTGGAGTACCATAAAGAGAGGAGGAATAAACCATGGGTAGTAAAAATAACAAAACCTTCACCGGTTCCTGGATTGTTGCAGCAGGGACAGTTGCTTCAGCCGTAAATGCGTCGATCAATGCCCATACAGGTGACGATGGTGAAGGTCTTGATCTCATAGGGAATACACTGCAGGCCACTGGAAATGGACTCATTGCGGATGAATCAGACTCCACCCTCTCTGCATCAGGAAATATCATTCAAGCAACTGGAAACTCAACCATCATTTACAGTATTCTAGGGAATTTAGATAGAAGAACCAGTCTGAATCTGGTTATAAAAGGGAATTTGTTACAAGCACTGGGAGGGGCTGTTGGGTTTTCAGAAACTTACGAGGCGGAACCTTCTTTGACGAATGTTTACAAATTAAATGGAGATCTCTTACAGGTCGTTGGAAATTCTATTCAGGCGATTGCTGCAGGACGCGAATTGAAAGAAATGGACGCCAGCCATTTTGCTGCACTTGGAAGTTGGATACAGGCGATGGGAGCCATCATTGTAGCCCTTGCTATCACGAAGCAGGAATGGAGTAGAGCATAGAATACATAAAGGCCGGGAGAATTCCCGGCCTTTTACTCGAATCGATAATAAGACTTTTTCAAAGTAAATGCATATAGGACATGCCCAATCAACCAATAGAATATCGCTGTCCCATCTGTCAAAGCAGGAGTCTCTTTAATGGCTAGGATCGTTAGCGGTACATAGGTCGTAGCAGCAATGGCTGTAAGGAGAATGGCAAGCCCCCACCGGTTCCGATTGGTTTCCTTCAACTTACGCATAAAGGCATAACTATACAGGATGCCAATGATCCAGGATATAACCATGTGGAAAAGCCATTCCATCAAAATCGGCCAATCAATGTTACCTATGACCGGGATAAAGTCCACATTCATAAGCAGTGTGTACACTTTCTTCCCCGTTATCTGCTCTACAAACCACATATACAAACCAAGAACAATTCCTGATGTTGTTCCTATAAAGACTCCCCATCGAATCATAAGCATCCTCCAAGGTTTTAGTAGGCTTCCTGTTTCCTAAGTTCCCTTAATAGCATCTCCAAAACCTGCCTGAGCTCTCGATAATCCCCTTCAAGCATACGAAAGTAAAGAGCCCTCATAAAGTGTTTGCTGTTATTGATGATGATATCTTCATTCGGGTCCTGCCAGCTGTCACGGATATAAAGCAGTGTTTCCAGCCACTCTACCCGCTCGGCATGGCTGATCTTACCAAACATTTTCATAACCGCGGTCACCATCCGCTCTTCCTCATCAAAAAGGTACGGATGATCGATAAGAAACTGCTCTCTAATCACTGGCAGCATTTCAAGAATTTCTTCTCTTGTAATTTCTTCACAGGCAGCCACACTGTAGATGGCATCAGCTGCATGGGCCATGGCATGTGCCCATCCTTTATCTTTCACGTACCCGCGGTGATCCTTTTCTTGCTGCATATACTTTTTCAAATGGCCCCATACACGATGGACTTCTTCTTCCTTTAAAAAAGATGAATCTCTGTGTTTTTCCATGATGGGCGAAATTAACAATACAGAAAAACTTCGTTTAAACACGGCATCCTCTTCTTTTTTAGAGGTGCCAATCCGGTAGAATAAATAATTTTTGTTCAAAACCGACTGTAGAATATTCTTTAATTGTTCATTTGTATAATGACCTCGTTCAATAAACTTCGTGAATATGGAATGGATCAAATCATCTCGCAGAACAGGATGGACAGATCCGATTTTTTGTAGCATCATAGTGGTGAGCTCTTGTAAGTTTTGACCTTCAGGCAGCGTGTAATCATTATCCTTGATCGGCTGTAACACTTCAATCAGTCTTGATTCCATCGCACACACCTCCTAAACATTGCTCTCATTGTACCACATATGATGGCTAATCATGTAACTAGGTGGTTCGTAGTTTTGAAGGTTATTATTTTTTGATAGAATAAGAAGAGACGGAATAGAGGAGGATACTTTAATGGCAATTCAAGTACAGGAAACACCCAACCCTAATGCGCGAAAATTCACGACTGAGTCTATGATTTTTCAAGGAGACGGAAGCGTCTCTGTCATGCCTGGTCAAACAAGCGAGCATAAAATTATGAACGATTTGATGGAACTTGACGGTGTCGATAACGTTTTCGGCTTCCAAAACTTCATCACAGTCAATAAACTCCCGCAGGCCGAATGGGATGAGTTGACTCCCAAAGTGATGAGTACACTAGAAGAATACGGCTATTAAAAAAAATCCGCCATGATGGCGGATTTTTTTATTCTTCCGGTTGGAAGTTTTCTAATGGGATGTAATTCACATTGGTCGGACTTCCATCTTGTGCACTTTCTTCAAACAATGTAAGGGTCAGAGTCCCAAACATCGGAAGGTCTTCTTCGGGAATATCAATCTTAAGCTCAAACGCAGACCATGAAGGAGCACCTTCATCGACTTGGAAAGCTGTTGGTTCTATTTGCACATTATGACCGTCTTCTACACTGTATAGGAAGCTTCCTTCAAACACACGCGCCTCCCCATTAACTACATAGGAACCATTTTCTCCTGTGACGGTTAGATCACGAAAAGCTTGGCCATCTCCATCATGGTGAGACGTTGGTGCTTCTTTTTCAGATCCCTCTCCCTTTTCTTCGTCCTCTTCAATGGTAAAGCTTTGAGTCACTTGGAAAGGATTCGCTTCTAAAGGCTGATCATTGATGGTATTCACAAGAAACGTCATGGTTGCCTCATATGTTCCAGGTTTTTCAATCCCCGTCCACGTTTCTTTCACATCAAAGACATCTCCTTGCGCCAACTCTTCTGTCGTCAATGCCTGTGTGAACATTTTGTCAGCAGAGAAGGTGTACGCACTTTCTCCTGCTTCATTCTTCACCTGCACTTCATACTTTTGACTGGAAGTAAATCCAAGCGTAACCGGCTCTTCCCCTGCATTTTCCAAGGAAAAGTTGAAGGTTGCGGTGTCTGCTGTCGTGTCAACCGTTGCGTCCATAGCTATTTGTTCAATCAAACCTTCCATATCCACCTCTGGTTCCTGTTCAGATGGTTCCTCCGTCATTTGATCATCCTTTTCTTCTCCACTTGCTTCATTTTCTGTTTCATTAGCACATGCTGCTAACGACAGCATCAGGGCTCCTAACAAAATGGCCAAAAACTTTTTCATGACCCCACTCCTCTATTCTTTTCTATTTATTACATGAGTCGTTTGTTTATGAAAAAAGTTACACTATTGGTCATCTTTTCTAAAGAAGCCGAAAATACCTGTGGTTTGCACAATGTTCGTGAACGCTTGAGGATCGACCTCCTGAATAATATGCTGTAAATCATAAAGTTCATATCTTGTGATAACCATGACGAGCATATTCTTATCCTGCTGAGTGAAAGCTCCTCTCGCTGGCAATGTAGTAATACCACGCACCATGTGCCCATGGATCGCTTTTTCTAAGTCGGCTGCTTTCGATGTAATGATCATCGCCGTTAATTTCTCGTGACGTGTATGAACAGCATCAATCACCCGTGTAGTCACATACAAAGTCAGCAACGTATAGAGCGCATTCTCCGGTTCATACAATAACCCTGCAATCGCAATAATTGCACTATTAAGTATAAGAAAATAAATGCCGATCGGGCGGTCTTTCATACGGGACAATACCATAGCTACAATATCAAGACCACCGGTGGAAGCACCCCATTTCAAGGTAATTCCAACACCCATTCCGCCGATGACTCCACCAAACACCGCATTCAAAATGATGTCCTCAGATAATTGCTGGACAGGAATCAATTCAAGAAATAGTGTGGTAAAAGCAACTGATATGGCGCTGTAAACGGTAAATCCTCTTCCTACCTTCAACCAACCAAGAATAGCGACTGGAATGTTAAGTAAGAATAGTAGAATACCTGTACTAATCGGTATGCCGGCGAAATCATTTAAAATACTTGTGAGCAACTGGGCAACCCCTGTAAACCCACTCGCATAAACATTTGCTTCAATCAAGAATAAATTCAGCGAAACCGCATTTAACACGGCGCCGAACAGAACAATCAAGATACGTTTTATTTCAACAGTAAACACAAGCGGACCCCCTAGCCTAATTTCATCTATTCATTTTTATCACCGTAGTAGAGTAAAATCAAGATAATTTTGGTAGAATCGTGTAAAGTTTTGTCGGATAGTTTGCAATCAGTATATTTTGACTATCTCATGGTTTGTGCCTAAACTAAAAGTACATCCTAAAAATAGAAGGTGACGCGTATGCATGTACAAGTATTGTGTGATTCTGCAAGTGATTTAAACCAAGAAATATTCCAGCGGCTTACTGTCCATTCGCTTCCTTTAAAAGTCATCATTAACGAAGAAGAATATGAAGACGGAATCGACATCACTCCAAAAGAAGTCTACGAACGGATGCGGAATGGGGAAGCACCTAAAACCGCCCAAGTATCCCCTCAAGCTTTTCGAGAAACGTTTACTACTTTAGCTGAAAAAGGACAGCCTTTCATTTATTTTGCTTTTTCTTCCGAACTATCAGGTACATACCAAACGGCAAAAATGATTGAACAAGAGGTAAAAGAAGAATATGAGAACGCCCAATTTGATGTCATTGATACAAAAGCCGCTTCCCTCGGCTACGGTTTGGTAGTTCTTAGGGCTGCAGAATTAGCGGAAGATGGTGCATCCTACAATGAGGTTCTTGAACTTGGACAATACCATGCGGCTCATATGGAACACATCTTCACCGTCGATGACCTGGAATACTTACAGCGGGGCGGTCGTGTAAGCCGAACGGCTGCATTTGTAGGCGGCTTGCTGAAAATCAAACCTCTCCTACATATGGAGGACGGTAAGCTCATTCCTCTTGAAAAAATCCGCGGGTCAAAAAAGGTATTAAAGCGCATGCTCGAAGTCATGGATGAGCGTGGAGCAGATCTCCAAAACCAACGCATAGCCATCAGCCACGGGGACGACGTTGAGAGAGCCGAGCAGCTCGCAGAAATGATTAAAGAAACCTACGGAACAAAAGAAATTCACATTGATTATGTGGGAGCAACAATTGGAGCCCACGCCGGACCAGGCACCATTGCCCTATTTTTCTTAAATGACACTTATAAATAAACATTCCCAAATAGATGTAACCCTACTCCCTTAATTACGACTAATAACTAAAGGCGCAGGAAAGTCGGGGTGCTCTTTCTTTGGAGCGTTCCTTCTTCTGCCTTGATAAGTCTAATTAGGGGGCTTTTTATGTACAGAAAAGGATTACCATTCTTACTTATTTTCACCCTCGCCATGCTGCTTGCCGCATGCAGCGGAGAAAACAGCACCGAAGAATCCACCAGCGAAAGTAGTTTTGACCGTGCCAATGACTCGATGAACACAGTGACAGAAGATGCATCAAAAAATGGGCTGGCCGATGCACCTGAAGCAGCTGAAAATGTAACCGAGCAAACGGAAGCTCAGCAGGAAAGAATGATGATTTACGAAGCACACATCGACCTTGAAACCAAAGATTTCGATAAGTTCCAGCAAAAGCTCCAGACACAAATGAATGAACATGAAGCTTATATGGTGGAAACGAATGTACAAAAGACCGAACGTGGGAACAGACAAGGTCATATTCGCATTCGGGTACCTCAACCAAATTTTGAAGACTTACTAAGTGGGTTCGAAACGATATCAGATCAAATCAAATCCAGGAATGTCAACAGTAGAGATGTGACAAAGAATTACGTGGACCTTGAATCCAGGTTAAAAGCAAAGGAAAAAATCGAAGCAAGGCTTCTAAGTTTTTTGGAAGAAGCCAGTGCAACGGAAGACTTAGTGGAAATATCCCAGGATCTTGAACGTGTCCAATCAGATATCGAATCTCTTAAAGGGGAGATGAACTACTTAGAAAATCAAAGTGATTTTTCCACCATTACTGTTTCCTTTACTGAAACCAAAGTCCTCGTTGGTGGAGTTGATCAAGGAGACTTGAATACGTGGGAACGGACAAAGCAAGCCTTCTTCAACAGTATCAATGGGATCGTCAACGTCGCTTCCTGGTTGTTCGTAGCAGCCATAGGTTACTCTCCAATCCTTGTACCGGTCATCCTCATTGTCTTGGCTATTTGGATATGGCGTCGAAAGAAAAGAAAAAGCGAATCTAATGAAAAATAATGGAAATAAGACATTCACCAAGAAAATATCTAAAAAAAACAGACCTCGTTAAGGCCTGTTTTTTTATTTATTGTTTATCCGCTTTACGATTCTTCAAGCTGATCACTGTAACCGCTATAACAAATAAAGAGAGTACTCCACCAACGAACCCTATAAACAACCAGTTGTAGCCACTATTTGGCTCAACAATGAAGACATCGGCTGTTTCACGTTCCATTCCTAACCGGTAGGATCCATCACTTTGCTGACGGACGAGACCATCATGAAGCAAGCCCCTCAACTGGTGATCATCCTCCAGTCCTTCCAAGGTCGTTGTTCGGGTTTCTTCCGCATTATTGATGGCAATAATCATGGCATTACCTTCATAGGTGCGTTTGAAAACGGCAAGTCCATCCTCATTATACAATTCGCGGTAGTCTCCTCTTGTGAGGGCTGGAAACTGCTCTCTCATCGAAGTCAGTTTCTCTATCCGTTTTTTCATTTTTTCATCCCCGGCCTTAAAATTCATCATCGGGAGGTTTTGTGGATCTCCCCCATCATCTATCGGGGTTTCTGTTCCATAATACAACACAGGAATGCCCGGTGCCGTAAATGCATGCGTCAAAGCCAGCTGCCACCTGGTGATAGGATTTTGTCCTTCTACAACAGCTTCATGTGTGAAACGGGACACATCGTAAAAGTCCAGCTGGTGCGGCTGTGTATGATTCTCTTCTATTAAAAGATCGTTTAAAGAGTTTCCAGCTTGACTAAAAGCTTCTCTTGTCACAGTTCTAAACAAGTGATCTTCATCGATTGATGAGGTGTACACAATTAGTGGACTATCCTGTAAGGACGTTTCACTTAAATCCGAACCATCCGTGATGACCCTGAAACCATCTACCCCTGTTTCTTCTTTCCAAAATTCCATCGTTTCTTTGAAATAAGCGGCTACACTTTCATCATTCACATCAACCTGAGGCAATTGATTAAACCAGGGGTGCTCGCTTACTACCTCTTCCCCTGTCAGCCACGCGGACCTTGCATCGTTCTCTGTCCACGGATGGTTTTCAGACACAAATCCAATAGGAAGATCAAAAATCACTTTGATATCACGCGCATGAGCCTCTTCCACCACTTGTTTCGCTTCTTCAACAGTCCCGAAATGTTCTTCCACATTGCGGAAGTCTGAAACATGGAAACCGTGGTAGCTATCTTCATCATTCTGCATGATCGGGGAGAGTTGAATCGTAGTAAACCCCAATTCTTTTATGTAATCCAATTGATCGACAATCCCTGATAAATCACCGCCATGGTAAGCGTTTGAGTCTCCCAGATCTACGCCCTCATTGTTGTCCATGTCTCCGTTCATAAATCGATCGACAACAATATAATAAACGCTTTCATCCTGCCATTGCTTCTCTCCGCTTTCTTCAGCTCCTGCCGCCAAAGGCAACCCCAGCAAAAACGGGAGGCATGCCAACAGCATTATTGCTCTTTTCATCTTCCGTGTCCCCCTTACAGATGTCATACCTCATTCTAGAGTAGCCTTTCCTACCTTCCTCCGTCAATCTCCTATCCGATTCTCCAAGAAATTGACACAGTTCTCCCTCTCTCTCAAAAAAAACAGACCTACGAAAGGTCTGAATGGAGCGGATTCAAATCACAAATATATTAACTAAAAGGAAGCTTATATCTTGCAAGGAAAGTGAAGCAAAATGCATACGCTATCCTCTATTATTCATGCAAAAAGCTTGTTATAGAGCGCTTTATGACAAACGTACAATATTACTGACTAATAATATTTCTCTAGAAAGAGATACGTTTGTAAGCTTCCATCATGTTTTGGTTATGTTGATCAGAACCGTCGACATTCCCGCTTTTGAAAACAGGAGGTGCTTCACCACTTTCTGCGATTCTCTCAATCGTTCGCGTCATAAGTTCGTGTAAAATCCCTGTTCCTACTACAGAAGAAACTGGAGAATAAGATCGATCTCCTTTGTGCATAATCGTATCCCCAACTGGAACTTCCATGTCGATAAGATCATCGACGACATCCTCAAGCCTGGAGTTACTGGGGTGACGGGACGGTTGACTTTCTTTATAACCGAGGGAGGTTAAAGCCACGGTGTATAGACCTTTTTCTTTACAATAAATAGCTGTTTCAATAGGAGCAGGATTGCGACCGGAAGTAGAAATAATCAGCACAGCATCTTTTCTCTGCAAGTCTTCTTTTTCCAAATACGGCTGAACTATTCCAGATTTACGTTCATTTTCACTCGCCTGACTCGCTCCTCGATGCAGCATTAATTCTTCAATCCAGATAGGATGCACAGGTACAAGTCCTCCCGCCCGATAAAAAACATCCTGAGCAAGTAAACTGGAATGACCACAACCAAAGGTATGGATAACCCCTCCTGCTTGAATGATACTGGAGAGGTTTTCACCTACTTTCTCAAAGTTATGGAATTGGGAAGAATCAATTTCCAACAATTTCTGGGAAACTTTTGTTAAATAGCTCATCTCGAACTCCTTATCGATCAATATCCGTGATGAATTTATACCGATCGGCACGATAGGTGGATTTAACGACCTCAAAAGGAACACTTTGAGCAAGAAAACTTTTACGTTCAATATGAAGCACCGGGGAATGAGGAGAGATATTCAAGTGTTCCGCTTCTTCCTCATCGGCAGCACGTGCTTCGATGATCTGGCGTGCCTGACTGATGGCCATGCCTAAATCATGCTCTACATAATGATATATGGATCCGTGCACAATATCTTCCGTTAAGTTCGGCAGTAATTCTTGAGGCATAAAAGTGGTTTCGATGGCCATTGGTTTGTCCTCGGCTATCCTTATCCGCTGAATACAGTACACTTTATCCTCTTCTTCCAGATCTAGTTTTTCCCGGATATCTCTTGGTGCTGCAATAACATCAAAGGCCAGCAGCTGACTGCTCGATGACATTCCCCTCTGCTTCATGTCTTCCGTAAAACTCGTTAACCCTTTCAGCGGTTGTTCAAGTTTCTTTTCTGCTACATATGTGCCTTTTCCCTTTTCACGGTAAAGGACACCTGCGTTCACCAAATTAGTCACTGCCTGTCTTACAGTCATACGACTGACTTCAAAACGCTCGGAAAGCTCCCGCTCGGACGGGATCATTTTACCGACCTCAAACTCCTCTTCTTCTATCTTTTGTTTCAAGTACTCTTCAATCTGATAATACAGTGGTAACGGAACGTTTTTCTTTAACAAAGGATTCATCCTTTCCGTTGAACTTTCTTATACGCATCTTCATCTACGAGTAAAGTAATGTCATCATGGCTTTTTAATGAAGAGGCAGGAAACTGCTCATCAAGCTCCCCTTGAATCAGTCGGAGAATGGCCTCCGCTTTTCGTTCACCGGAAGCCAAAAGAACAATTTTACGGCTTTTTAATATGGAACGGATGCCCATGGTAATCGCCTTCGTCGGCACGTATTCCATAGATTCAAAGAAACGGGCATTGGCTTCCCTCGTTGACTCAGTCAGATGTACAATATGCGTCTCACTATCAAACGAAGTGCCAGGTTCGTTAAATCCGATATGTCCATTTTCCCCAATCCCTAGTAGCTGTAAATCAGGGGGGCCAATCCGGTCAATCACATTTTCATAACGCTTGCACTCTTGTTCCAGTTCTTCGGTCTTTCCAAAAGGTATGTGCGTGTGTTCCAGATCAATATTGATAAACTGGAACAAGTGATGATTCATAAAATATCGGTAGCTCTGAGGATGTTCGGGAGCCAGACCTACGTATTCATCTAAATTGATTGTCCTTATATGACGAAAGTCTGCACGGTCCTCTTTATAGCCCTTAATCAATTCTTTGTAGGTACCTAGAGGCGTTCCACCTGTAGCTAAGCCTAGCACAGTATCCGGCTTTTTTGTGATTTGTTCTTCAATCATTCGGGAAGCCGTCTGACTCATTTCCTCATAATTTCTTGCAACAATGACATTCATGATGCTCCCCCCTTCCCATCATAACTAATCACTCCACGACAAATCGTTGTCACTACACAGCCTTCTTCATCTAATAGGACGAGGTCTGCATCTTTCCCTTTGGCAATACTCCCTTTCCGATCATAAACCCCAAGCTCCCGGGCTGCATTAGCGGAAGTCATTTTAACTAATTCATTCAGACCCACTCCAGCAAAGGTGCGCATTTTTCGTGCCGCTTCTTCCAATGTTAGAATACTGCCTGCTAGCGTGCCATCAGAAAGGCGGGCTTCTCCATTTTCCACAGTCACATTTTGTCCCGCAAGATCATAGGTACCAGAAGGTAGACACTTGGCCCTCATCGCATCAGTGATCAGGATTGTTCGATCACTTCCAAGAATCTGATAAGCTAAGCGGACCGCTTCCGGATGGATGTGGATGTGATCGACAATCATCTCCACGAAAAGGTCAGGATTCGTAAAAGCAGCTCCAACTAAGCCAGGTTCCCTATGGTGAAGACCACTCATCTGATTGTATAAATGTGTCACATGGCTCGCGCCTTTTTCAACCGCATCGTTCGCTTCCGCCAAAGAGGCTTCGCTATGTCCCAAGGAACAAATCACACCTTTTCCCCTGACCTTTTCAATAAAAGGAAGAGCACCTTTCAATTCAGGGGCCAAGGTTACGAGTTTGATCTGCTGTTGACTTTCGTTCTGCCATTGCTCGAAAAGGGTGAGGGAAGGTTCCGTAATGTGTTCCAAAGGCTGAGCCCCTGCTTTAGATGGTGAAATAAAAGGCCCTTCGAGGTGAATCCCAAGAACTTCTGCTTGTCCATTCCTCTGCTGTTGTTCCATATATGTCCCCGCATTTGTCACGGCTTGAGAAATTCTTTCTCTGGATTGCGTCATGGTTGTGGCCAGAAAACTCGTCGTCCCTTCCATGGGGAGCTGAACGGCCACCCCATGCAAAGCTTCCTCAGTAGCGTCCATCACGTCATGACCATTGGCCCCATGGATGTGTACGTCTATGAAACCTGGTAGGAGAGTAAGGTTTCTACCATGCCCATCAATGACAGGAGCCCCGTCCTTAACGATGATTTCTTCCTGAATTTCTTCTATTTTCCCCTCACTTACCCTTACACTACCGGAGGGTATGGTCCTATCTTCCGTAACGATGGTTACATTCGTAATGACCAAATCATTCATTCCCTTTGCCTCCTTCCTCTATTTTCATTACCCCTTTTTGGCCTTGTTCCAGGTATCCTTCTTTAAGAAGTTCCACGTTTGCTCCTTCCGCATTCGTGAAAATAAACGGAGTTACGACAGACGGTGCATTCGCTTTGACAAAATCAAGATCCACACGCAGCAACGGCGTTCCCTGTTCCACCTTTTGTCCAGATTCAACAAGTGCTTCGAATCCTTCTCCATTTAGCTTAACGGTATCCAAACCAACGTGAATCAACATTTCCAATCCATTCTCCAGCTCAAGTCCGATAGCATGTTTCGTCGGGAAAACTTGAAGGACTTTCCCGTTCACAGGCGAATGGAAGGTGCCTTCTGAAGGATCAATGGCAAACCCTGGTCCCATCATCCCTTTGGCAAACACTTCATCCGGGACTTCGGAGAGAGGAAGAACGTTTCCATTCAACGGCATTTGAAAATCTTCTTCTTTTACTTTTCTTGACGGAACCTTTTTTGACTCTTTCTCTTCAGGTGGGATTTCCTCATCCGTGACACCTTCAGGAGCACGATATCCATGTTCCATTTGTTTCTTCATTGCATCTGCGACAAACTCGACAGAAGTACCCACAATCACTTGAAGATTCCTTTTACCAAGTTTCATGACTCCGCGTGCCCCTTGACGCTTCAACTCTTTTTCATTGATTTTGTCCCGGTCTCTCATTTCAAGACGAAGTCGAGTGGTACAATAATCCAACGTTTCTATATTTTCAGGACCACCTAACGCGTTTAGATAATGGTAAGCTTTCGCATCGTAATCACTGCTTTCTGTTTCAGTAGCTCCCTCTTCCACTTCCTCGTCTTCTCTCCCTGGTGTTTTCAAATCCAGTTTAACAATAAGGAAGTAGAAAATTACGAAATAGACCGCTCCCATAAACAAGCCGATTAAAATCAGAGTGAACGGATTCTGTGCAATGTTGTAGTTCAGTAAATAATCAATTAATCCTGCTGAAAAACCGAAACCATGTCTGACATCAAACACAAAAGCAAGGATCATAGACACACCGGTCAACAAGGAGTGTACGACATATAAAAGTGGAGAAAGGAACATGAAAGAAAATTCAATTGGTTCGGTAACTCCCGTAATGAAGGAGGTTAAACCAATACTCAAAAACATTCCTCCAACTGCTGCTTTTCTCTCTTTTTTCGCCGCGGCATACATAGCTAGGCATGCAGCCGGCAGGCCGAACATCATGACTGGGAAAAATCCAGCCAGGAAGTAACCAGCGGAAGGGTCCCCATTTAGGAAGCGATTGATCTCTCCGCGCACAACTTCACCGGCCTCTGTTGTAAATGTACCGAAATCAAACCAGATCAAGGCATTCATAACGTGGTGTAAACCGACCGGGATAAGCAGACGGTTCAACACACCATAGACACCTACGCCCAGTTCTCCCCCGTTTAGAATCCAGTTTGCCGTTGAATCAAGGACGGCTTGTGGATACACCCATATATAGCCGAATACAAAGGAAAGGACGACCATAACTGCTGATGTGATGATTGGAACGAATCGCTTCCCACCAAAGAAAGAAAGGAATTCCGGGAATTTCACATCATTGTACTTGTTGTACAACATCCCGGCGATGACACCAGCTATCACACCGGCAAAAACACCCATATCCACATCCTTATTGATCGCCTCTATTCCACCATCAAGGACCAAATAACCGATGGCACCTGCTAAAGCAGCTGCACCATTCCCATCTTTGGCAAAACCCATCGCAATACCGATGGCAAATATAAGAGCCAAATTTCCGAGTATCCCGTTACCAGCTGCTGTAATGAACGGAATATTCAACATATCTTCCATCCCTAACCGTACCAGCAGAGCCGCAGCCGGCAATGTAGCGATTGGGAACATTAATGATTTACCTATTCGTTGTAAAAAACTTAGCATTGTCGCTAACCTCCTTCAAATTGAAAACGTTTTACTGAAATCATCTTACCACCCTGTTTTCTAGTTGTCTATACCAGTGAATGATGTTTGAATATTCTATAAAAAACATAACCAAATATTCTCCTTACCTACATTTTCTACACATTTATACGATTTAACCTTATTAAAGAATATGGCAGGTTTCTTGAAGACTCAGTTTCGAGACTTATGCTGAGTGGATGGGGGCTGCGGGGAATAGCTCGCTTTCCGCGGGAGCGCGGTGAGCCTCCTCGGACTGCGTCCTGTGGGGTCTCACCCTGCACTTTTTTTCCGCAGGAGTCTCGCCATTCCCCTCCGCCCACTTACCCAAAGAAGATACTCGAAACTACTACTTAAAAAACCAGTTTGTATGGTTGAGGGAAGTGGATAATTAGAACACCTCCAAAGTACGAAAAGGCTGATCCAGAGCGCATTTAACCTATACATTTAAATAAGGTTTCAAATCTCGAGTTGTTTCGAGACTCTTATAAGGTAAAGGGGCGGAGGGAAACGGTGAGACTCCTATGGGACGTGTGGGACAGGTGAGACCCCGGAAGGCGTAGCCTGAGGAGGCTCACCGCCCGCCCCATGGAAAGCGAACCTTTTCCCGGAGCCCCTAGAATGACACGAACATCTCGAAACTGAGTCTTCCACAAACGGGAGCAATTCTGGGGTTGGAGGAATTGAAAAAAACCGCCCTGGCTTGGGCGGTTTGGTTAGAAGGTGACTTTGTAGGTTCTGAGCCAGTGGTCAATCTGGCAAAGATGGGCAATTAACTGTGGGCCTGTCATAAGCTGACCGAACCACGGTGTATCAATCGATTTCCCTTCCGAATCCTTAAGTTTCCTCACTTGGTTACGATCAAAAATATCAAAAAGCGGCGCATCCGGATCCGCAAGCGTCTCTTCCATCCACGTACAAACAGCCTTTGTATAATCAGGGTGGAAGGTTTTCGGATATGGATTTTTCTTCCGAAAGAGTACTTTATCCGGCAAAATCCCTCTTAAGGCTTGACGCAGAAGTCCTTTCTCCTGATCATTATGAAACTTCATGCTCCATGGCACATTCCATACATACTCCACGAGACGATGATCGCTGAATGGAACACGCACCTCAAGACTCGCCCCCATACTCATACGGTCCTTCCGCTCAAGTAAGGTCTGCATAAACCAGTTCATATTCAAATATGACATTTGTCTATGTTTCTTACTATCTTCATCCTCACCTGCAAGCAGGGGTGTTTCTGCAATAGTTTCCTGATACCGCTTCAACATGTACCATTCTATATCAATATCCCCTTTTAAATCTTGACGGACGAGCGTAACCCTCTCATTAAGAGAGCGAATCCAAGGAAATCCTTTTCTTTCTTTATCTTCTTTCCTGTAAAACCAAGGATATCCTCCAAAAATTTCGTCCGCGCATTCTCCGGAAAGCGCAACGGTCACATGGTTTTTAATTTCCTCACAAAACCAAAGTAAAGATGAATCCACATCGGCCATCCCGGGCAGATCCCGAAGTTCCACGGCCCGTTTCAAACGTGACACAAGATCCTCTGTTCTCGCTTCCATGACCGTGTGGTTCGTTTGATTTTGCGCACTGACAAGATTAATGAACGCTTCATCCCGGTCTGGTTGGAACGCATTCTTTTTGAAAAATTTCTCTTGATCTTTATAATCGATAGAAAATGTCTGGAGTGCACCTAACTGGTCTTGCTTATATTTTTCAGCAGCCACAGCCGTTATGGCACTTGAATCGACACCTCCTGATAAAAAGGTCCCCAGTTTCACATCTGATACGAGCTGTCTCTGAGAGGCGTCCATAAATAATTCGCGTACGCGGGCAACCGTCTCATCAAAAGAATCTTCGTGAGGAGCGCTTTCTACATTCCAATACCTGTCGACCTTCAATTTTCCATTTTCAAAAACGGCGCGGTGACCAGGACGGATTTCATTAATTTCTTGAAAGATCCCCTCTCCTGGGGTCCTCGACGGTCCCAAAGACAACAGTTCATGAAGACCGTTGCTGTCCACAGCGGATGTAACTTCCGGATGGGCTAATAAAGCTTTCATTTCAGAGGCAAACATTACTCCGCTCCCTCGGTCACTGTAAAAAAGCGGCTTGACCCCCAGACGGTCACGAGCTAGAAAGAGGCGTTCCCGGTGTTTCTCCCAGACACTGAATGCAAAGATCCCATTCAAATAGTCGACACATGATCCTCCCCACTCCATGTAACTAACAAGAACCACTTCCGTATCTGAGTGAGATTGGAACGTCCATCCTTTTGTCTTCAGTTGATCTCTGACATCCTCTGTATTGTAAAGTTCTCCGTTATAGCATAAAATGTATTCTTCATCCCTCGCCTTGCGGATCATCGGCTGTTTACCTCCGGCAGGGTCTACAACTATTAAACGTTGGTGACCGAACGCAGCCGGACCCTCGATCCATTTTTGGTAATCATCCGGTCCGCGGTGCTGCAACGTGTTTGCCATTCGATCCAATATCGAAGCCTTTTCTTCTGTTTTATGGGCTGCATCGATCCATCCAACAATTCCACACATCTAGCCTCACCATCCTTTTTCAATACGAAATGCGCAAGTCACGCTTCAGCGCTGGATTTTCACATAAAAAAACCATCATGACTCACTATATGATGGCAACGTTTTTCTTATGAAACCCTCCTGCACTATTAAAGTAAATGGCAGGATTGTTGAAGACTCAGTTTCGAGACTTTCCAGGGTTCATTGCCGGGTTGAGCGTCAGGGGTGGCTGGGAAGCTACTCGCTTTCCTGTGGGGGAGCGCCGAGCTTCCTCGGACTGAGTCCTGTGGGATCTCGCCTATCTCCTTCTCCCACGGGAGTCTCGCAGCTTCCCAACCACCCCATTCAAAGAGAGGGTAAACGAACCCCTTCACCAAAGTTGGATGGTCTTCCACTATCCCGGTTGTTGTAGGCATAAAACGCTCTGTATCAAGCTTTCAGGGTTCAAGCACCTCGGCTTGGGAGTATTATCCTTATACTCTCATCAAATAGAATAGCTGATTATTCATGAAGTGGTTTCGAGACACTGATATAGCAAAGGGGCGGAGGGGAATGGTGAGACTCCTGCGGGAAAAAAGTGCTTGATGAGACCCCACAGGACGCAGTCCGAGGAGGCTCACCGCGCTCCCGCGGAAAGCGAGCTTTCCCCGCAGCCCCCATCCACTCAACAAAAGTCTCGAAACTGAGTCTTCCACAAACGGGAGCTTTTATGGAAGAGAGAAAAAGTTACATAAATGTGTTGACATATAAATTGAGAATGATTATCATTATAAATGATAATAGTTATCACCGTTACCCCCCAAATAACGGACGAATATCAGACACAGAAACACAGCCCCCTTTTTTCGATATTAAAAAGCTGCATGCGATTAACGCATGCAGCTTTATTTTTATGCTGGCAATATCCCTGCTGGTAAGAAACCAAATCCAAGAATAATCGCGATGATTCCAGCAATAGCAAGCTGAGCCCACCAGATCCCTGTTGGTTTCTTCTTCTTATATTTGACAGCTACCATTTCCATAGAAGCAATGGTCCAAAGACCAACGAGCAGTTTAATCATTACAAGAGGGCCGTATTCGGCATAACTTGCGAAAAGCGAACCACCGGAATAAAGAATAAGCAAGTAAAAAAGACGAAGAATCATGTGAGAAATCTTTGCCGCTTTTTCACTGCCTTTACGGGTGAACATGACTACTAGACCGACAAGTACAAATGCGATGACCCATGAAGTAATATGTAAGTGCGCCATATTTTATTATCCTCCTTTTCATATGAATCTACGGTTATGATACCACGACTCTTCGACATATTCCTATTATTTTGTTACAGACATCATTTTCTAAATTATAAGAAAATAAGAAGCAAACCTGTTATAATGATGAAAGACTGAATTGAAAATGGAGGGATTGCATGTCTGTAATTAGTAGTCAAAACATTATTGATCAAACCCAGGAGTATGGTGCGAAGAACTACCATCCACTTCCAATCGTTATTTCTAAAGCGGAAGGAGTATGGGTGGAGGATCCTGAGGGAAATCGTTATATGGATATGTTAAGCGCTTACTCTGCCGTCAACCAAGGGCACCGTCACCCGAAGATCATTCAGGCGCTGACCGATCAGGCCAATCGTGTAACCCTTACTTCCCGTGCTTTTCATAATGATCAGCTCGGTCCTTGGTACGAGAAGATTTGCAAGCTGACGAATAAAGAGATGGCTCTTCCGATGAACACTGGGGCAGAGGCTGTGGAAACAGCCATTAAAGCAGCAAGGCGCTGGGCCTATGATGTTAAAAAAGTGGAAGAAGACCAAGCGGAAATCATCGCCTGTACAGGGAACTTCCATGGAAGGACGATGACGGCTGTTTCCCTTTCTTCTGAGAAGGAATACAAACGCGGTTTCGGACCAATGCTTCCAGGCATTAAACTGGTGCCATACGGAGATATTGAAGCGCTTAAGGAAGCCATTACAGAAAACACGGCCGGCTTTATGCTCGAGCCAATTCAAGGGGAAGCCGGCATCGTCATGCCACCGGAAGGCTTCCTAAAAGAAGCTTATGAGGTTTGTAAAGAAAACAATGTCCTGTTCATTGCTGATGAGATTCAGGCAGGTCTTGGGCGAAGTGGGAAAATGTTCGCTTGTGACTGGGAAAATGTCAGTCCAGACATGCTCATTCTTGGGAAAGCTCTAGGCGGCGGCGTCTTCCCAATCTCTTGTGTGGTTGCAAACAGGGAAGTCCTTGGTGTCTTCAATCCAGGTTCCCATGGTTCCACGTTCGGTGGTAACCCACTTGGGTGCGCTGTTTCAGTCGCCTCCCTCGAAGTGATTGAAGAAGAAAAACTGGCAGAACGTTCTCTTAAGCTTGGAAATTATATGATGCAGGAACTGAAATCGATCGACAACCCGAAAATTAAAGAGGTACGTGGGAAAGGTCTCTTTATCGGTGTTGAAATGACAGAACCTGCCCGTAAGTATTGCGAAGAATTAAAAGAAAAAGGATTACTATGTAAGGAAACTCATGAAAATGTCATTCGTTTTGCTCCTCCTCTAGTGATTGAGCAGGATGACCTGGACTGGGCCATCAGTCAAATTAAAGCAGTTTTAAGCTAAGCATAAAAAATACGACAGCCCTTTGGGGCTGTCGTATTTTTTATTTAAGAGAAGCGATTTTCTTTTGTTTCCAGGGGGCAAGGATAACCTCCACCTCCCGCTCCTCCCTCTGCTCCCAAAACGCCCCTGTATTTTCTTCAATATAGTACCTTCCAAGACCGATATCCACTTGGTATTGTTGGAGCGAAGGATCAGACCATTGATACTTAGCGGTAAGCACCACTTGATTATCCTCTGTTTCAGGCCACAGGGTAGAAGCTTCTACAAGCTCGTAGATTTTTTCATCATTTTCCTCGAGCAGCAAAAACACTTTTTCTCCTCGGTTCAATGATTCATCGACCGACCATTTCTCTTCTGGTACTCGTTCAATCGCATAGTCCAGTGTTACATAATCCCCGTAAAAAGGATCACGCGGGTCCACGGGTGCCGTCTTTAGAGTAATAGTTTGGCCCCAGATGTCCATGACATAGTAAGAAGCGGACATGAGAAGAAGAAACAAGATTTGCAGAGTAACAAGTCCATAAAACCACGAGCGCTGCTTCATCTCTCTTCTCCTCCTTTATGAATGGTGCGTCGTTTTTTCTCAAGGAAGTAACTGAGTGCAAACAATAAAACCCCGCCGATCAGGAAAAACAACGAACGATCCATGAAATCCCAGGCGAGCTGAAAATAAGCTATAAAAGTAGTCAGGAGAAAAGCGACCGTCCCTTTATTGACCCACCTTGACACTTCCTGCTGATATCCTGAGATCAACCATAGCAGGGAATAAAGAAAGAGAATGAAGAGGGACAACATATCTCCAGATTCAAAGCGGAAAACCGGGACGAACAAAAGCAAGTCAATCCAGTAGTAGTTGGTCGAACTCATCGCAGACCTCACCACAGAAAAGAAGAATAGAATGGCCCAGGCTAAAAAGAAGTAAAGCGAGGACTCCGTTAGTTCACCGACATATTCGTTTCCGAGGAAAAATACCTGCAGAATCAGCATGGTGAAGACAGATACAATACTCAGGGTTTTGAATACATGCACCTTCCCTTTTTCGAGAAGGAAATCCTCCACAACATAAAGCAGTAAGAAAAACGCGATCAACCAATAGTAGGGCATGCCTTCACTAAATACCAGAATGACAGCTTGCAGCATGTAACTCGTTCCAAATGCGGCTAATTGAGTTACTTTCCGTGAACTCAATACGAACCACCCTAAACCAACAATGAACAGAAGGCCCAGCCATATGTGGAAGTGCTGAAAAACAAGACCACTGTAAAGCTGTCCCACCGTCATAATTACAAGTGTTGCGTAAAAAAATGAATCGTCTTTAAAAATCAAAAACAAACCAAAGGCGACGATAGCCCATAAGAAAAATGGAAAAGCACTGTAGGATGTATAGTGATACATTTGACCGGTAAGAAAAATACTGGATCCAAAGATCAGAAGAGCAATCAGGATGAGACTGATCCCGACCCGTTTGGATTTTTTCCTGTACACCCAATCTCCGCACAAATAAAAGACGGTTAGTGAAGTGAGAAGAATCACCATTCTCCCAAGATCCGTCAAATAAGACCAGTTTGATGCAACGAAAGTCAAAAACGCCAGCCCTATGAAAAGAGCCGCAAAAGTGAGCAGCACGGGTTTGTTCTGCTTTTTAGGATAGCGTTCCAGCAATTGATCACGCTGGACTTCACTAATAATCGCATCTTCTACCCATTTTTTGCTTTCTTTAACGAGGTGATCACGATTCAAGACATCTGCCCCCTTCTCTTATGAAACTGCCTCTCTTTTTCTTCTCAATGGCTGCTTTTTCCCATACGTCAACGTCCGCCATAACCATTCTAACGGTCCATAACGGAACTTTTTCAACCACGCCTTGCTTACGAAGACTTGGCCGGTGAATATAACTATAACGATAATCAAACTTCCAATCGGCGGGACGTCACCATATAACCCAAAGCCGACGGAATAAAAAAGGATGAAACTGATTATAGACTGCAGGATGTAATTGGATAAAGACATCCTGCCGACCCATGTTAAAGGATGGACGATACGGGCACCAATTGAGGTCTGGAACAATAGAGTAATAGATAAGACATAAAAGATAGCTGACGCTGAACCACCGATGCTATCCTGAGCCAGCTGAAACCATTCCGGACTTCCGAATAAATGCGGTCCTGCTTTGAAAATGAGGAACAATATACCCGTCAGCACCCATATATTTTTAATGGAATGCAAATGGTCGTTCGGTTTATGAAGCCATCGCTTCCGGCAAAAATACATCCCGAATAAAAACATCGGAATTAAACTTAAAGCGAGAAATGGGAGGTTCCCCCATTGATTGGCATATACCCAGTCGGCTAAGTTTTGCCGCCAGATATCAACGAGCGATCCGCTTCCATAGTTCCCCAGGGATTCTTGGATCGCCGGACGGTTGACGATGCCCTGCATCTGATCCCTGATCATGTACAGCGAAAAAGTCAGTGGCAGCACAAGGAAGGCCAACATTCCGAACGCCCAGTACAGCAACGATTTTTCATGAACATTGAAAAAGGCCAACAGAACAAGTCCGAGGACTCCATAGGAAAGCAGAATATCCCCGTGCCAGATCAGGAAAGCATGAATGAGCCCGAATCCTGTAAGTACAAGGAGACGCCTAAAAATCACACGTTGGTATGGAAGTTGCTTTTCCACAAGACGGTCCTTCATCATCTGGATACCGAATCCGAACATGAAGGAAAACAACGTATAAAAACTGGCTTGGAAGAAAATATCAATGAAATTTTGTACGGTATGACTGAGTGGCGATGGCCAATATTCCGCTGCCCCCCCATACAAAAAATATGGAGCGTTAAATGCAGGTACATTGACCATAAAGATTCCGAGAATCGCAAGCCCCCTGGCTGCATCGACCCAGTCGATCCGTTCAGATTCGCGGAGAGGTGAACCTTTCCTTTTCATATGTATTCCCCCTATGATAGTTATTTTACTTTTCTTACGTCATTTAGACAATGAAGTTTCATAAACTGTAGAAAGGAGTTTTTGTTATGCCCGCAAAAGTCGGAGCCGTTAAAGTGATTTCCCTATCGTCTTCAAGTATTTTTAACATCGGTGACGTCTACAATATGGCTCCGGAAGCGACAGCAAAAACTTTTGCCGGTGGGGGTTCTTTCAATACTGGTGATGGCATCCGAATCCACATTAACCGATCAGATACGTTCATTAACGACTCCGAGCTTATTGATCAACCCATTGTGAATAATGCATAGGAGGTGCGTCTATGAATCTTACTGTCCACCAGTCCATCTATATTCACGTCCTAAGGATCGGCTCCGTAACAAACTCTTCTGTTCTTCAAATCGGAAGCTCCGGGGTCATCCAGTCAAAAGCTGATCTGTATAACACTGGCGGCTATACAGGACCTGGACCCAAAGCACAGCCGAAAGACGGAGAGGTCATCATCCCTGAAGCAGGAGGCGGCACGCTCGTTCCACTTTCCATAACATAGATGTCCCCCTCTCTTCATAAAGTTAGGTTAGGGGGTGAGCGCACTTGAACCAATACAATTCCTGGCAGTCATGGATCCAGCAAATGATGAACCAGATGGAACAACAACAGAAAATGATTGAGCAATTACAAAAAAAAATCGAGCAGATCCAGTCCATTGAACACCCACCAAGGACGGTTATCGAAAAAATCGAATATAAATTTGATCAGCTGAAAATCGAGACGCTCGAAGGAACCCTGCAAATCGGACTGACTCCAAATGGATCCGACCTCTCTGAGATCGGTGACTTATATAGCAACCAAGGGAACCAACTGCCACAAACAGATGATCAGGCGCTGCACTTTTTACAAGAATATATGGTCTCAGACATCCCCGTTTGGATGAATCAGTATTGCCGTGATCATGACATACAAGTGAGTGAGGAGCATAAAGAACGGATGATTGCAGATGTTCGTAAACAGCTGCCACAGCGCATGGAGTATTACCGTAACCAAGAGCCAGAAGCTCCACCTGAAACCCTCTTCCATCAAATCCAAACCGAAATCCAACACTCCATAGCGCAGTACTTCGAGACTCTACAAGGAGATGATGATCGTTGAATCATATTGTACACAACTATGGCCTGCACGTAGGAAATATTCGCGTGACGGGCGTTTCTGGTTCTTCCGTCTTTTTGATTGGAGATAATAAAACCATCCGTCTTCAATCTTTCTTTGATACTCCTCCCGAATCTCTGATTATCGGTCCTTTTGAGAATGTTGAAGAAAATTCAAATGTCGAGTTGGAACCAAATGATTAAGAGGATGGTTTACACTCAGGACGTAGACATTACCTCAGTGCTCATCGGCTCCATCGTTGATATCGGAGATGTTTACCGTGCCGCCCCCTCTTCAAAAGTGCTGGCTGTACAAAAAGAAGGTTTAGAATTCAAAGCTGACATTTATGATTTTGAAGATTTCCCTATCTTTTCCCAAGAGAGCTCCCCTCCGTTATCCCCTGTTCAGATCGACTCTTTTTACTATCAAAACCGCCCGATTGTAGTTGACCACGTACGTGTAATCGGGGTCTCTACCGCTGGGGTATTTCAAATCGGAGGCATAGATCATATTGATGCCATCAATTACACGAAACACTTCCGCATCCTCAAGAATGAAGAACAATAAAGGCCCGTTGTGCATACCTTGTAACTATAATGCTTGAATCGCACCAAAAAGGAGGCGATTGCGATGCCGGCTATTGTCGGACCCATCAGTATCAACAGCGTCGGTGGTGGAGTTGTTAACTTCGGAGATTCTTTTTATTTGTCCCCTAAATCTACAGGCAAAACAAATGCCGGATCGGGAGCTCTAAATACGGGAAACTGGATCATTACAAACAACGGACTCAGCTCGACGAACCCATTTGACCCAGACGTTGCCGATCAAAATATTACAGCAAATGCTTAGATGTACGGAAGCGCCCTTGATTGTCAGGGCGCTTTTGTTTTCCGTTTTTCGTTAAGTCCCTTACGCCTGCGTTAAGACGCTATCCCTTCTTGTTAAGTCACTTCCTACGATATGTTATTCCCATTCGTGTGTTTAGAAAGCCCGGATTCACCTCTCTTTTCATCAAAAAAAGACACCGGACGCGTGTCCGATGTCTTCACTTTCTCTTTCTTCGATTCGATTTTCTTGTCGTTATTTTCTTCTCAGGGTCCTGCTTTTTCACCCAGCGTAAGTATTTCTGCATATCCGGGTGGTCTTTCAAGCGCTCTACACTATGATAAAAAGCGGCCAGTTCTTCGTTTGTGAATAACGCATGAATCTGACGGTGACAGGCACTGCAAAGCATGGCCGTCGGTCCTTCCACGCCTCCGTACTGTTTCGGAATCAAGTGATGCTCTGTCGTCTTGACCGGTGAACGGGAACATAGATCACAGGTCTCTCCCATGTGTATCGACCTCCACCATGAAGGATCCTTCAAAGAAATATAAACAACTCTTGCGGACGGGCTGTTTCCAAATCTTTTCGAGAGCCTTTTGATACAAGCTCAATTGTGTTCGATATCTGTCCGCCAATTTCGGTGCTGCATCTTCTGTTCCGTCCGGAATCGCATCAGATTTATAATCCAGAATCATCCAGCCGTCTTCATACGGAATCATAGCGTCAATAACACCCTGGATGAAGACTTGCTCATCTGTCGATTCTTCCCAGTGCGCATAAACTTCATCAGCAGGCAAAGTCAGACTGAATGGAACTTCACGTTCAATCTGATCCGTTTGCAATACATATGCTCCTATATCAGTCTTGAAAAAATCCGCAATGGCTTGGAAATCAATCACATCCGCCTCTTCGCGCCGGAGCACTTCTTTAAGAACGAGGTGCTCGACGTACTCTTCCACTTCGTCTCTCTTCCATTGCTTTGTAAAAGGCAAGTGTTGCATGACGGTATGCATAGCAGTTCCGCGTTCTGCTGCCGTCAGCTGTTTGTCCTCCTGCATAAAACGTGGACGCTTGATGATCGGTGCACGGTAAGGGACAAGCAGCTGATCGCTTGAGTATTCGTCCTTCGTCTCACGTTGACGTTTAATTTCCGTCACAGTCTGCTTGGCACGGGTATTTGCGGCTTTTTCATGTGGATACACAAAATCGAGACGCTTCACATAAGCTTCATCCGCTGTTTCAGGAACGGCGACCGGTTTCCATTCCTCAACTGCCTGCTGCAGCTGTTCATCCCGTTTTTCTTTCACTTCGTCAAGGACACTAAATTCACTTCCATGAGCAATGCGTACCCGCCACTGAGATTCGTCATAGTGAATTTCTTCAGCGGTCATCACTTCCACATCTCCCCGGAGATCGGACGTGTGCTCGTGACGAATTAACGCAGGACCCACCCAATCGAGGTAAGACTTTGCTTCCAGGCGGTCGTGTGGTGGGAGCACCCAGTCACGGGCATCCACAAAGCTCTGCCATTTCTCCTGTTTCTTTTCAAAAGAAGCGACATTGCCGACCATGACAAGCTTCTCCTTCGCTCTTGTCAACGCTACGTATAAAACTCTCATTTCCTCAGCTAAAAGTTCGCGACGTTTAGCTTCTTTCAACGCGTGATAAGCAAGCGTCGGATACATGAGCCTTTTCTCAGGATTGATGTAGCGGGAGCCGAACCCGTAATCTTTATGCAGTAAGTAGCGATTCTTCAAGTCCATCATATTGAATTGTTTGTCCATGGCTCCTAGAATGACAACTGGAAACTCAAGCCCCTTACTTTTGTGAATCGTCATGATTCGGACAACATCTTCCTGCTCACCGAGGGCACGAGCCGCTCCGAGATCATCTCCGCGTTCTTCCATCCGCTCGATAAACCGAAGAAAGCGGAACAATCCACGGAAGGAGGTAGCTTCATAGGAGCGCGCACGATCGTACAAAGCTCTTAAGTTCGCCTGACGCTGACGCCCTCCCGGCATCCCGCCGACGAAATCATAGTAACCCGTTTCACGGAAAATGTCCCAAATGAGTTCAGACAAAGCCCCTTGGCGCGCCTGTTCCCGAAAGCTTTTCAACAGTTCCAGAAACTCGTCCACTTTCCTCCCCAGATCATCCTTGGCTGCATATGCCTGCATCGCTTCGTAATAGGTCGCCCGCTTCTTCGCGAGACGAATTCGGGCAAGCTCATCTTCATCAAGACCAACAATCGGCGACTTGAGTACAGAGGCGAGCGGGATATCCTGCATCGGGTTATCAATGACCTTGAGCAGGCTGAGCATCACTTTAATTTCAATCGCTTCAAAGTACCCGGTAGAGAGCTCTGCATAAATCGGGATGCCTTGCTGCTTCAGTTCGTCCACGATTGTCGAAGCCCATGTCATCGAACGCATCAGGATGACGATATCCCTGTATTGTAATGGACGCTTTGCACCGGTTTCTTTATCCACGACTTGAAGCGGTTCCCCGCCTTCATACCCGAGCCATTTGCGAATCATTTTTCCATAAGCGCGCGCTTCGAGCTGGGCTTTTTCTAAATCTTTATAAGCCTCATCCTCGTCATTGTCGCTTTCCTGGGATTCCCGGTCGATAAGGAAAAGTTCTGCATCCGCATCATCCGCAGTTAATTCATCATAAATTTTGTTGCTGTAAATGAGCTCCGCTTCCTTTTCATACTCCATTTCACCGACCTCTTCATCAAGCACCTGGCGGAAGATATAATTCGTCGCGTCCAGTACTTGTTTACGACTCCGGAAGTTGCGCGCCAAGTCTATCCGCTCTCCAGCATTTTCTTCATTTCCGTAAAGTTTGTACTTGTTTAAAAATAAGGAAGGTTCGGCATGCCGGAACCTGTAGATGCTCTGTTTCACATCTCCAACCATAAATAAGTGGCCGGCATCTTTCCCTTCTGTCAACAGACGAAGCAACGTTTCCTGTACAAGGTTCGTATCTTGATATTCATCAATCAACACCTCTGAAAACTGCTTTTGGAAACTTTCCGCAACTTGGGAGGGTACAAGATCCACTGGAGTCGCTGTTTCATCGAGTAAAATATGCAGGCAGTAGTGTTCCAGGTCGGAAAAATCCACGATCGCTTTTTCTTTTTTTAACTGCTCATAGCGTCCTTTAAAATCTTTCACAACGACGGCAAGCTGTTCCATGACGGGGTGCAGGTCCTGCATATCCTTCAAATAGCTTTCCAGCGAACGGGAGAACCATTCATCACGGACCTCATTCCAACGTTTTTTATAACGGTCCCGAATCTTTTTCGCCTGTTCTTTTTTATCCACATCACAGTCCATTTTCTTACGGGATAACGTGGCAAACTTCTGCCCTCCCATAAAGCTTTGCATCTCTGACCAGGAATGAGTAAGTGCTCCTTTTGCCTGCTGAATCAATTCAAGATCCGACTCTGCGGTTTCTGCATACGCATAAGGTCCATCCGGTTCTCTAGTAAGGTCCAACACTTGCCTGGCTTCTGTTTCCATGGCTTTCAACTGGCTTTTCACTTCCTGCTTCAGCAGGTTGAGCCATGGCAGGTCCATCTCACTTTCGACCTGTCCTACATTGTACATTTCTACCATTTGATCGATCCAGGTGTCCGGCCACGGATTTTGCGTAGCGAACGTGTACAAATCGAGCACTAATTTCTCTACATCCAAGTCACTTCGGTCGCTTGAAAAGCGTTCAACCACATCAAAAAAGCGCTGCTGTTCTTCGCCTTCTTTTCCGTACCAGTCCTCAAACAGCTCCTCAAGCACCTCCTGCTGAATCAAATCCGATTCAACCGTATCGGCAATCCGAAAGCCAGGGTCAAGATCAAGCAAGTAGGCATAGCGACGCACCACTTCCATACAGAACGAGTGGAGCGTGGAGATGGAAGCGTTTTGCAGCAAGGATAACTGTTTTTTCAAATGATGGGATCCCGGGTTTTCTTCTAACGCTTTCGCAAGTGCCTGTCCTACACGGTTCCTCATCTCTTGTGCCGCGGCATTGGTGAACGTCACTACAAGCAGGGAGTCGATATCGACAGGGTCATCTTTATGAAGGAGTTTTTGAATAATCCGCTCTACCAGTACCGCTGTCTTCCCTGAGCCTGCAGCAGCAGCCACGAGGATATTCGATCCATGAGAATAAATTGCCCTCTCCTGTTCTTTTGTCCAACTGACCATTACGCATCCTCCTTCCCTTTCGTCAGTCTATCCAGAACATCTTCATCCTTTAAGTCCTGAAGTTTCCGGTAATTGTGTTCTTCCAGTGTGGGATCGAACTGACACACAGATCGGTACGAGCAAAATTCGCAGGCGACCTGCTGGTTTTTCTGAAATGGATCCAGATCGACCGCTCCATCCGTAATTCTCGTTCCTGCTTCTGTCATCAACCCACGGATATACTGTTTCAATTGTTCAAAACGTTCCTCATCCGCTGTTTTTGAACTCTTATAAAATCCGCCCTTCGCCTTCAAAGCGGCAGGGACGATTTGACTGTATCCTTTTTCAAGACCTGTATCCATCATCTGAACCACACGTTCATTTTCTAAAAGCAGGCCCTGCATTTTAAATTTCTTGAAAATCTCTTCTTCAATCTGCTCATCTTTAAGAAGCTGTTTCCCTGTAATCATCGGGTTATGCACATGGAAATAGAGTACGCCCCCAGGGGTTGCATTCTTTCCAAGCCATTGCTCAGCGTTCGTCAGTACAACATCTAAATAAGCAAGCATCTGCAGCGACAAACCATAAAAGACATCCACGAGACTCAAGCCTTTGCTGCTTGATTTGTAATCAATGATTCTTAAAAACAGATCTTCTTCCGAAAGAGCTTTATCCACACGGTCGATACGCCCGCGAAGCATGAGTTCATATCCATTCGGCAAATCGAAAGATAATGGCGGAAGTTTCGCATCTCCTCCAGTCCCGAAGCCAAGTTCCAGACCTACAGGAGAAAATTGGCTACTCCTTGCCTGCTCACTGAGAACGAACGCCGCTCGTGCTATGACCTGCTGCAGCTTCTTCTGAATATATTGATAGCGGTTCGAGCTCTTTAAGATTTGATTTTGCAAAATCGGCGCCAGGGAGTTGGTCGCTTTTTCTGCGTAGAGGTCTGTATCCTGACGACCTAATTGAGAAAAGTCACGCCCTTCCGCCTGGACCCATTCCGTAATCTGCTTGAGGGCTTCGTGGAAGAGTTGACCGATATCCGGCGCATCCAACTTGTATGTCCTTCGTTCTTCAAGTCCAAGACTGTGTTGTGCAAAATACTGATACGAACAACGATGGTATGTTTCCAGTCTTGAAACACTCGTTTTCACTTGTTTATCAAACAGCTTCCCTGTCGTTTCTTTGGAAAGAGGCACCGGTTTGTTCTTATAAAAAAGACTTTGTAATACACGATTCGTCAACCCATGGGAAGGCTCGTGCTCAATATACCAATTCAGCAGGTCCCACCAGACCGGCTGCATCATATATCCTTTCAGATAACGTGCAAACTGCGAAGTGAGTGCTGACCTCGTCTTTTGAGGATTCGTAATGAACCGCTCCGCCTCGTACAAATCATCAGGATCCTGCAAAAGTACATGTTCCTTCGTATTCGGAAACAATTCCTCCATACGTTGAATGAGGGTCGCCGGAACCTTAGACTTCCCTTCCTCATTACTGAGGGGATAGCTGATCCACAATTGGTCTGCGGGCATCGTCAAAGCCAAGTACACATAAAAGCGATCATCCAGCAGCTGGCGGTTGCTGCCATCAGCAAGCTGAATACCATTCTCCGCAAGCAATGAACGCTCTTGTTCCGAAATCATGCCGTCACTTGGCGGCTTCATCGGCCACATCCCATCGGTAACGCCGAGAAGGAACGACGCTTTAATGCCCGTCATTCTTGATCGATCGACACTTCCGACGATGACATGGTCCATGCTTGGCGGAACGTGGGCAAACGTTAAAGATTCCAAACCACTGTCGATGGTACTGCGGAAGACTTGGAGCGACATTTTTTCATCACCGGCCATTTCCACCATCTCATCGAGCAGCTGCAGGAAATCATCCCATACCTGTGCCTGTTCACGGCCGCGTTCGATATCCCCTTTTTCATCATAAAATGCACGCCAGGACTCAAGTTGATCCGGTACGCGCAAACCTTCCAGCCATAAGTAGATGACCCGAGCACGGTTTTCAATCGTTTTAGCTGCTCTTAGATTCTCGTCAAATGGCTGCAACGCTTGGCGCACTTGGTTACGGTACGCATTGATCCGCGTTTGTTTAGCTTTCTCTTCATCCGTCTGTGCGGACTGTTCAAATCCACGAAAGCGCTGGTAAACCCATGGCTCATCTGAAAACCATTGACTGCGCGCCCGTATCCCGTACTCAAGCACGTAATTCTCAAGCTCATCTATTGCATCTTCATTCAATGGATGCGTGCGGTCTGTCTCTGGGATGAAACCGGTTTTTAACAAGCGGAAAACAGAATCATAACGGAAGTTCCCCTCTACAACATCCAAGCCAGAGCGAATGAGCTCAATCATCGGATGGTTAAGCATCGTCCTTTTTTCATCGATGAACACCGGGATGTCATAATCATCAAAGAGGGTTTCAATCAAACTATGGTAAACGTCCGGCTCACGCATCAAAATGGCCATATCCTTATAGCGATAGCCTTGATCACGAACGAGATGAAGAATTTCCTGTGCCACCCCTTCGACTTCTGCCCGGGGATGAACCGCTTCTGCAATCTGAATCGGCACTTCTCCTTCAAACGGGGACGCCGGTCGTACATCGTAATACTTTTCTAAATGCATGAATGCCGGCTGATCTTTCATTCGGCCTGACGTGTGGTCAAGCACTTCCACATCTTCCAAACGGGCCCCTGCTTCCTCGGCAACCTTTTTCAGATCAAGATACGTTTGTTTCGTTTCATGGAAAAGATCCAGCTCAGGGTTCTCTTCTCCTGACGGTTCCTCTGTAGTCAAAGTAACATGAACCGTCTTTACCTTTCTCAAAAGAGTTTCAATGACCTGATACTCCTGAGGCGTAAAGCTGTGGAAACCGTCGATGTACACTTCTGCTCCTTCTAAAAAAGAAGCTTCAGGAATTTTGCTGGCAAGAAGCTGGAGCTGATCTTCACTATCTATGTATTGATCTTTCAACGCATCAACAAGACGATCATAAATATAGGTCATATCGTCCAGCTTGTCCCTCAACCCCTGTTCCTGACTCGTAGTGTGAACAAACTGACCAAGCGCGTCCATCTGGGCTTGAAGATCTTCCGGCGTAATGCGGTAACGCTTGAATTCCGTAATCATTCCCTCCAGCTGTTCAATGAATCCCTGCTTCTCCACCGCTTTTTGAAAAACACGCCAATCGGACGTCCGTTCTTCTACGATTTTACGCAGCATCATTTGAACCCCTGTAGATGTGATGAACTTCTTCGTTCCCCCTCCTGTTTCCTGAAGTACTCTCCAGGCGAGTCGTGAAAAACTGAAGACTTGGGCACGAATAGACCCTTCCACTCCTTCTCTTTTCAGGAGGCCATACTCCTGCTGGAAGGTCATCTGATCCGGAACGATGTAAATAATCGCCGGACCTCGTGGGTCATCCTTTAATTTTGCTTCTATTTCATTTAAGCAACGCGTACTTTTTCCTGCTCCTGAACGACCGAGCAAAAACCGCAGCCCCATACCGACCGCTCCTTTCTTTCTCATTCTGTATATATTTTATCATTTTTACACCGTTTATGATGCTCTCCCGCTCTTCCACAATCGCTCCTTTTTCTTGAAGACTCAGTTTCGAGATTTTTGTTGAGTGTATGGGGCTGCGGGGAATGACTCGCTTTCCAGCCACCCCTGACGCCCAATAGCGTAACGAATCCCGAAAATATCTCGATACTGATTCTTCAACAATTCTGCCATATAGTTGAATAACGATAGACATAAAAAAAACCGCCCGGTAAGGACGGTTGCGTTTTAGAACTGTACGCCGAGTTGGTTCATGGGCCAATAGCGTACATCCACTTTTCCTACAACGGTATCAGCAGGTACAAACCCGAAATACCTACTATCCAGACTGTCCCGTCTGTTGTCCCCCATGACGAACAAATGACCTTCTGGGACCGTCTGATGCCCCGTCACCTCTTCCAACGTGAAATCTTCCGTAAAAGGCAGACCGTCATTCGGACGGAGTGAATCGAGGTAACTTTCGTCGACACGTTTACCATTGATGTATAACTGATCATCTCGAACGGCAATCTCGTCCCCGCCGATTCCTATGACGCGCTTCACATAATCCTCTTCTTCATTTGCATGGAAAACGATCACCTGCTGTCTTCCGATATCCTGCCAATCATAAACCGCTTTGTTGACCATTAGTAAATTCCCGTCATAGAGCGTAGGCTCCATCGATTCGCCGTCTACAATGTAGCTTGCGAATAAATAAGAGCGGAACACAAAAGCCAGCAACAGGGCGAGTAATACTGTTCTGATCGCTCTTTTATATTTTTTCATTGTTTGCGCCTCCACGTGGTATGCTACAAACATTTTACCCTCGCGGAGACAAACTTAATCCCCGCTGTACGCTTTCTGTTCCGCCTTTATTTGTATTCTTTTCTCGATATACTTCCCAAGCACCCAGAAAAGCAGAATGCAAACACCGACAACAATCGATTTCACTGGATTCTGCGCAAACGATGCGATGCTTGAACCTACATAGGCGATTGTAAAAATCATGACGGCTTTGCCCAAAAGGACGGCTAGGATGAATTGCTGACGACTGACATTGGATAATCCAGAAACCACATTAATGATCGATGAGGGGGAAAAGGGAAAACACATGAGCAAGAACAATGGACCAAACCCATGCTCCTCCACCCACTTCGTCACTTTCTTCACTTGCTTTTGCTTTGTAATCTTCCTGAATAAACGCTTGTCCCCTAATCGGCGAATAATAAAAAATACACACAACGATCCAAAAACAGCCCCAAGCCATGAATAAAGAAATCCTTTGAACAACCCATACACCACAGCATTGGCCAAAACAAAGGCAACAAGTGGCAAAATCGGCAAAAACGCTTCAATAAGAGGGAATAGGATGCCCGGAATTGGTCCAAACCGTTCCAATCCTTCAAGCTGTCTTATGATGTAATCAAATAGTTGATCATTCTCCGCTAAATGGCGCCATTGGTTAATTTTTTCAAACACTGAATCCATGATGCTGCTCCTTATGTACACTAGTGACCAGTGTATGCTTTTCTCCATTTTATCTGAAATCCCGCTCCATGCCTACCAGTATGTGCGTCCTTATCTAGCTTTTCCCCTTCCTGCCATTTTCAACCTTTTTGTAAAACTATCTTGCATACATTGGACCTTTCCGTGGTATAATACAAACAAGAACACTTGTTCGTATTCGGAGGAGAATGACATGAGGTATCTAAAACAAAAAGAATTGGATCTCGCTTCCCGTTATTTGTTTTTATCTATGGCCATCACTGTTATCAGGCAGGATCGGAAACACATGGAACATGGGAAATTCAAAATCAAGGAGCCGTACATGGAGATGCTCGGAAAAATGGAGCTGGAAGCGCGAAAGGAACGGAGAGAACTAAGAAGACAAATGGATCATATGAAATTGCAGGTCGTTGAATCCGGGAGGAACGATTCATTTACCTCTTTCCTTTTTTTAGCTCATGGATATGAGGAGAAGCGCAACTATTTCAATCCAGCCATTCGAAAAAAAGTGGAAAATATTCTGTTTGAGCTTATGAGAAGGTCTCAGCAATCCGTTCAGCACGATGATCAGCAACCACAGGTGTCGAATGGAAACGGTCTTCAAGAATGACGCGCAAATGAGCGGTGCGTTGAACTTGATTGGCGAACATGCCATCAGAAACGGGAAGGTTGACAGACATCCCGTTCGTGAATTGAACAGTCGTTGTTTTATTAGGCTCTCCACGGTAGGAGCGAATATATTTATGGGCGATCCAGGAACAGTCTTTTCGTTTCGGGGAGATAATCGGGAAGAAATAAATGCCCATCGCTTCTGATATGACAATCGGGGGTTTGTGCGTGTAACCGGTCAGCTGCTTTGTGCCAGCAATCCGACCATCGAGGCTGCTTGCAAAGTAACGGCAGGAACGATCGATAAGACCACTTGGACATTTTGAAATGACAAAGCGCTCATCCGTCTCCATAACTTCCGTAAAAGCTTGTCCACCCTCTGTATTTTTGGCGATAAGAGCAATCGTCTGAGGGTTAATCTCATATTCTTTTCCATGAACAAATGTCATCCACTACAACACCTCTTTCATTTCAAGTGGCGGCAGCTCTACACTCAGGTCGAACCTACCGCTCATCTTCTTTAATTTACCAAATCACTCGACAAAAGTCTAAACATTTTAAAAAATGTTTCATTTCAACGATTCTGCTATACTACAATTACACCTTTTCTTCTTTCTGCCCTTTGTTTCCTCTCTGCTCTTCACCACGACCAAAGTCAGGATTGAGTAATGTGAAGAAATCGAGTTCAGGCTGAACCGGTTGATCTTTCATTTGAAACACCTCTCAAGCAAAATTCATTTTAGGAGGAATACACATGTGGAGTCGAAAAAACAAGAAGTCGAAACTAGAGAAGAAGGATTTATCCATACACGATGTCCGAAAAGCCGTCCACGCCTACGCGGATGCTAAGCCCAGCGATGTCCCTCTAAGTGTAATCATCAAAGAGGACCTCACCCTGGACTATGAACTTTTATCCCCCTACTTAAAAGCTGTGCCCATTCAAAACTTTTACATGTCCCGGGAGACCTATGAGTTGTTTGAAGAACAGGACCGGGATCTTGCATTGGATATCGATCTCGTTCAACATGCCGTCGACCAATATATGAAACAGACACAGGAACTGCCAATCATAGATGATGACCCATACAAACGGGTAAGTTATTATAAGCTTGAAAATCATCATTTGTTACAACAAAGACCAGAACGTGACTTTTATCTTACAAAAGAAGAATTTATGATTACCTACAAAAAGCCTGAATGATCACCGATCCGCCGTCCCTAATGTCATCCCACCATCCACAACGATTTCTGTTCCCGTACAATAGGAACTGTCGTCAGAAGCAAGGAAAGCAATAGCTTTAGCTATTTCCAGGGGCTGCCCGATTCTACCGAGCGGGATAGAATGATAAAATTCCGGTACCCCTTTCCCCTCTGTCGCCATCTCGGTTTCAACTCCCCCTGGGTGAACCATATTGACACGAACTCCGTACGGCCCGAGTTCAATAGCTGCAGCTTTCGACATAGCCACCACAGATGCTTTCGTTGCCGCGTAAGCGGATGCCTGGCTAATCGGAGCAAAAGAAGAAATGGATAAGTTGTTCACGATAGAACCCTTGCCCTGTTCGATCATATAAGGTACAGCTGCCTGCATTCCGTAAAAGACCCCCAGCTGATTTACTTGGATCAATTGCTCGTATTCCTCTGATTTCATCTCTATAAAAGGCTTACGGATTAAAAGACCAGCGTTGTTTACAAGTACATCCAACCGCCCGTACCTACGGACGATCTCAGCTATTGCAGCCGTCCACTCCTCATTCTTCGTTACATCCAACTGTACAGCCAATGCTTCCGAAGATCCTAACGCTGCCACCACCTCTTCAGCAAGGTGGATATTTCGTGCTCCAAACGCCACCGATGCTCCAAGAGACAATAAATATTCCGCAATGGCCCTTCCCTGTCCACGATTCGCACCAGTCACCAAAACCACTTGACCCTTTAATTTTTTCACAACTTTACGCTCCCTTCCATCCATCGTTCCGTTATTTTAAACACAATCAGCAAAGCTCATACTTTCAAATCCAAAGCTCAGCCACATACAAGTTATTTAAGTAAATGGCAGGTTTGTTGAAGACTCAGTTTCGAAACTTTTATTGAGTGGAGGGGGGCTACAGGGAATAGCTCGCTTTCCGCGGGAGCGCGGTGAGACTCCTATGGGACGAGTGGGACAGGTGAGATCCCGGAAGGCATAGCCTGAGGAGGCTCACCGCCCGCCCCATGGAAAGTGTTCAAATGCGGAATCGTCCTGGTAGACACGACTGGCATAAGCAGAACAGCAACGGAATGTGTTTTTCATTCCTTTGCTGTTCTGCTTATGACGCGAGTGTCTGGACGATGGAGCAAGACGAACCTTTTCCCTGAGCCCCTAGAATCACACGAACATCTCTAAACTGAGTCTTCAAGAATAGGGAGCTTATATTTAAAAGGGCAGGCACAAAAAAAGTGCCCATGCTCACGTGAGCATGGGCCAAAAGAGACGACTGGTTAACTTTTGAGTGAGGGAATAAATTGTTGGAAAAGTGCTTTTGAGAGGAAAGACTTTTCCGTGACACTCATCAGTAAACAACGTTACTGACCTATTTATGACAACCAAATCATAAATAGTTATGAGATAAATAAGCATCACCGCTTATCTGTTTCTATTGTAATATATCCTAGGACAACCTTCACCGAAAAAAAGTTGCGGAGGTCCGCAAACTGGTGCGAATTTTCTAGTAAATGACATAGGACAACTCGAAATTCTAGTTATATAGAACGGATAATCCAATCCATCTCTTCTGTGAATGCCCCTTCTTCTTTTTCAAATTGACGACGTAGTGTCTCAAGATCAAGTAGCACTTCATGAGTCTTTTTTCTAATTTCCCTCACTTCTTTATGAGAAGATTGAATTTTATTTTGAACAAACCAATCCACAAGTAAGCCATCAAAGAAATAGTCGGCAATCGTCAAACCGCCAGACATTTGAATACGAATATCATAATGTGTGCCGAGGTCCTCAATCTCATTTGCGAACTTCCGCAAATACCTTTGTGCGGTATGGATGGCGGTATCCGCATCATCCACTCTCGAATGCTTGACTGCTGTAGTCAGCAAGCCACCACCAAGCATATCCAACGCTCCCCAGTTTTCAGCAGATGTCAACGAAACCGTTGCTTCTTCCAATGCCCGCATGGCAGATTGCCCTGCATCAATTGCCTCATTGATTTCAACCAACTCCGCCTGGAGCATCGATCGCTGTTCACTAAGTTCAACCAAACGCCCTCCTTTCTTCTCACCTTTAGCAATAAGGATTTCCTTTCTTCTTTGATACAGCCGGTCATACTCCACTTTTGGGTTTCCATAAGCAGCGATTCTTTCAGACAGGGTTTCTGCTTCTTCCTCCACCTCAAGAGCAGATTGATGAGCTTCTCTCCACTTCAACCGTGCCTCAATTGCCTCCCGCTTTTCTTTTTCCATTTTCTCAAGCTTCTTACCTGTAATCGTAACGAATAAATTTGTAAGACTCATGCTCTCCAGCTTTTCCACATCTTCTTGCTCTTCATTGAGCTTTTCTAGGTAGTGCTGTTCTTTAGCGCGTAGTTCCATATGTTCTTTTTTCAATTGTTCCCTTTCTCTATGTAAACGTTCTTTCTCAAGATATCTTTTTCTTGCTACCATTAGTGATTCATACAATTCTTTCATCATTCATCCCCCTTCTTTTTATTTCTTACGTCTCAAATAAGAAAAAGTTGCAAATTCAACTAGAGTTGGCTTTAATAAAAAATGTTTTCAATTAAAAAGCTCAAAGTCCAGGAGACTTTGAGCTTTAATGGAAGATTGAACTTATTTTGAGTTCGTAAGTTGTTCGCGTAAATTTTTGCGAAGAATTTTCCCTGTTGTGTTTTTAGGAAGCTCAGACATAAATTCGATACGTGAAGGGACCTTATACTTCGCTAAGTGCTCACGGCAATATTCATTTAGTTGTGTTTCTGTCAACGTTGGGTTTTTAGAGACAACGAAGCTTATGACCGTCTCCCCAAGCTCCGGATCTGGTGCTCCTACGACCGCAACTTCTGTGACATCTTCGTGTTGGTACAATACTTCTTCTACTTCTCTTGGATAAACGTTGTATCCTCCGACAAGAATCATATCTTTTTTACGATCGACAATGTAAAAATATCCGTCTTCATCCTGTCGAGCCATGTCCCCTGTATATAACCAACCATCCCTGATTGTGACAGAAGTTTCTTCAGGAAGTTTATAGTATCCCTTCATGACGTTCGGCCCTCTGACAATCAGTTCGCCCACTTCACCGGCAGGGAGCTCTTCACCAAGTTCGTCCACCACTTTATTTTCGACATTTTTAATGTTTTGCCCGATGGACCCTGCTTTTCTTGGTCTGTCCAGGGGATTGAAAGCTGTAACTGGAGAGGCTTCGGATAGTCCATAGCCTTCTGACACACGTACGTTGAACTGTTTTTCGAATGATTCCAATAAAGCGACCGGCAAAGAGGAACCTCCAGAAATGCAAAGGCGCATGTGGCGGAACGTTGGTGCCTGTTCTTTACCTGTCTGTAATAAATAGTTATACATGGTCGGGACGCCGGCAAACACTGTTGCCTGATGTTCTTCTGCCGTTGCAAATACTTCTTGAGGAGAAAATTTAGGTACGATTAGTACGGTTCCACCATTCATGACCGGTGCATTTAAGCAGACCGTCAAGCAGAAAACATGAAACATCGGTAACGTAGCAATCACACGATCCTCCGAGGTGAATTCCAGGTAATCCGCTACATCCGTCGCATTCGAGTATAAGTTCTGGTGTGTGAGCATCGCGCCTTTTGGTTTCCCTGTCGTTCCAGAAGTGTATAGAATAACTCCTACATCCTGATCATCGAGAGAAGGGGTCTCATAATCTAAACGACCCTCACCGACAACTTTTGTAAACGATTTCATTTTTCCATTCAAGGAAGATGTCTGCAAATCCACCCCTGTCCCGGTGTCTGCTACAAAATAGTGGCCGACATCAAGATCATGGTCCATAACTTCAAACTTCTCGATCAATACATCCATCGTGATGACAGCCTTAACGTCTCCATTTTTCAAAATGTAGCTCATTTCATCTACAGTGTACGTAGGATTAATCGGTATGACGGTTGCTCCTGCTCGGAGTGCTCCGTAAAGTCCAATCATGAACAAGGGACTATTTCCGCTCACAAGCGCCAAATGATCCCCTTTTTCATAGCCCAGTTCAGACAACTTAGAAGCGAATTTAGTGACTGTTGCATCAAACTCTTGATAACTTACCCGCTGCCCTTGAAATATGTAGGCATCTTTTGCAGGATAACGCTGAGCCGTGAGCGACAGTTGTTCGCTTAGATTCATGTATGCTCCCCCTCGAAATTATGAATGAATAGTCATTCATTTTAGTAATTTTCAATATAATTATAAAATACTGAAAACTTTTTAGCAACATTTGTCGACCTAAGGCACTAGGATTGTCATATAAAAAAGGAACGGTCCTCATCAATGGACCGTTCCTTTTTTATTAATAGACCATATCAAGAAAGTCTTCTTTGCTGATTTTACCCAGGTAGTGAGAAACATCCACATTACCTAGAGCTTCAGATATCGCCTGGCGTTCATACTTCGCGCCGATTAAAGTTTCTTCAATGTCATTAATGTCTCCAACCCCAAAGAAATCACCAAAAATCTTTGCGTTCTGAATATGTCCTTTGGTTACATCAAGACGAATGTCATAGCTTCCAGCACCCTCAATTCGCTTCGTATGCTGGATATTGAACTTCGGTGATTTGCCGTAATTCCAGTCCCAATTTTTGTAACGTTCTTCAGCCAGCTTATAAATATTGTCCCAATCTACCTTCGTTAATTTATATTGAGGCACATCCTTCACATCTTCGACATCGAAGATATAGCGGAGGATCAAGTTCTTGAACTCTTCCATAGAAATTTTTTCATCCAGAAACTCGGAAATGTTTGCTACTCGACTACGAATCGATTTAATTCCTTTCGACTTGATTTTCTCTGTTTTCACGTTCAAAGCAGAAACAACGTTCTCGATTTCTGAATCTAACATTAATGTGCCGTGACTGAACATGCGGCCCCGGGTAGAAAATTGAGCGTTCCCCGAAATTTTCCGACCATCCTCTGCCACAATATCATTACGCCCTGACAATTCTGCGTTTACACCTAACATTTTCAACGCTTCGGTTACAGGTTTTGTAAACTTAGCGAAATCATGAAAACTGTCCCCATCGTCCTTTGTAATGAAACTGAAGTTCAAGTTTCCGAGATCATGATATACCGCACCTCCGCCAGAAAGACGGCGAACGACATGAATTCCGTTCTCTTCTACATAGCTTGTATTGATTTCTTCCACCGTATTTTGATTTTTACCGATGATGATGGAAGGTTCGTTGATATAGAACAGTAAGTAAGTGTCGTTGATATCAAGATTCTTTAATGCGTATTCTTCAATGGCCAAGTTAATACGAGGATCATTTATTCCCTCATGGTCAATAAAAAGCATGTGTTTCATCCTTTCAGTCCGTATTGTCCATGTACCATTGTAATCGTTTAGAGGCTTGGAGACAATTCATTTACTCCATGTCAGCCCTTCGTCCGCCAGTTGAATGGTTCCACTATAGATATCCTCTGCTTCCTGACGCAATTTCGTCAGCTGCCCAAAGTGTGGCAAATGACTGAGCCATAAGTTTTTCACATTAGCCTCTTCAGCTATAGTAGCGGCTTCAGTACTCGTCATATGCCCTGCTTTCTTGCCGTCCATGTCCTTATAAAAGTTTGTATCTGTAATAAGAAGATCCGCATTACTGGAAAATTCTGCCCACTCTTTAAAATAGCTTGTATCTGCTGTGTAAACCGCCGTGTCCTCCCCATCAGAAATCCGCATACCATAGCAAGGGACGGGATGATTCGTTTTTTGAAATTGTATGGAGAAAGGCCCTACTTCCAACGTTTGGTCAGGATTATAGGCCATTCCTTTCGTATATTGATGGGTTAAGGTTTCAAACTTCCCTTTCTCCTCTTTATGTCCATAGATAGGGAGCGTTTCATTTGTTCCAGCAAGGGTATTCTGAACAAGAAACGCATATTGAAGAGGACCGATATCTGCGATGTGGTCATGATGATAGTGAGAAAGAACGACCGCATCCAAATCCTCTACCTTCTTAAACTGTTGGAGGCGTGACAACACTCCACTTCCACAATCGACAAGCATCGAAAACCCATCTTTTTCAAATAAATACCCAGAAGTAGCACTACCTGCTGCAGGATAAGCTCCCCAATAACCGATAATTGTCACTTTCATTATGATCACTCCTAAAACTTTTGGCCTAATTGCACATTGTTTTATAACAGATTGTTGATTTCTGAATATTGTTATAATACAATGGTTTTACATTAAAAATTAATTGGAGGCGATTTACAGATGATGAGTGTTCTTGAGTTCTTCCGTAACCTTCCGAAAAAGCACTGCTCCAACTGTGGGAATGTGATCCAGGAAAAAGCTGACTGCTACGGCAACATTTGCGACGAATGTGACCACCCGGCCCGCTAAGTCTAGTATTCCACAAAAAACATAACAAAGAACATAAGATTTGGAGCAGCTGTCAAAGGCTGCTATTTTTTTGCCCATTTCTTCCTTCTTCCACAACCCAGTCATTTAGCGAATAACCCAACAAAAAAACTACCCATCCGGCAGACCGTGCTACTGGATGGATAGTTTTTTTCGTTTTGTGGAATTTCTTACAAGCAGCTGATGGGGGTAGACATATCTGTGCGGGGCAAGAGCTCCAGGATGCAGAAGTTGTTGAATTAATACTTCCACCGTTTTATCAGCCATTTGCTTTACGGGTTGTTCAACCGTTGTAACGGAAGGGACCATTAATAAAGATATCATCTGATTATCAAAGCCCACCACGGCCAAGTCCTCCGGGATCACCCAATCAGATGTGGAAGTCGCTTCATAAATCAACCCAGCCGCAACCTCGTCGCTCCCTGTAAACACACCGTCTACATGTGGCAGCTCGTCCTTAATCATATGAAAGACTTTTTGGCCATCACTTACATCGATAGCCCAATCAATCGCTAATTCCTCCTGAAAAGTAAGGCCATATTCACACAAAGCTTCAGTAAAACCTTCTTTTCGTTTTTTAGCCAAGTGACTTTCTGGACCACCACTTACATAGGATATGTTTTTACATCCCTGTTCCAAGAGGTGAAGAGTCGCTTCGTATGACGCTTGCCTGTGATCCATATGAATCATTGGAATGCTGGAATCGTCCATATATTCATTGCAAAAGACAATGGGTCCACAATCTAAAAAGGATTTAACATCTTCCCATTCATTTACAAGAGAAGCCATAATCACACCATCTACTTGCTTCGTCTTTAATAATTGTAAATAATCCATTTCTTTTTTCTTGGAATCATGTGTTTGACAGACGATTACTTGATATCCCCACTCAGAAGCCTTTTCTTCCATCGCCTCTATCAAATTACCGAAAAAAGGGTTCGTCAGGCGCGGCAAAAGAACGGCAATGGTCTCCGTCTTTTGACTTCGAAGACGACGGGCGGAAGAATTCGGGACATACCCAAGGTCGTTCATGGCTTGAATGATTCGCTGTCTTTTTTCATCTGTCACGTAAGGCTGATCATTGATGACCCGGGAGACCGTTGTCCTCGATAATCCAGCCAGTTTCGCTACATCTTCAATCGTAGCCATACTTACTCCCCCTTGATGCTTTCTTGAAAACGTTTCCAATTTTAATCATACTAATCATTCGGTTTTCTTGCAAGCCCTTTCATATATTGGGATAGATTTAACTCCGAACTCCCACATTAGAATAGATAACCAAGATACATATTGACCTTCCACCGTTAATAAAATGAAAATAGGAAAAAATAGGGAGATGATCCACCTGAGAAAAGTTCTGATCATCGCAGATCCTGGTGTGGATGATGCATTTGCCATTATGTATGCCCTTCTGCATCCGGAAATTGACGTTGTTGGGATCGTTGCAGAGTATGGGAACGTCAGTCAGGAAATCGCCTTAAAAAACACCGCATACCTACTGCAATTGGCTGGTAAAACGGATATACCCATTATAAAAGGAGCGGATAAACCTCTGACAGGGACAGATCCTGAGTTTTTCTTTGACATCCATGGAACCCACGGTCTTGGAGAAATCATCCCTTCCATTCAAACACTCGATCATGTTCGCTTTCAAAAAGTTTACGATCTGATCCATACATATGGTGGTGATTTGACCATTATCAATCTATCTCGCTTTACTTCCCTTGCTCTTACTTTTATACAGGCTGAAAGTAACATCCATAAAGCGGGAAACGTCTACGTAATGGGAGGAGCGTTCTTTGTACCCGGTAATCGCACCCCGGTAGCAGAGGCAAATGTGTATGGCGACCCACAAGCTGCTAAACTCGTTGCCGCTCATGGAAAAAATATTACCTTTGTACCTTTAAATGTAAGCAATCGAGCCGTCATCCCTTTGGATACGATAAAGAAAGTAGCGATAGAAAACGAAACGCCTTTCTCAAAAATCATTTTTCCTATCATGGATTACTACAGTACCCAATATGAATCGATCATTCCTGGAATTGATGGGGCTCCCCTTCATGACGTTACACTCTTCTCCTATTTAATGAATCCTGAATATTATAAGGTCGTAGAACGACAGGTGAAAGTAAATACGAATGGTCCTTCTAAAGGGCTAACTTTAGCTGACTTCCGACCTGCTCCAGATTATATTGAGGGCTACCCTATGCACAGCATCATTATTGATTTCGATAAAGAAGCTTTCACCCAGGACTTTGTCAAAATCATGACCAACAGATAAGTTTTTTTCCAACTATAGGGCCGATTGCTGAAGAAGGAATGGATAGAAAAAAAGGAAGCATTCCTGGGAATGCTTCCTTTTTAATGATAGAGAAAATCTATGACATGTTGAACGGCTGCTTCTCCCTGATCGATGCAATCAGGTAAACCGATTCCTCTGTAGGAACCACCTGCAAGGTATACGCCTGGAAGGTCTTTCTCCATTCGTTCCGTAATCTCATCAACTCTCTGTTTATGACCGACCGTATATTGAGGCATCGCGTCATACCATCGGGTGACAATAGAGAATTCAGGTTTGGCCGTAATATTCATCGTTTTGTTCAAATCGTTTAAGACGATTTCTTCAATCTCTTCATCCGTTTTATCAACCACTTCCTGATCAGAAGGTTTCCCAACATAGCATCTCAGGAGAACTTTCCCTTCAGGTGTGGAATGGGGCCATTTTTTATGGGTCCATGTACAAGCGGTAATCCGGAAATCACTGTTTCTTGAGACAACAAAACCGGTCCCGTCGATGTCCTTTTTAATGGCTGAGGCATCGAAGGCCATGGCGACGTTTGCTACAGATGTAGCATTGGTTTCTTTGAATGGCTCTAAGAAGTCATACTGAGACAGCATGCGCTGTACGGCATAATGAGGAGCGGCTAATATAACCGCCTCTGATTCTTTTACAGTTCCATCACTTAATAAAAGATGATAGCCATTGGCTTTCTTCTCAATATGGTCCACCTTCACGCCTTTTTGAACCGTTCCAGGTTCCAACTTTCCTTCGATCGCTTCCACAAGAGAACCAAGTCCGTTTCTTAATGTACGGAACATGCTCGGTTTCTTTTCCCCTTTTTTCGGCGTCTTCATCGGATACGTCTGACGCAATCCTTTAATGAGACTTCCGTACTTCTGTTCCAGATCATAGAAATTCGGAAACGTGGATTGCAGACTTAGACGATCAATATCTCCTGCATAAATACCAGACAATAGCGGTTCAATCAAGTTTTCAACCACTTGATTCCCCAGCCTTCGACGGAAAAACAAGCCGAGTGACTGATCGCCATCTACCGTTTTTTTGGACTTAACCAAGTCTAAAGCAGCTCTCGCTTTTCCTACAGGACTGAATAATCCTGAGAAAAGGAATGGACGGACTCTAGTAGGAATCCCCATAAAAGAACCACTAGGCATTTTATGAAGTTTACCGTTCACCAAAATGTAGGACTGGCCTGTACCGTTCGGGACGAGTTCATCCCCAAGGCCAACTTCCCCCGCAAGACGCCCGGCACTTTCTTTACGGGCGAGAAAAGAGTCCGGTCCTCGTTCAATCGTGAAGCCGTCTTTTTGTACCGTATGGATTTTACCACCTAGATGGTCGCTGGATTCCAATAATTCAACATCCAATGAATAGCCTTTTTCCCGTGCTTCTTTTTGTAAATAGTAGGCGGAGGTTAACCCTGAGATTCCTCCACCTACGACCACGACACGCTTTTTCTCTTCCATAAAAGATCTACTCTTTCACTTTATCCACGACAACATCAGCAAGTGTGTGGATAAACTTCGGGTGAGTGTTTGGCATTTCCGGGCGATAATAATTAGCTCCAACTTTATCACAAACCACTTTACACTCGTAGTCATTATCATAGAGGACTTCCAAGTGATCGGATACAAATCCAACAGGGGCGTACACAAAACTGCGGTATCCCTTTTCATGATAAAGCTCTTCCGTTAAGTCCTGGACGTCTGGGCCGATCCACGGGTCTGGTGTGTTGCCTTCACTCTGCCAGCCGATTTCATATTGTGTAATTCCAGTAGCTTCTGAAATCAATTCCGCTGTTCTTTTCAATTGATCCGGATAAGGGTCTCCCCCTTCCAAAATCTTCATCGGTAGGCTGTGCGCAGAGACAACCAGGCAGGCTTTCTCTTTTTCGTCTTCCGTCATCTTAGCGTATTCCGCTTCTATGACATCCTTCCAATAGTCAATAAAGCCGGGCGCATCATACCAGCTTTCTACCGAACGAATAGAAATACCGTGCTTATCGGCTTCCTCTTTGGCACGACCATTGTAAGATTTCACGCTGTACGTGGAGTAATGAGGAGCAAGCACGATAGAAACAGCTTCTTCGATCCCGTCTTCAGCCATTTGTGCAACCGCATCCTCTACAAACGGTTCAATATGCTTCAGTCCAAGATAGACTTTAAACTCAATCTCGTTCTGCTTTTCATTCAATGCATCCTTCAAAGCTTCCGCCTGATCATCTGTAATACGGGCAAGTGGAGAAATACCACCGATGGCATCATAACGATCACGGAGATCCTGCAGCATCTCATCCGATGGTTTGCGTCCGCGTCGGATGTGAGTGTAATACCTCTCTAAATCTTCTTCTTTGTAAGGAGTCCCATAGGCCATTACTAATAAACCCATTTGTTTTTTTGCCATGTTCCTTCACCTCTTCATCTTTTTTAAAACGCCATTAAGATTTCCTGGAATAATCATGGATGAGTTGAGTCAGCCGCTTCAATGTTTCCGGTTTGATATCCGGTGTTACACCGTGGCCGAGGTTGAAAATGTGGGCTGGGTGTTGTCTTCCCTCATCAATAATCTTCTTTGTTCTTTCCTCAATGGTATCCCAGTCCGCTAAGAGCATCGAAGGATCCAGGTTTCCTTGAAGTGGCTTTGTAATCCCTTCATTTCTTGCTTCTGTGATCGACATACGCCAGTCCAGTCCAAGCACATCAACAGGAAGGTCGTCCCATTCATGAATGAGGTGTCTCGCTCCTACACCGAAAGTAATCAACGGTACGCCTTCCTCTTTCAGTTCAGAGAAAATCCGCTGCATCACTGGTTTAATAAACGTACGATAATCTTCGACATTCAAAGAACCAACCCAGGAGTCGAAAATCTGAATGGCACTGGCTCCTGCTGCGACTTGGGCTTTAACATAAGCCACCACCATGTCTGCCAGTTTGTCCATGAGTGCGAACCATGTCATCGGTTCCCTGTACATAAGCGACTTGGTTTTATTGTAATTTTTTGATGGGCCACCTTCAATCATATAGCTCGCCAGGGTGAAAGGTGCACCACTGAAACCAATCAATGGAACCGTGAGTTGTTCTTTCGTTAATAGACGAATCGTATCCATAACATAAGGCACATCTTCTTCAGGGTCGATGGTCCCAAGCTTTTCAATATCCGCTTTTGTTTTTATTGGATTGTGAATGACCGGTCCGATGCCTTTTTTAATTTCTACGTCCACGCCAATAGCCGGAAGTGGAGACATAATGTCTTTGTAAAGAATCGCTGCATCGACGCCATATTGCTCCACGGGAAGACGTGTCACATAAGCACAAAGCTCAGGGTCATGGGTAATTTCAAATAATGAGTACTTTTCTTTCAGTTTGCGATATTCCGGCTGCGACCGCCCAGCCTGACGCATGAACCAGACAGGGGTATGGTCAGTCTTTTCCCCCCGGAAAGCTTTTAAAATCGTGTCATTTTCAATTTTGTTCATCTTCAGAACTCCTTTTCACGTTCAACATTTATCCGCTTACAACTATAACGATTTATTGTTCTTCTGTATAGAAAAATGAAACATTTGTCATGATTTTGTGCTATTTTTCACAGGTCCCAGCTCAGGGTTACCGTATTGGAAGGCTGCCCCTTCTTCCCTGTCAATGGATCCACGGGAACGACGTAATAACTCGTCTGATCGAAGATACCAAAAGCACTGACCTTAAACTCACTTTTTCCCGTCACTTCTCCGACCTTAACATCTTCTCCGTTTTCTTCTCTGAAAATACGGTAAACAATACGCTCATCGTCAGGGGCAGACCAACGAATCGTTCCTCTTAATGAAGCAAGTCCGGACAAATTTAGCCTTCCGGTTACATCCGTTAAAATGGGAAGGTCTACAGGTTCAGGCAGGCTTTTCACCCCTTCCGGCTGTTCAAAACTTGCAGCTAGTTTTTTTTCCTGATCGATCCTTCTCAATATTTGCTTCATAAGGCGAGTGGGGTAAGCACTACTCCCATCAATTTCTCCTGATTGATCGTAGCCCATCCAAATCGATCCCGCGTATTCAGGCGTGTATCCAGCAAACCACACGTGCTGATCCTGGTGAGTCCCCGTCTTACCTGCTAATGCCTTAGGGTATTCACCTGCCTTCGCTGTCCCTTCCTGTACAGTCGTCTGAAGAATTTCTGTTAAATACCAAGCCGTCTGTGCATTGAATACTTCTGTCTCATCAGAATCTTGTTCGTGGATCACGTTATCGTTTCGATCCAGAATTTTTGAAATGGTATAGCTTTCTTGTCTCTTTCCGTTTTGTGCCAGTGCACCATAAGCTACGGTTATTTGCAGGGGCGTGTAACCATCAGACAATCCACCGAGAGCAATGGATAACCCATCATCTTTTGTCGGCAGCCCAGCTTTCTCTAAATATTCTTTGGCATAGGAGATACCAATTTGATCAAGGAGCCATACGGCTGATACATTCTTCGACTCGATCAAAGCCTGGTACAAGGAGACTTCGCCTTCATATTGGTCATCATAATTATCAGGAGAATAATCATTGGTGCCAAACGTCTGCTTTTCATCAGATAACAGACTGAATGGATCATAATCTCCTGTCATCATAGCGGGACCATAGACGGCAAATGGCTTAATGATGGAGGCAGGAGCCTGTTTCGCACGTACACGGTTGAAGTCACCGTGTTTAAAATCACGTCCACCCACAACCGCAACGAGCGCACCTGTCGAGTGATTCACAAGCGTGAAAGCTCCTTCGATTGACTCCGAGGAACCTGGGACAAACTCACCGTTCTTCATCTCTTCTGCAGCTATCTTCTGGATGCTGGGGTCCATTTCTACAACTATTCGGTAGCCACCACGTTTTAACTCATCCCGGGATATATGGTACTCCTCCGCTGCTTCATGGATGACGAGATCCACATAACTGTTGGACCAGGTTTCACTCGTTTCCTCTCCCTGCTCCACAGCAAGCGTCGAACCTTGCATTTGCTTCATGACTGCTGCATCAATTTTTCCTGTGTCGTACATTCGAGATAATACAACATTCCTCCGCTGTTTGGCGTCATCCGGATTATCAAACGGAGAATAAGTATTCGGTGCCTTAGGCAAGCCTGCAAGCAGAGCACCCTGAGCAACCGTCAATTCTGAAACTGTTTTTTGAAAATAGTGCTGGGAAGCAGCTTCGATGCCATACGTCCCTTCCCCGAAATAAATACGATTCAAATACAATTCTAAAATTTCATCTTTTGAATAGTTGCGCTCCAAGTAAAGAGCCGCCATGACTTCCTTCGTTTTTCTCATCCACGTCTTTTCATTCGAGAGGAAAATGTTTTTGGCCAGCTGCTGAGTAATCGTACTCGCACCTTCCACCTTTTCCATGGCGATGATGTCTTTATAGACCGCTCTCATAATCCCTTTGAAATCAACACCGGAGTGCTCTCTGAAGCGGCTGTCTTCTATGCTTATGAACGCATCCTTGACGTGTTCGGGAACCTCTTGAATGGATACGTTCTTTCGGTTTTTCGTGTAGATCCGTTCAATGACCTCGCCTTCGGCTGTCTCCACCGTGGTCATCTCATCAAGAATTAGATCCTCTTCGTTTACGACAAAACGCCCTCCGAATAATATGATCAGATAACCAATTCCTATGATCATTATAAAAGCAAGGACGAAAAGGGCCGGCCACTTCAATCGTCCGGACCAGGAAGGTAAGCGTTTCTTCAAATCATTGATGTTCAAATTACGTGCATCCTTTCTGTTCTATCCTTCAAACTTGCCACCAAGGAACCCTGCTTGCTAAACTGAAGATACCGCAGGAAAGGAGACATCGGCTATGAAAGTATCGATGACCAATGGTACATTGAATTACTTATCCAAACTGAGTCAACAACACCCTGAAACATCCCTGTTTTTCATGCAGGATCAAGACAAAACGGTTGCCTATTATGAAGGGGAAGATACGTCCATATTTGAAGAAGGACGCAACTATGAAACCGTTGATCATGTCGGTACGATGCAATCTACGGGTTATGTTGTGATGAACAACATCCCTGTCAGTGACGAAGGACGCCCCGTTTTTGAGGACCGCTTCAAAAAAAGAGCGGGAAATGTAGAAAATCGTGAAGGCTTTCAAGCCATCCGAATCCTTCGCCCTTTAAAAGGCAATACGTACGTTGTCCTTACTCAATGGCGCAGTGAACAAGATTTCGAAGACTGGAAGAACTCCAAGTCTTTTGATGATGCTCACAAAAAGTCGGGTCCTCAGCACCAGAAGAAGCCATCGTTTATTGATGGCGATGCCTACATTACAAAATATCAAATGATTGAACTTGAAAAGTAGCATAGGAAAAGTGAGCGGAAAAACCGCTCACTTTTTTATTCCTCTTTTTGTTCGGGTTCGCTGTCCATGACTTCCTGCTGGAAGAAATCATCCAATCCGCGAACCGATTGTTCACCTGTAATTCTTGCCTGTTCTTCACCGTTTTCAAAATGGATAAGTGTTGGCGTTCCTTCAATCCCGTACTTATCCCATTCATCTTCGAATTCCTTCAAGTTCATTTTTTTCACATCGAGGTCATATTCATTCACAATCGGCATCATTCTTGGGGTTGTACGTTGACAATACACACAAGTAGGGCTGTAAAAGTAAACCGTTGTCGTTTCCCCTGACTCAATTTCTTCTTCAAGTTCATCCGGCTGGATCTGGTTTTGATAGTTTGGGTCATCCAACTGATCAATGGTTGCCTGATCCAAGTTTTCTTTTCCGTACGGGTTATCTGCGGTTTTTTCTGAGTTTTGATAATTCACAACAAATACGAGAACTACAACAAGCACTACAAGAGCACTTGCAAAAATGATCATACCTTTTTTCATGCGTCATTCCTTCCTTTCTTTACAACAACAAATAAATGAACAATAAAAATGATGATAAAAGCGGTGCCTGCTAAAAATGGAATCGTCACAAATCCGAAGACATTGATGTATTGACCATTACAAGGAACGAGGCCACATGTATCTGCTGCTGAAAGCGACGGAATCTTCTGCAGCATGTAATGGTAGATAGAAACGAAGATACCCACTCCGCTCATAATGATCCCCGGAAAAGCTACATCCCATTTCTTTTTCCATAAAGCTGTACCATAAATGAACACCAGCGGGTACATCAGTATTCTCTGATACCAGCACAACTCGCAGGGCGCATAGCCAAGTACCTCTGAGAAAAACAGACTCCCGACAGTAGCAACAAGTGATGTTGCCCATAGCAGGAACAGCGCTGTTTCCATACTTTTTTTCATGATTTTATATCCTTTCTACCTCTCTCTCATGCCATTATACTAGGTATTCTCTCGAAAACAAAGTAGTTTCATAGTCCGCCATACCATTGTCATTTTCATATTTAAAAGGGGTGGTTTAAAAAAGAAAAAAACCGCCTGTAAGCGGTCTTCCTTCACCCTTTAAGCAATCCATTCCGGTGGGCATAAACAGCAGCCTGGGTGCGGTCCTGAACCTCCAGTTTACTTAGAATGTTACTGACATGGGTTTTCACAGTTTTAACTCCGATATAGAGCGCATCACTGATTTCCTGGTTCGTCATCCCTTCCCCCACGCATTTCAACACTTCAAGTTCACGTTTTGTAAGCTCTTCATGCAGTTTTCGGTCTTGACGGAAACGGGTCATCATTTTTGTAGCGACTTTCGGCTCAATCACATTTTGACCGAGAGCAGCTTTACGTATGGCATCAGCTATTTCATCAGCTGAAGATGTTTTCAGCATATAACTGAACGCACCTGCTTCAAGCGCAGGAAAAACCTTCTCATCATCGTAATAACTCGTCAAAATGATAATTTTACAGGTTTCCGTTTTCATGATTTCTTCTGTCGCTTCAATTCCCGTCCCGTTTTCCATAATTAAATCCATCAGAACAACATCCGGTTTTTTATCTTTAACGAGTGCTGCCCCTTCATACCCACTGCTTGCTTCTCCCACAATGTCCAAATCCTCTTCCGTACTTAAATAAGCAATAACACCTTTACGCACGACATCGTGATCATCTATGACTACGACACGAATCATTCCTTCTCCCCCTTATCATTTACTTTTACTGGAACACGAACATCAATATGCGTCCCTTCCCCTTTTCTGGAACGTAAGGAGTAAGTACCACCAATTTCTTCACACCGTTCCCGCATCGTTTTCAATCCATAGGAGGCCTTGTTGGCTTTCTTATCCTCTGTATCAAAACCGACACCGTTATCGGCGATATGTAGGAAGATCTCCTTTTGGTCATGAGTGGCTTCCACCTTCACCTCAGAGGCATTGGCATGTCTTAATATATTGGAGAGAGCTTCTTGTACGACCCTGAACAACTGCTCTTCTACGGTTGTCGGCAGATCTCCTAAATCTTCCATATCGACATCAAAATCGATCTGACATTTCTGCCGCAGTTCCTCAATTAAAGTTTTAATCCCCTCCGCAAGTGGTTCCCCTGATAAATGAACGGGCCTTAAGTGAAGAAGCAGCGCCCTCATCTCTGTTTGTGCCTGAAGAGCCATTTGAGTGATTTCCTGAAGCTGTTCTTTTGCTTTGTCCGGGCGGCGATCGAATATCTTTTCTGTCGCCTGTGCCATCATTGTCAGAGCGAATAACTGCTGACTCACAGCATCATGTAAATCACGGGCAAGTCGCTGCCGCTCTTCAATCGTTGCTGCTTTATGAGCCGTGCGTGCCAGCTCACTTTTTTCATCGGCAAGCTTTACGAGCGAATCCTTCTGCTGCTCCAATTTCTCACCAAGAACATTCAATTCATCCCCTACAGCGGCAATCTCATCATTTTCATTAAAATATATCCTTTTACTGAAGTTCCCCCGCGAAAGCTGTGTGATCATCATCGATATGTAATCCAGTCGGTGTTTAACATCCCCGCTGGACCGAAAGCCCGCATAAAGAGACATAATAAACCCAAGCACCACATAAAGCAGAATAAACATTAAAATCGCACCTGCACTCAACCAATCCGGCTGAAACCACACATACATTGACAATAAGATACTGAGCAGGATAAACGTATTTAAAATAAGTCCATAAAGATGTGATCGGATATACATGTAACGTATACTATTCAAGTGCTTTAACATGCTCCCCCGCCTTTCACACCTGATCGATTCGAATCGAACCGACCTTAAGATCGACACCAATGGTTAACCGGCGAGTAGCCATCGAATAATCATCGGTTTCATATTCCACACTTCTATGCATTCCATCAGCTTTCTGGCCCCCGACACGGATATCCCCCGTCTTCACCTTCGCTTCTACTCGATAAGGAACATGCTTAGGAATCAGCATTTTAACGTCTCCCACCCAGCCACGGACGACGATCGGCGTATCTCCATCCGGAATGAAAGCACGTGTAAAATCAAATCGGTAGTCACCAACTCCGTTCCATAAATCCATGGGTTCCACCTTCCAGTTCTCCTCATTGAAAGAATGGTCTCCAATCATCATATGCTTGGACTTCAGTTTGTTTGAAGAAGAACCATTAGAATCATATTCAATTCTCACTTTAGATTTGTTTTTACCTAAAAAGATACTGAATCCAAAGTATATGAAAAGAAGAGGCCAAAGCTGCCATACATCACCAAAAGAGAATTCAAAGATCCCCAGTCGATCCAATAATAAGAGTGTACTGAAGATGGTGAGGAATGAACCGATAATCCAACTCCCGCCCTTTTTCAATATCGCGTCCAGCCAAGTTTTCAGACCAATCACTAATAAAATGATCGGATAAATATTGGCCCACGTCCATCTCATTTCCAGGGAAATAATATTCAAATTCGACAAGAGAAGAACAAAGCCAAATGCAACTAATAATAGTGCGATGATAATTTGAGAAATTTTATTATTCATAATGCTCACCCTTTTTTAACCTTCCGTAAATTACATTCGACAGAAGTCTAGAATTCCCTTTTCTTTCATAAATGGTTCAAAGTAAATATCTAAACTTCTTAATCGAATGTATAGTCTAACCTTACATGTAACCTCGGTCCTGTAAAACAACCCTGAGAATGGAGTTTTCTCCGCCTCTGGTCGGAGGGATGTTTAAACCGAAGAGTGATGGGAATATCTAAAGTAGAGCAATTAAGAAAGGATGTTGTTGTATGGATCAAAAATTGCAAAATTTAATCGATGGACTCAATGAAGACTTGGCTCATGAGTATGCAGCTTCTATTATGTACACGAATAATGCAGCTGTTGTTACAGGGCTCTACCGTTCTGTCCTCAAGCCATTTTTCGAGAGTGAAGTGACTGATGAACAAGGACACGCTCTTTATTTAGCTGAAAAAATCAGCACGCTGGGCGGTACTCCGACGACAACACCTGCGGAAGTCAAACAGATGACTGAAGTGAGACCAATGTTAGAAGAAGCACGAGAAGCGGAGCGTCAGACGATTAAGCGGTATGAGGAGCGTAAAGCACAAGCAGAGGAACTTGGCCTAACCGAATTATCCGTGAAACTTGATGATATGATTGCAGACGAGACCGGTCATATGGAAGAAATCGGTCGTTTACTACAAGATTCCCGTTTACAAGATTAACTTTTTTAACCCCCTGTCCAAAACAGGGGGTTTTTCTTTTTCCCGGAATAGCACACATTTGAGAATATTCTGAATGTATATTACAATTTATAAAAATAGTTGCCAAACTTCACTAAGATGGCAAGGAGGAAAAGACAATGTGGGAGAACATCTTTCAAGCGATTGATGAACAATACGGGAAAATGGTTGAAACTCGCCGTCATTTGCACCAATATCCAGAAGTATCATTCAAGGAAGAGAAGACGGCACAGTTTATTGCCGATACATATGAGGAGTTGGGAATTCCGTATGAAAGTAACATTGGAGGAAATGGAGTTCTAGCCAGGCTTGAAGGTGGGCTACCGGGGAAGACGGTCGCGCTGAGAGCAGATTTTGATGCCCTTCCTATTCAGGAGGAAAATGACGTACCTTATAAATCCAAAAATGAAGGGGCCATGCATGCGTGTGGTCATGATGGACATACCGCAGCTCTTTTAGGGCTCGCCGAAGCTCTTCTACCCTTTAAAGAAGAACTTCCAGGAACAATCGTTTTCCTTCATCAGCACGCTGAAGAGTATGCGCCTGGGGGAGCAAAACCAATTGTCGAATCAGGAGTTCTTACGGATGTAGATGCTGTGTTCGGCACTCATTTATGGGTGAATGCTCCAACAGGAGTCATCCAAACGTCTAAAGGACCTTTTATGGCCGGAGCAGATCGATTCGAAATCAAAGTTCAAGGCAAAGGTGGACATGGGGCCCAGCCACATCAAACAAAAGACGCGATCGTCATCGCCTCTCAAATGGTTTCTTCCTTGCAGCAAATCGTCAGCCGTCGGATAGATCCATTGAGAACAGCTGTCCTAACAGTGGGAACGTTTGAATCAGGGACCACATTTAATGTCATTGCGGATTCAGCAACCTTAACCGGTACAGTGAGAACTTTTGATCCTGAAGTTCAAAACTTGATCATTGAAGAAATGGAAAAAGTTATAAAAGGAACATGTGATGCAAACGGCGCCACCTACGAGTTTATTTATGAAAAAGGATACCCTCCCGTTGTCAATCACCCCGAAGAAGCGGACTTAGTTTTACAACACGCCCACAAGGCGGACCCGTCTTTACGTACAGAAGAAATCGAACCGGTCATGGCTGGAGAAGATTTCGCTTATTACTTATTAGATAAGCCTGGCACCTTTTATTTTACAGGCGCTCAAATTCCAGATCATTACTACCCACACCACCACCCGAAATTTGATTTCGATGAAAAAGCACTGCCCCACGCAGCTAAAACATTATTCCAATCATTTATTAGTTATCAAGAACGTTAAAGTAAGCGGAGGCGGCTGGTTTGAATGGTCGTCTCCCCTAATTGTTCAAGAAGTCTCCCATTAGCCACATACCCTACGATAGCACCGAATCCCGGAAGAAGTTGCAGAAGCTTCACAAGATCCAGGGTATCCCTATACTCTATTTGTAAGGCCTTCCAGTCCACGTTCTTCTCTTTCATTTCTAAATCGTTCCATTCTAAAACTTTACGTTTCACTTCCCCGCGGACCTTGTCACTGGAAAAAGCGAGCATAAACACATGAAGCAAGTAGACCCTCTCTTCATACGAATGGACATTCCATCCATAAACCTGAGCTGCATCAAATAAAAACTTCATCTTTATGCTTAATAATAGTGGGAAATCAGCTACTCCCAGCCAAAAACCTCCAAAACCCGTCCCAGCACCTTCCACGGATGCTGTTTTCTTATATGTTTTAACTAATTCACGGACTTGCCTCTCCCGTTCTTCAAAACTCCAATCCGGATGGACTTTTACTGGGCGGATGTACTCCGATGTTGTTAATGCAGCCTCTATCATAGCACGCACACTATCTGTCACCACACCGTGGACACGATCAGGAATCTTTTCATTTATCCTGGACTGCACTTGTTTAGAGCTCCTCTGGATAATAGACGATCGTTTATCCAAGGATTTACTCCAACGCAAGGCTTCCTGTTTAGCTTTTTCTTCATAATTCAAATTGAGCACCTCCGAATATTTCAATTACAATGAAGTATGGATGAAATTAGATATAAAACAGGGAAGACTGCTTAAGTAGTCTTCCCTGTTACGTCAATTTCTTTTTCACATAGTTTTGTATAAAAAGATAACTGAAGATACTTCCACCTACCCATACGAGTACAAGACCTATAAGGTTCCATTGAATGATAAACAATAGACCGAATAAGAACGTTTGAAACAACATGATCTGCTGTAACCACTGCAGAATTGCTCTTTCTTTCCATTCTTTCTTAACTGGATATAGATCCAGCCAGGCAATCGTACGGTGGTGATTCCACAATGTCATCATTTGAAAAGCACTCAAGTAGAGAAATAGAATGGCAAACGCTACCTTAACCCATAGATTGGATACAAACCAAATGGCGAGTGCACCAATCACTATTAGCCGGATGTACATACCTAAATAATCGCTGCTTCGTATAAAAGTGATTTTATACAAATAGGAAAAGGTCTGGTTTTGCCGGTAAGGAACCCGATCCACAATCGCTCGTACAAGAGTGTTGCGCTTTTTCACTGTATTTTTTAAATGAGGAACATCCACAAACATATTGGCAATTCTGTAAAAGGCCCTCATTCTCTGCTGATCTTTTTCTACAAGTAAATCCCAGGCGAGTCCAGCTTTTTGTCTGGAGAGAGAGTAGGTGTAAAGGACGACACCTACAAGCAGTACCGTCACGATACTCGCATAAATCCACTCTCCCTGAGCGAGAAAATAAAAAATGGTAATGTTCAATAATACTTTTATGACCTGGTCCATGAATCGTATCCTGGGGCTTCTCTCTTTCAACATCCACCAGTTTGACATCATGTTCCAAACTTTAATGACAAGAACTACACCGATCATCATTAAATAATGCCGGGTACCAAGGTCTGGATAGGAGGCAAAATACAAAGGACCCAGGGCTGCCGATACAAGCAAAATGAGATAAAGCTGAACAACGTAACTGTAATATAAACAGCGTCTGAAGTAATCACCCAATTGATACTCACCTGGAAGCAGGAAAACCAAGTCCGGCTCTTTGAGAAGTGTACGAACCGGGCTGTAGCCTGTGATGAATCCAAACGCGAGCGCCACAATCCATACGGTAGGAAAATCCGCCGGCAGGTCTTGCAGCCATTGCCGATAGTAATAAGCGAGAGCTGAAATAAAGAACAACAAGGCAAAACCAATGTGTTCATTAAAAATATACCTTAAGTAACGGCCGGTCTCTTTTGTGTGTTCAGAGAAACGCTTTTTCCAGAACTCTTTCGCATTAATCATATTGTTCTTCCTTTGTCAGCTGCACGTAGATATCATCAAGAGATGCTCCAGGCTGATTGAATGACGTGCGCAGCTCTTCCAGTGTCCCTTTAGCTCTAATCTCGCCTTCATGGAGGATGATAAAACGATCACAATACCTCTCTGCTGTAGCGAGAATATGAGTGGACATCAGAATTCCTGCACCTTTTTCTTTCATCTCCTCCATCAACTGCAGGTAGGATTGTATGCCGAGAGGATCCAAGCCAACAAAAGGTTCATCGACGATATAGAGGTCAGGTTCAATTAGAAAGGCACACATGATCATGACCTTCTGACGCATCCCTTTAGAGAAGTGCACAGGGAACCATTTAAGCTTTTTCTCCATACGAAATTCTTTGAGAAGCGGCTGCAGCCTTTGTTTGAATACATCTTCTGGTACATTGTAGGCCATAGCCGTCAAATGCAAGTGTTCATACAGTGTCAATTCATCATATAAGATCGGCATCTCAGGGATATAACCGAGCTGCTGCCGATACTCTTCAGGGTTTTCTTCGAATGATGTTCCATTGATTGATACTTTTCCTCTTTTCGCCTGCATCATTCCAATGATGTGTTTGATGGTCGTACTTTTCCCCGCACCATTCAAACCGATGAGGCCGACGATTTCATTCGGGTGGACATCGAAAGATATGCCATGCAGTACATTTTTATGGGTGTATCCTCCATGGAGGTCTTTAATATGTAATAAAGGTTCCATCTTATCCCTCACTTCATTAATTTTCCTGCACAAATTTTATCATACTTTACCATCCGTTACACTTTTCACTCACCGTCTTCATCGAGTTTTCTCTCTTTGATATGGTACAATGCTATCAAATAGAAAGGAGTGTTTGCATATGGCAGATGAATGCATCTTCTGCAAAATCATTGATGGGGGAATTCCTTCAGCGAAAGTGTATGAAGACGATGAGGTGTACGCTTTTCTTGATATCAGTCAAGTAACCAAAGGCCACACACTGGTTATTCCTAAACAGCATTGCCAGGACATTTACAACACACACCCAGAAACAGCTGAAAAACTCTTCGCAAGAGTTCCGAAAATCGCAAATGCAATTAAAGAAACCTATGCTCCTATTGGTTTAAACGTCTTAAACAACAATGAGGAAGCAGCGGGCCAATCCGTATTCCACCTACATATCCACCTGATCCCGAGATATGGTGAAGGGGATGGATTCGGTGCAAAGTGGGAAGTCCACTCCGATGATTATTCCAAAGAAGAACTACAGACCATCGCTGGTGAGATCAACCATCATATCTCTGGTTAAATGGATTGATTTCTTTAAGAGAAAACTGCTATAATACTACCATACATTCGCAAACGGTCATGAGGACACGGTTGGAGTGTAAATTCAGATGAGTTTAGAATAGTTGAGGAGAGATGTTTAAATGAATATTCGTGTTTTAGTCATGTTATCTTTATTTGTAGGAATTGGTGCTGTTCTGCATGCTGTCGCACCCCCATTCTTTTTCGGGATGCGGCCGGATATGATGCTCGCCATGATGTTTCTTGGAATTTTATTGTTCCCGAAACCATCTTACGTCCTATTATTATCTTTAGCGACAGGCTTCATCTCAGCCATGACAACCACCGTTCCAGGCGGCCAACTGGCCAATATCATCGATAAGCCTTTCACAGCATTTGCTTTCTTCGGGCTTGTCCTATTGACTAAAAAAATATCACATCAAAAATTCGTACAGCCTGCTTTAGCAGCCATTGGTACGATGATCAGTGGCTCCATCTTCTTAGGTGTTGTCTTATATATCATCGGCCTTATGGAAGCGAGCTTCGGCCTTATGTTTGCTACAGTTGTTCTACCCGCAGCAGCATTCAACGTGCTTTTCGTAGCCATCATGTACCCGATTGCTCAAAAGATTTTAAAAAGAACAAACCTTGCTAAAGCCGCTCAACCAGCCTCTTAAAGAGGGTATACAGAATGAACCTTGACTTACACCAAAGGCACTACATCAAATGTAGTGCCTTTGCTTTACCTTCTCATCCTAAGAATATTTTTTTATGTTTTTAAGGTTTCATTCATACATATTAAGAGAAAATATAAAATAGAGAGTGATTGAAAGGAGACTGACAGATATGCCGAATGGAAAATCATTAGCGCTGGGTTTCTTAGTCGGGGGCGTCGTTGGAGCAGCTTATACGTTACTGAACACCCCTTCTTCCGGTCGTGATTTTAGAGAAAATGCCAAACTGAAAAGTGAGAATTTGAAAAATACGGTTCTCAGCTTAAAAGAAGAAGGAATGCAATTGAAAGATCAGATCGCTCAGACTTCTAAAGAAGGCGCAGAGCTGATCAAAGAGCTTTCTGAAGATGTGAAAACATCCATTGAAAGCTGGAAGCGCACGGTTGAACCACACCAAAAAAATATTCAAAAGTATTTAGAACAAATTGAAGCAAGCTTGAAAGAACTGGAAGAAAAAGCAAAAGCTGAGCAAGCAGATCACACGACTCAACCCAGTCATGATGTTATCAACCACCAATAACCAATCCCTCCCGCCTCGAGCGGGATTTTTTATGTTTGTCCTTTTCCCCTATCTATATTCACCCCCATGTCGTTCTATTCCGTTATTAAAGTATATGGCAGGATTGTGGAAGACTCAGTTTCGAGATGTTTTTTGAGTGGATAGGGGCTACGGTCACTTTCCACGGGAGCGCGATGAGCCTCCTCAGGCTGACGCCTTGTGGAGTCTCACCTAGCACTTTTTTCCCGCAGGAGTCTCGCCATTCCTCTCCGCCCACTAACCAAAGAAGACACTCGAAACCACTACTTAAAAAATTAGCTCGTATGGTTATGAGAAGTGAATGATATAAACGCTACCCCATTGACGTTTAGCAAACGCAAATGCTTGATACAACGCACTATATACCCGTCTAGGGGAAAAGAATTGGAACCTTACTTATGAATACAGGTGTTCTAATCATCCACTTCCTTCAACCATTCAAGCTGACCCTTTTAGAAGTGGTTTTGAGACACTTATAAGGTCAAGGGGCGGAGGGAAACGGTGAGACTCCTATGGGACGTGTGGGACAGGTGAGACCCCGGAAGGCGTAGCCTGAGGAGGCTCATCGCCCGCCCCATGGAAAGCGAACCTTTTCCCGAAGCCCCTAGAACCACACAATCGTCTCGAAACCGAGTCTTCAAGAAAAGGGAGCATATATATAATAAGTTGCGAAATTTATCCGAGCGCAAAATAAAAACGTGTAGAGGGTTATCCTCTACACGCTTTTACGAGTTGATTATTCAGCTGCTTCTAAATCTTCAATAGAATCGACATCCATATATTCAGGAACAACTAGACCGATCTTGGCACCTTCAAGGTTCGCTCCAAGGTCTTCTAGATTGTCTTTGTTTTGCTCATACTGATCACCGTGTGTTCCTGGCAACCAAGCAGCCACCATGCCATCTGCTTCACCAGCGGCAACAGATTCCCACATCGGGCCATTATCCAGCGGTGTAATCGTAACATCAAAGCCTTGTTCCTTCATAACTTCTGCAACGACGTTTGTTGAAGCGATCTCAGAATCCCAGTTTACAAGAACAAGTTCGACTTCAGTACCGTCCACTTCTTCTGTACCTTCTGTCCAAGTATCTACTTTGTCTTGATTATTGGAAATCCAGTTTTTTGCTGCTTCTTCCGGGCTTGCTCCGTCAGTGATTTCAAGCATGACTTCTTCCATGTCCGCAGCTGTCCAGTTGAACTGGTCTAAGATTTTATAAGCGTTTGGTTTCTCATCTTTAAGTCCTTTACGAACCATCGTTTTAATCTGTTCTTCACCACCAAAAACTTCCTTTGGATCTTCAAGGTATTTCAAATCATACTTAGCGAATTTCCAGTGTGGCGTCCAACCAGTCACAACAATTGGCTCTTCGTTCTCAATAGCTTCACCTAGAGCTGTTGCCATTGCTCCGGAAGAAGATGTAGCAACTTCCCAACCATTCAGGTTTTCGTATTCTTCTGTTGCTTCTTCTGCAGAACTTACAACACCTGCGCCTGCTTCAATTCCGGTGATTTCATAGTCCATTTCTTCTCCGTAATTCATTTCAGAAGAGGCTTCATCACCATTAGAATCTCCTGATGTGTCTGTACCTTCCTCATCTGATGATCCACAACCTGCAGCTACAAGTGTTAAAGATAGTCCGGCAACCATGCCGAAACGTTTCCAGTTAAACATGTAAAATTCTCCCCTTTTAATAATTTTATATAGATAAAAGGTCTAAGAACCCTTTTCTAACAGTAATTAGTCACCACGTTGGGTGTTCAAGTTTTGTGTGAAACGATCAATGATGATCGCAAGTATAACGATTCCGAGACCTGCTACGAAACCAGTTCCTACTTCAGCACGCTGCAGCCCGGTTATAACCGTCTGCCCAAGTCCCTTTGCACCAATCATGGATGCAATAACAACCATGGATAATGCAAGCATGACCGTTTGGTTAATCCCAGCCATAATCGTCTTTTTAGCCATTGGCAATTGAACTTTAAATAGTTTTTGTGTTCCTGTTGTACCGAATGCATCGGAAGCCTCAATCAACTCATGGGACACCTGTCGAATTCCAAGGTTCGTAAAACGAACGGTCGGTGGTGTGGCGAAAATGACAGAAGCAAACACCCCTGGCACCATACCGATACTAAAGAAAGCCACCGCCGGAATCAGATAGACGAATGCAGGCATCGTCTGCATGAAGTCAAGGACAGGTGTAAGAATTTTCTCAGCCATTTTGCTTTTTGCCATCCAAATCCCAAATGGAACTCCTATAATAACGGAAATTAAACTGGCGAAAATAACAAGTGTAAATGTGTTCATCAACTCTTCCCATAGCTCCTGGTTAGCAATAAACCACAGGCCGATGACTGAAAAAGCCGTTAAGCCCAACTTCTTCCCCGAAGCGAAGAAGGCTAGAACACCTACAACAATAATGAACAGCCAAATGGGAATACCCATTAACCAATCTTCAGCAACAATTTCAATGAAGTCACCAAAATCTTCTTTAATAAAATCAAACAAGAATTCAAATGTATCTGTCGTCCACTCTGTGGCTGTATCAATCCATTCAGCTACAGGCAGTTTAGGAATCAATTCCATTTAAATTCACCTCACTTCCAGCTAAAGCCGCCAGTACGGCTCCTCTTACAATTACCCCTTTTAATTTTCCTTCTTCAATAACAGCTACAGGTACCGGGGAATCATGAATAATATCGAAAATCTCCTGCATTGGTGTTTGAGGCTCAACTTTCGGCACATCAGTGCGGAGAATACCCTTCAAGTTATCTGCCTCCTGTTTTACAGCAGCAGAAACATCATCAGCCGTTACATAGCCATGAAGGTTCCTTTTTGCATCCGTTACATAGATGCTGGAAAGACCTTCTTTACGCATCCGTTCAAGAGCCGTACGTGGACCGTGTTTTTGAATATCCACTGTTTCTGGTCGCTTCATAATGTTCTCAGCCGTCAAAACTTTGGAACGATCCACATCTTCAACGAACTTCTCAACGTAATCATTGGCTGGGTTGACCAGAATCTCCTCCGGTGTACCAATTTGAACAATGCGTCCATCCTTCATGAGGGCGATTCGGTCACCAATTCTCAATGCTTCATCGAGATCATGGGTAATGAACAAGATCGTTTTTTTCATGGATTCCTGCAGCTCTAATAATTCGTCCTGCATTTCTTTACGAATCAGTGGGTCCAAGGCAGAAAAGGCTTCATCCATTAATAGAACTTCCGGATCGTTGGCAAGGGCACGAGCAAGTCCAACACGCTGCTGCATCCCTCCGGAAAGTTGTCCAGGAAATTGGTGAATGTATCCACCCAACCCTACCATTTCCAAAGATTTCTTAGCTTTTTCCTTCCGCTCGTTCTTATCAATCCCCTGGACTTCAAGGCCGAACTCCGCGTTTTCCAGTACTGTACGATGTGGGAAAAGGCCAAAGCGTTGAAATACCATACTCAACTTCTCCCGTCGGACTTCTCGCAAATCTTTGCTGTCCATCTTCGCCAGATCCTGGCCATCAATATAAACACTACCTTCTGTTGGTTCGATCAAACGGTTGATCAACCGGACAAGTGTCGATTTACCACTACCTGACAGCCCCATGATGACGAAGATTTCTCCTTCTTCTACATCAAAGGACGCGCGGTTAACACCGACAGTATTGCCGGTTTTTTCGAGGATTTCGTCTTTTGATAAACCCTCATCTAAGTACTTAGTAGCCTTTTTGGCATTCTTACCGAAGATTTTCGATAAATTTTCTACTTGAATGATCGGCACGTCTCTCACCTCTTCTGTTTTTATTTATTATGGTACGTTTTGTCATTATTATTTCCGTACTCAATCAGGCACCTTACATAATGTAACCTATTTGTAATAGAAAGTTCAAACGATAAATACTTTTAATCAAGTACAAAAATTACGTACAGTTAAAACTGTACAAAGTTTAAAGGGGCATTTACGCATTTTTTCTTTTAAATGCTTTACATTAAAGCCCTTTCAGTAGTTTTTATAAAAATGGCAATTATAGTAATGTGGTACATAGATTTTTTCGAAGGAGGATCTTATGGTAGTAAAAGACCACCATTTTCTTGAAGACATGCATACGAAAGTCACACATGAATTTTCTAAAACATTGGAAATGTTTGGGCTCACTCCTGCTGATGCTAGATTATTCGTAGCTCTCTATCTGGAACAGGGTCCAATGACATTAGATGAAATGAGCGAGGCTTTGGGTAAAAGTAAAACTTCTATGAGTACAGGGGTTAGAGGTTTATTGGATCAAGGGCTCGTCGAACGAGTGTGGAAAAAAGGCTTCCGTAAGGACCTCTATCAAGCGAATGAAAACCTATATCGCAACTTCATGTCTTCCTATATAAAAAAGTGGCAGACAGCTGCAAATGGACAAATAAATACGTTTGAAAGTATGGAAGTTGAGTTAAAAGAAAGAATTCAGGAGTATGTCAATCAAGAAGAAATGGAACAGGCGGATCAACTTTACCGGCGTATGGAAGATATGGTCCGTTTTCACGAAAAGATTGCTGAAGCATTCAAAGTGATAGACCCTAACGAAAACCCCTCTGAATAACCCTTCTATTCAAACATGCGAAGATGTTTTTCCCGTCTCCGCATGTTAATTATTTTTTTAGCACATTATATCTTGATAATTTACAAAAATTTTATATGATTATAAGTGGGAAACTCTTTAAACCTAAAAGCTTTTTGCAGATAGAATAGTTTCAAAAAATACCTTAAGAGGGTGAGGTAAAATGAAGGAAAAAATCTCAAAAAGAGAAGCCATATTCTATAGTCATAAAATGGCTCAACTTTCTAAAGCACTTTGGAAGGCCATTGAAAAAGACTGGCAGGAATGGATCAAGCCATTCCAATTAAACATCAACGAACATCACATTCTGTGGATTGCTTACCATTTGAAAGGGGCAAGCATTTCCGAGATTTCCAAGTATGGTGTCATGCATGTTTCAACCGCCTTCAATTTCTCAAAGAAAATGGAAGAGCGCGGACTCCTTCAGTTTTCTAAGCGTGAAAACGACAAAAGAAACACCTATGTAGAATTAACAGATGCAGGGATTGAACTTCTTGAAGCAACGCTGAATGAGTATAATCCAGAAGATAATTCTGTACTGAGAGGCGTTATGCCAATGACAGAAATGTATGGAAAGCTTCCTGAGTTCCTAGATTTATCTGCTTTGATCAAGGAGATCTATGGAGACGAATATATAGAAATCCTGGAACGCTCACTGGAAAACATTGAAGAGGAAGCGTTAGTTCAACAACCCACGGATATTGAGGATTATAAGAAGAAATCAAGATCCTCGTAACAAATAGGAATTTAAACAAATAGAACCCATTCCAATAAACCTATATTGGAATGGGTTCTATTTATGGTGCAGACGAATGAGTTGTTTCGTCAATTCCGGGTAAATCCCCTGCTGATCAAGCGCTTCTAAAGTCTGTTCTATGGGTAGCTTGTAACAAAGCATTCCGGCAAAGTGAACCATCAAATTATTATGATGTATCAAACCGTTGTCAACATCCTCTTCGTAACGCTCCTGCAGCGTTTTTAACAACTGCAGCGTTTCCATATATTCAATTTTTGTTAAGCATTTGTCAATGACTAATTTCGTAAATGGATATTTTTTCATCTCTTCAACTTCTAATAATAAATTCAAGTGGAATTCAAAGGTTTCACATCGATATACCTTCTCCAAAATACTCCCTCCACAACCTGCTGTCACCCTTGTCATACCAAGGTTTAAAAGTTCTTACACCAAAAGAGTAAAAAGCAAATATTTTTTTTACATAAAACCTATTGCTTTTTCTCTCCAAACATACTATTATTCGTCTTGTGCCAAACAAACGAAACATAAAACGTACTACTATCATATCGATATTCATAATAAATTCACAGTATTTTTTGTTGTAAGGGAGGGATTCTTATGATGAACTGCTGGAAAACAGTAAACATCAATAAAGAATTCGGTCTGAACCGTGTTTACCTGATGTCTTTTCTTACAGGACTACTTTCATTCCTGATTTTATACCTGCCGTATTCAATGATTCACGGTACGCATGAAATGAATGATCACGGTTTTCTACCGTTGTTGGTTATTTTGTTTTTCTTACCAGCTATGCATCGCCTGATGCATATGCTGCCTTTAATGCTCAGCTATAAGCGGTTACGGGTAAAGTTCAAATTCAGAAAGCGATTTGTACCGACTTTCACCTATCAGTGTAAGACTCGACTATCAAAGAAGACATCAATCATGATGGCTCTTGCACCAACATTTTTGATTACAGTTCCTGCACTCGTCATGGGATATGTCTTCCCTCATTATTTTGCGTATCTTGTACTCTTTGCATCTGTGAATATCGGATTATCTTTTTCTGACTTTCTCTATTTAAATTATTTCGCTAAAGCACCGAAAAAGTGTTTGATCGAAAATGCCAAAGAAGGCTATGATATCTTAATTCATCAGCCAAAAGCATAAAAAAACAACGTTCAACCTTATGAACGTTGTTTTTTTATGTCTTCTTAAAGTATATGGCAGGTTTCTTGAAGACTCAGTTTCGAGACTTATGAAGAGTGGATGGGGCTGCGGGGAATAGCTCGCTTTCCGCGGGAGCGCGATGAGCCTCCTCGGACTGCGTCCTGTGGGGTCTCGCCATTCTCCTCCGCCCCTTAACCAAGTATGGTTCCCGAAACCACTTCTTAAAAAATCAGCTCTTATGGTTATGGAAGTGAATGATATAAACTCTACCCCATTGACGTTTAGAATACGCAAATGCTTGATACAACGAACTATATGCCCGCTTGGAGGAGAAGAATTAAAGCCTTACTAATGGAATTCAAGCTGCCCTTTTTGAAGTGGTTTCGAGACACTTATAAGGTAAAGGGGCGGAGGGAAACGGTGAGACTCCTATGGGACGAGTGGGACAGGTGAGACCCCGGAAGGCGTAGCCCGAGGAGGCTCATCGCCCGCCCCATGGAAAGCGATCCTTTTCCCGGAGCCCCTAAACCACACAATCGTCTCGAAACTGAGTATTCAACTAAAGGGAGCTTTAGTTGAAGTCGAAATTTGTCTTTTCGTTTCTGAATCAGACTTTTTTGTTCCAAGCGGGAAATCGGACCTGCTTTTTTCTGTTCAATCCTCCCAAACTTTGATAGAGTAGTTTCATAGGGAATAAAGGAGGTACCAACATGGCATTTGGATTCAGCTTGTACGCGCTCGTCATTTTATTCGTGTTTAACTCACTCACACATTCCTTATGCACTAAGACGAAAATGTCGAACGAAAAACAAACGCGGGTATTCCGCACGATCAACGTACTGATTACAATATTATTGATTTCTTCATATGTGGAAGTGCTTAATACACTTTAAGAACAGGCCGGAGATGGCCTGTTTTTTCTATGTCTTGTTTGATTTTCTATATTTTCACAACACAGTATAGAACACGGCCTATATAATGTGTTATATTAACTCATAGGCTGTGAGCAAATCTCTACGTCACGAAATTTCACAATAAGTTTTAGGAGTGTCAGGATTATGAAAAAAATAGCCATCACCGCTGCATTAGCAGCAAGCGTATTCACCTTGTCAGCTTGTTCATCAAATGCAGATGAATCAGAAGCTGTTGTTGAAACCAATGGTGGAGAAGTAACGAAAGAAGAATTTTATCAGGAATTGAAGTCTCAGTATGGTGAGCAAGTGCTTCAGACTCTTGTCATGAAAGAAGTTCTTGCAAATAATTACGAGGTTTCCGATGAAGAAGTAAACAAGGAACTAGACACAATTAAAGAACAATACGGCGATAATTTTGAAAACATTCTTCAGCAAAATGGCTTTGCCGATGAAGAAGCTTTCAAAGAAACCATCCGTATGAGTTTATTGCAGGAAAAAGCCGCTTCTGAAGGAATTGAAATTTCAGCAGAAGAAATGAAAAATTATTATGATCGTATGAAAACAGAGGTCCAAGCGAGTCATATCCTAGTCTCTGATGAAGAAACAGCGAAAGAAGTTAAAGAAAAAATCGATAATGGGGAAGACTTCGGAGAGTTAGCTGCTGAATATTCTTCTGATGGATCTGCTCAGCAGGGTGGTAAGCTTGGCTGGTTCGGACCTGGAGAAATGGTTGCTGAATTTGAAGATAAAGCCTATGAATTAGAGCCGGGTGAAATCAGTGAACCTGTGCAGTCTCAATTTGGGTACCATATCATTAAAGTGACGGACAAGCGTGACAAAGAAGATATCAAGCCTTATGAAGAAATGAAAGATGAAATCAAACGTACATTGACGAGTCAGAAAGTCGATCAGGCTGAGCTTCAGAAGAAGATGGACGAGCTTATGCAGAACTCTGAAATTGATGTGAAGCTGGAAGAGTTTGAAGGTCTCTTTGATAAAGAGGAAGCTCCAGTAGAAGAAGGAACAAATCCAGAGGGAAATAACTCTGAAGAAAGTTCTTCTGAAGAAGAAAATACAGAAGAATAACAAAGACCAAAAGCCAGGTGAATCACTCACCTGGCTTTTATTCTGACATCATGGCATCTCTTTTTCCGCGCCGCTCTTTCTCCTTTTCAATCCGCTTCAAATACACTTGACCTTCGCGTTCGATATACTCCTGTTCAAGGTTGTGCTCCGCTCTCATGGCGCGGATGGCCATATACCCACTTATGAATATAAAGACAATGCACAGAAAAACCCAAATCGGAAGACCGAATAACATAAATTCATCCTCCCTGCTCCTTTTGTCTCTAGTCTATGAGCGATTGAAAGCAAATATGATACAGGCTCCCTTCCCTTCTTTATGAATAGAAGAAAAAATCCGATGGGTCCAGCTGAAAAGCTGGACCCATCGGATTCTTTTACTTTTTATCTTTTTGATCAATTTTCGGAACATATTGAAAGATTTCCCCGGATTCTACCACATGAATGAATCTCATAAGCCATCGATAATAATTTTGAGCATATTCCAACCGATCGATATCCTCTGTTATTTTTGCTTGAAGATCTTCGTCTGTGGTGTTCTCTTGCAGTTCTTGGAGCTCCTGGATGGCTTCATCCGCTTCTTCAATATTCGTCTCTGTATGATGCCTCCAGCGGCTGCCAAACAAGGAAGTGAATGATTTATACCAATCTTCTTCTGACTTGTAAAGGTCTTTACGAACCCCTTTTTTAAAGGAAGGTTCGACCATCTTCATATCTGATAAAGCACGGACGCCTGTTGACATACTCGTCTTACTCATCTCCAAAGCTTCCCGCATGTCATCCAATGTCATGGGATCCTGTGAAAAGTACAGCACTCCATACAAGCGACCAATGGACGGGGTTACCCCATAAAGGCTCATATTCTTTGCTATAACCTGGATAAATTGTTCAATCGTTTCTTCGTATTTGTTCCAATCTTTATTGTTCGTTTCTGGCAATGGAAACCCTCCATTTGCTTATTCCTCAGTAATCTTAAAACATTTTATCATTAAAGTCCTTACATTGCGACCTTAATATCGATTTTAACTCAATCTCAGGACTTGAGGAGAATGAAACGCTTCTTCCAAATCTTCTCGCCATGTAAAAAGAACGACTTGGTGCTTTTTAGATAATTGCTCGAAAAGTTGAATCATCAGGTTTAATCTCTTTTGGTCAAAATGAACAAAGGCATCATCTACGAGAAACGGCAGTGACAAATCATCCGCCATTGTTTCCCCGAGAGCCAAGCGGAAAGAAACATACAATTGATCCTTTGTGCCTCGTGAAAGTTCCATTGGAAAATAAGTGAACCCCCGCTTGCTAATAACCTTAATGCGATCATCATCAGGGGAAATTTTCACATCCACATAATTTCCGTCCGTCAGTCTATGAAAATAGTTCGTAGCTTTCCTTAGAATAAGTGGCAAGTATTTTTCTTTGTACGCATGTTTCGTCTTCTCCAATGCCTTCCAGGCCAGTTGATAAGCGGCCCATTCTTCTGACTGTTTTTGAAGTTCCGCTTTTTCTTTGTGCAGTTTGTGGGTAATGTTTGAGCGTTCATCTGAGTGCTCAAGCTGCTGGATGGCACTCTGGTTATCTGCCATAGCCTGCTGAGTCTTTTTCTGTTCAGCTTCAATCTTTTGTTTTTCGCTTTGAAGTCGTTCGAGACGGGCCGAAAGTGCAGCTTTTTCTGGCACCTCCGTCCACACAAGGTAATCCTGCTGCTCTCTTTCCGACAACATGCGCTGCAGCTGACGTTCTAAATCCTGGAGCTGCTTTTCCTGCTCCTCTTGTTTTTCCCTCTGCTTCGCCCTTGTGTAAAAGTCTTCTTCCTTCTCCACCCTGACTTCTTTGAAAAGTTCCTGTTGCTGATCCACATAAGTAGAAAGCTTCACATTAATATTTTTCACACGTTTATACAAGGCTTCCAACTGCTCTTCTGCCTGGATGATTTTCTGTCTGTTATGACGCTTCTCCTGGACCCACTCTTTCAAACGATTCCACTGGTGTTCCATATTCTCTTCGTAGAATTCCCACTTTTCTCTTCTACAAAACGCTTCCAGATTTTTTTTGATATGGTTGATTACGGAAGACTGCTTCTCTTTGTCCTGAAGCAGCCGTTTCTGCGTGCGTTTTTTTTCTTTCAATTGTGACAAAAGATGATAGAGCTTTTCCCAGTGCTCCACGTCTAAATAAGCTAGGAAAGGATAGAGATTTCTTTGTTCGTCGAGAGTGCTTTCCAACCTTCTTTTTCGTTGTTGCAGATGGTGAGTCTTCTCCTGCAGCCGAATCTCTTCCTGGTTCAACTGCTTCCACTGCTCGCGGAGATGATGATACTCATTTTTTTGAGCATCATATTTCTGAAGCTGTGCCCTCGCTTGTTCCATTTCTTCAACCGGAATGGATGTCTTCATATTTTGCCTGGAGGTTTCCACTATCTTTTTGTGATAGCTGTAACTGTACAAGGCAAGAAGAGCGGCTATGGCCAAACACACGATAAATAGCACCATTCCTTCCAGGAACCCGCCAATCCCCAATGAAAATACGGCTAATACTCCCCCTAACAAGCGTCTATTCCTTAAGTCTGTTATGTCTTGGTCAGACGCTGCTGCCGTCTGATAGCTCCTCTGCAACTTTTCTTCATATTCTTTGGCTGTTTCCTCACCAATCCTCTCGTTCTCTATCAAATGTTTACGTTCCTCTATCTTTTCAAACTCCCGATTGATGTCAGCGGATTGTTCCTGGATATATGCTTCCTCACGTTCCACTTCATCTTTTTCCTTCTTCAAAGCCCGCCATGTTTCTTCAATATAAAAAGGCAGCGGATATTCCTCTAGATCATCTATATCCAATGGCACATCAATATGACTTTTATCTTCCTCTACCTGTTCATCAATACGACTGATCTGTTGTAAAAGGCGCTCAAGCTCAGAGACAGCTTGTTCATACTTTGGATATCCTGTTTCCAGGAGCTTTTCTCCTTCTTCTTCTCGAGATGGATCGCCTCCGTCTTCCAAGTGTTGAATAGAGGCTTCAAGTTCCTCTATATTTGTTTCCAATAGCTTTTGTTCCGATTGAAGAGGCAACAGGACTTCCTTCACTTGTTGATAACGCTCCACCCCGGCTTCAGGAAATGAAATTCTGTTTTGCTTCTCTACTTCATCCTTTATTAAATGGTAATCAACAATTATAGATCTCACTTTCAGGACTTGTTCTGTTATGTAGATTTGATTGATGGTTTCCTGCCAGTTCTCCCCAAGTGTTCGTATGCGTTCATTCAATGTATCTTTTGTTTGTTGAAGCCGTATATAGTTTTCTTCTTCCTCATCCAATATTTTTTTCTTCTGCTGCAACTCTTCAACCACTCGAAGCTGCTCATTAATGAGCGGCTTCTTTCCGTTCGGCTTGAAACGTTCATCCATTTGTTTTTGAAGCCATTTTTCTGTCTGATAAATTTGATCAGATCCAGTTAACCCGATATTCAAAAGGGCCTCTCCTAGCTCATGACCTGATAAATTCTTTAATTCCATCAAGTCCTCCGCATTAAAACTATAGGTGGATTCAAATACCCTGCGTTCCATTCCATCCAGCAAGTTCCGAAGCCATGATTCATCCTTTTCCTCCCCCGTCTCCAAACGGCAGATCGCTTTTCCGTTCTCATGTTCGTGTTTTCTCTCAATCGTCACTCTTCCATATTGTTCAGTTGAAAGAACAAGACGCCCACCCATGCTTCCACCGGTTTTAGGTACGAAAGACAACCGTTGCTTTGGAGGCAGCCCAAATAACATAAACAAGATAAATTCATAGAGCGTCGACTTTCCTGCTTCATTTTCCCCTATGATAAGATGAGGAGGTGGATCAGTTAAATCCAAAGAATAATCCTTCCACTTGCCAAATCCGAATATGAATAAATGGATGATCTTCAAATTGTCCTCCTCCTCTCATGGTTAATCATCCGTTCCAACAGAAGTGTTTTCGTTTGTTCGATCACATCTGACGTTTCTTCACCTTTAATCGGGTGTATATACTTGGAAGCTTTTCGATGGTTGAACAAAGGAGAAAGCCACTCTTCTATTTCTTCTTCATTTAATTCAGAAATAGTCCGCAATAGTTCACCAGTAAAATGAGAACCCCCCATTAACTCCTCTTCATCCCATGTTGCGCGACCTTCGATCTTGATTTCCTCAATCCAGACCCAATCATCTGAACCAAAGTCTTCATTCTCATTAACGACTTCCACCCATTCTTGGATATCCTCTATAGAGCCTGCATATCCCACCAACGTGATTGTCAACATGACAGGAGAACCGCCAGCGACTTCTCCTTTCGCTCTCTCCAACACTCTCTCCAATTCTTCAGATGGTGTATTCTCAAGATCATCCACCGTGGTGGAGACATATGTAATGCTCTGCAGGGGAACAAAATGATAATTCCATTCTCCAGAAATGTGTTCGACAAGGTAACACCCTTTTTCTCCCGATTCCTTTCGTGATCTCCCCTGGATATTCCCAGGGTACAGGGCGGGTGGATCCGTCGATAGAACTGACCGTTTGTGGATGTGCCCCAAGGCCCAATAGTCCAGTTCCTGCCTCCTCAACTCCTGCAATGAAAAAGGTGCGTATACATCATGGTCTGTATTCGTATCCAGACTGCCGTGAAGCATTCCAATGTGATAGTCCGCCCCCTCTTCCTTGGTAAAGAACGGGACTTTGCGATCTCGAACTTCTCTTGTCTCATAGCTGAATCCATAAATATGAGCCAGTACCTCCCCATTCTTCTCAAAAGAGTGATGGGCAACATTCTGACTTTGAAAAATATGTACATTGTCGGGCATTTTAATGGGTAATGTTTTCCCCTCTATATAGTCGTGGTTACCATAACTGATATAAACATGAATATCCATTTCTTGAAGACGTTCAAACCCACGTCTAAGATGAACCTGAGCTTTAATACTCCGAATTTCCTCATTGTATAAGTCACCAGCAATCAATAGAAAATCCACCTTATTTTCTATACAAGCATGAATTAAACGGTCGAACGCTTCGAACGTACTTTGTCGCAGCCTTTCTAACAATTCACCCGGTAAGTATCCCTTTGTTTTAAAAAGGCTGTCGATATGTAAATCTGCGCTGTGAATGAATCGAATCGATGACTCCAACATGATCAGCCTCCTATTCTATGATTACTTTCATTTTAACAGAGCCAAAAACCGAATGCACGTTCTCATACTATAAGAAACAAAAGGACAGGTTTCTTCTGTGATCCATCCATCTCATGAGTTTTTAGCATATGTACAGTCAAAACAAAAAACCCCTTAACAAAGGGGTTTTTCACTACTTCTCTTTTTTAGAGAGCTGTAAAGCCGTTTTTAAATCTTTTAAGGAAGTGGACTTCCCATACATCAGTACACCGCCACGGTAGACCCGTGCGCCAATCAACGCAAGCACAAGGATGGATCCGACGAGGATACCGATTGATAAAGCGACTTCCCAAATCGGTATTTCCAACATCCCTACACGTAAAAACATGATCAGTGGTGTAAAGAACGGGAAATAAGAACTGACCGTGATGAAAGTGGAATCAGGGATGCCAAGGCCGAACATCGCAATGAGGAAACCAGCTACAACCAGCATAATCATAGGTGCCAATAATTGCTGCGCATCCTCCAGGCGACTGACGAGAGACCCCAAAGTCGCCGCTAAGGTAGCATAAAGCAAATAGCCAAGAATGAAGAAAACCACGGCATAAATGATTGTACCAGGATTGATGTCGTCAAAGCCGAAGAAACTAAGCATTGAACCATCTCCAAGTGTTTTGCTCTGTTGGATGCCCAAGTACCCTGCCAATATAAGGATAGCGAATTGCGTCAATCCTAACAAAGCAATGCCGAAAATTTTCGCAAACATCTGAGAAACTGGCGATACACTGGAAACTAAAATTTCCATGACGCGACTGGATTTTTCTGTGGCTACCTCCGTAGAGATCATCTGCCCATACATGATCACAGAGAAGTAAAGGAAAAAGAGCATTACGTACACAAGTCCGCGTGTCTGGTTGAGTTCTTCTGCCGTTTTTGCACTCTCTTCCAACGCTACGAGCTCAAAGCTTACAGGAGCATTCATTTGTTGAATAATGGCAGGATCGACATCAGCCTGCTTCGTCACATACTGAACTTTCAGTTGTTGAAGCGCCTGGCGGACTGGATCGCTTTCTCCTGTGTTCGCGATTTTATTCGCATAATAAGTCGCTTCAGGCAGCCCCTCTTCTCCTTGTTCCACTTCAACAGCAGATTGAAAGTCCCCTTCTTCTACCGCTGCTTGAGCTTCCTCAAGGGTTCCCTCATATTCTTCAAGGCTGAGATTGTCATTCATCGACACGACCTGATTTAGTGATTGGAACCATTCTTCATTGTCCGTCAGAACAGCCACTTTCTTTTCTTCATCCACGTCACTGAATGTCTCGATGATGGATTGAAGATTAGATAAAGCAAAAATAAGTGCTACAGTAATAATTGTCGTAATTAGAAAGGATTTCGATTTCACACGGTTTTTATAGGTCTGAGCAACCATAATAAAGAACTTATTCATAAGAAGCACCCACCTTTTCGATAAAGATATCATTCAAAGTCGGCTCTTCTAGATCAAATTTGCGTACAAATCCTTTTCCTTGCAGTTCTTCAAAAATACGCTGAGCAATTTCCTCACTCTCAATCTGGATTTCACAGCCATCTCCCAATGGCTTATATTTTGTTACTCCAGGGACCCTTTCCAAATAAGCAAGGTCAAAATCTGCGATGACTTTCACATTCTTTTTCCCGAATGATTTTTTAATCTCTTTCAACTTTCCATGAACCACCGGTGAGCCGTGATGGAGAATACAAAGACTTTCACACAATTCCTCTACATGCTCCATCCGGTGTGAGGAGAACACAATCGATGTTCCATCTTCTTTCAAATCAATGACTGCTTTTTTCAACATTTCCACATTAACGGGGTCAAGACCAGAAAAAGGCTCATCCAATATCAACAATTTTGGTTTATGTAACACAGCTGAGATGAACTGGATTTTCTGCTGATTTCCTTTTGATAATTCTTCAACTTTCTTATTTTTATATTCTGGTACCTTAAACCGATCAAGCCAATGCCCAATCTGTTGAACGGCCTCTGACTTTTTCATCCCTCTTAATTTCGCTAAATAAACCAGTTGTTCCTGGACCTTCAGCTTGGGATAAAGTCCTCTTTCCTCCGGTAAATAGCCGATTAAATGACTCTGATCATAGCCAATATCTCCACCATTCCAGGATATTTCACCTCTGGTTTGATCTAATAAACCGAGAACCATGCGAAAGGTAGTGGTTTTACCCGCTCCGTTCGCACCTAGAAAACCAAAGATCTGTTTTTCCGGAATTTCCAATGACAAGTCATCAACGGCTGTAAAAGACCCGAACCTTTTCGTCACTTTCTCCAATCGTAGCGTCATCATTTCTCCCCCTTTTCTCCTTATGTACGTAATTTATAACTCAATGGTTTCATTCATCCTTATCCGTTCTTAAAAAAACTTTTATTAAAGAAT
>NZ_JAFLHE010000012.1:0-87734 GCF_017307035.1 Halobacillus sp. GSS1
AACTGAGTCTTCAAGAAACCTGCCATATTCTTTAATAAGGCAGATGACTATCTTTCTTTAGATTGGAGGAGGAACAGGAAGGCGAGGAGAGAAGCTGGGATGTTGTCTCGGATGTTCCATTCGACCAAGTAACCAGGCATTTTTTCGAAACGCTCGGCCGCTTCGCGGGGGATGGCCCCTCTTTTAATGACAGCCCATATCCTTCCTTCATGATCCTTGATTTTATAATGTCCAATGAAGTCATCGCCTTCTGCACTCCAGCGGCATTGGTCCAGTTCTATATAACGAGTGATACGCTGGCCTGTCCCTTTATTTTTTGTTTGTTTCGTATAAGCGACATACACTCCGTCTTTGCGTTGGATATATCCTCTCCACTGAAAACCACCCTTCTTTTCTATCTGGTAGAGCAATTGACCACGCTGATTTTTAAATGTGTACACAGCTGGTCTTAACTGATCATAGGAAAACAAGGCTGTAAACATCGCCAAAATTTTATGTTTCCACTGGATTTTTTCTTGGATTTCTCCGTAACTTTCACCTTCCATATCAAATAATCTAGCTTGGAAGGATTTGAGTGCTTTTTGCCCCATATACATACGCGCGGGTACTCTTTTTAATAAGTCCTGTGTACGATCCGATTCAAAATCCAATACGGTTTTGGATTTTTGAAGATCGGCATAACCGCCTTTTAAAAGCGCAGCTCCCGTGATCGCAAAAATCGCTGCATAAACCACAGAAATAATAAAACTACTCGGATTAACGGTGACCATCCCAAGGATAAAAACAATGGATATGATTGAAAGAAAGGTTCCGGTCCATAGTTGCCTTCTCGCATCTTGGTAAATCATGTTCTGAACAAGCGACATCTTAGATCCTCCTAAAAAAGAAGCTTTACTATAAGTACGGATGAGAACGAAGGAAGTTACAAAAATATGTAAAAAAAAGACTTCCCCGTGAAGGAGAAGTCTTTATGATTTATACGTATTCAATTGGTGTGACAGCTTCTTCTAGTAATTGATCAAGCTCTTCCGTGTATTCTTGCTTTTGCTGCTCACTGTAATTCAAGGCTTTCGCCATATAATTGATGACGGATGTTTTATGATCACGTACCCACTGAATGTTAAAGAACAAGGCTGCCGTTCTGCGAATAAAGAAATCCACAGGCTTGTATGTCATTTCTTCTTCCAATGCATACACGAGCTGGGCAAAGACCACTGGGTCCACCCCTTCTTGTGCTGCTTCTTCTTTACGGTCCTTGAAGTTGTTAAAGACTTTGTCAACATTTGAACCATAGAGCTGGATCAATTTTTCTGCGTCTGCTTTCGTCAATCCTAGGGATTCACCGATTTGAACGCGCTCTTCTTTATATTTCTTGAACCCTTTGGAACCTCCGACATCGCCACCAGAGATCGGCATGTTTTTCGTTTCGGAGTCTGAATAACGAATGCCGTGCTCTTCCATCAACTGATCACGAACAAGATCGACGGCCGTTTGTGCCATTTTACGATATCCTGTAAGTTTTCCACCCGCCATGGAAATCAATCCAGAGTCTGAAACGAAGATTTCGTCTTTGCGAGAAATCTCAGACGGATCTTTTCCTTCTTCGTGGACCAGTGGACGCAGTCCTGCCCAGCTTGATTCTACATCGTCTGCTGTGACATCAACCGTTGGGAACATCGTCTTCATGGCATCAAGAATATAATCACGATCATCTTCCGTCATTGTGGGATGAGCAATTTCCTGATCATAAGTCGTATCCGTCGTACCGACATAAGTCTTGCCGTCACGTGGAATAGCGAATATCATACGACCGTCCGGACTGTCGAAATAGATTGCCTGTCTTAAAGGAAAGACCGATTGATCGAAAACGAGGTGGACGCCTTTCGTGAGCTGCAGGGTTTTCCCTTTTTTAGAGCCATCGATTTCACGCAATTCATCGACCCATGGCCCACCTGCATTGATGATTTTTTTCGCTTTGACATGATACTGCTCGCCTGAAACGGTATCTTCTACTTTTGCTCCAACCATAGATCCATTGTCATCGTAAATGAAGTCTACGACCCTTGCGTAATTCGTAGAACATGCACCGAACTCTACGGCTTTTTTCATCACTTCAAGTGTGAGACGCGCGTCATCTGTTTTATATTCCACATAGTACCCTGCGCCTTTCAAACCTTCTTTTTTCACAAGTGGTTCACGTTCAAGGGCTTCTTCTGCGCTCATCATCGTTCGACGCTCCGATTTTTTCACGCCTGCAAGGTAGTCATATACGCGAAGTCCGACATTTGTAGAAAAAGGTCCAAAGTTTCCGCCTTCATGGAATGGGAGCATCATCCATTCAGGTGTCGTCACATGGGGACCATTTTCATAAACGATCTCTCTTTCTTTCCCTACTTCAGCGACCATTTTCACTTCGAACTGTTTCAAGTATCTTAAACCGCCGTGCACCAATTTTGTGGAACGACTGGACGTACCTGCTGCATAATCCTGCATTTCGACAACCGCTGTTTTCATGCCACGGCTCGCAGCATCGAGAGCGATTCCAGAACCCGTGATTCCTCCACCTATAACGAGGACATCCCATTCTTCCTGAGTTAAACGGTTAAACTGATCTTGTCTTTCGTAACTAGAAAATGATTGCATACTATCTCTCCTTCTTCCGTTGTCTTCAAATTCATGGTCTGATACGGGTATTCCCTTTTTCAGCAAAGAATATGTGTCGGATTGCTCATTGAGTGCCCATTCAAAACATAAAAAAAAGAGACCACGAAAACAATTATGCGGATTGCATAAAGCTTCGTGGTCTCTCCGTATCTCCGACCGTTGTCATTAACTTATAGCTTCATTATATCAGAGAGGGAGAAGTTTTCAAGGAATTATTCTTCTTGTTTGAAGACCCTTGTTGCTTCCACAGCTTTTTGCCAGCCTTTGTATAGTTTCTTACTTTTCTCTTCATTCATACTCGGCTCGAACTCTCTTTCGACTTTCCATTGGTTGGCAATATCTTTGCGGTCCTCCCAGAATCCTACAGCAAGACCGGCAAGGTAAGCCGCACCAAGAGCTGTCGTTTCATTGACCTCCGGACGCTCGACCGTCACATCAAGCAGATCACTTTGGAACTGCATTAACAAGTTATTTTTAACTGCCCCTCCGTCAACACGAAGTTTTTTCACTTCAATGCCTGAATCTTCGACCATCGCATCCACGACATCCTTCGTCTGATACGCAAGAGATTCAAGCGTAGCTCGTACAAAGTGTGCTTTCGTCGTGCCACGCGTAATACCAAAGACAGCCCCTCGTGCTTCGCTATCCCAATAAGGCGTACCAAGACCAACAAAGGCAGGAACAACGTAAACGCCGTCCGTGGATTTCACCTGACCGGCAATCTCTTCACTCTGCGGGGAGGATTCTACCATTTTCAAGCCGTCACGAAGCCATTGAATGGCTGAACCGGACACGAAAATGCTTCCTTCCAGCGCGTATTCTACTTTTCCATCTAGCCCCCAGGCAATCGTTGTTAACAGACCATTTTCGGATTTGACTGCTTCTTCTCCAGTATTCAACAACATGAAGCCACCAGTTCCGTAGGTGTTCTTGCCCATCCCTTTTTCGAAACATGCTTGTCCGAACAGAGCCGCCTGTTGATCTCCGGCAATCCCGGCAATTGGGACTTCTTTTCCATAAAAATGATAATCTACAGTATTCGCATAGACCTCTGAGGAAGGTTTCACTTCCGGCAGCATGCTCTTCGGTACACCTAAGATGTCAAGGAGTTCATCATCCCATTTCAAGTCGTGGATGTTGTACATCAATGTACGCGAAGCATTGGAATAGTCTGTCACATGCGTTTTCTGTCCAGAAAGCTTGTAAACAAGCCACGTATCAATCGTTCCAAACATTAGGTCACCGTTTTCGGCTTTTTCTCTCGCTCCGTCAACATTGTCTAAAATCCATTTCACCTTCGTTCCGGCAAAATATGGATCAAGCAGGAGACCTGTTTTGTCCCGGAATGTTTCTTCCAATCCTTGTTTTTTCAACTCATTACATATGCTTTGCGTTTGACGAGACTGCCAGACAATCGCTTTATAAATCGGTTTGCCCGTGTTTTTGTCCCAAACGACTGTAGTTTCACGTTGGTTTGTAATACCTATACCGGCAACCTGACTCGCTTCGATATCGGATTTTCTTAGAACATCCGCAATACAAGCTAGGACAGAGGTCCAAATTTCGTTTGCATCATGCTCTACCCAGCCTGGCTTTGGAAAATGCTGTTCGAATTCTTTTTGAGCGGTTTCTACGATCTGTCCTTCGTGATTGAACAAAATCGCTCTTGAACTTGTTGTACCCTGATCGATTGATAAAATGTACTGTTTCATGATTCCACTCCTTTTTCAGATTGATGCACTTTTTTCAGCTCCACACGCATGGAGGAAAGCAAAATAAGTAAAATGATAATGGTGCCAACCCAGAACCAGCCGTTCGCATTTGCTTGGAATATGGCCTGGTAAAACAATCCACCATATACACCACCGATGATTGGACCAAGAACAGGGATCCAGGAATATCCCCAATCCGATCCTCCTTTTCCTGGAATCGGTAAGATAGCATGAGCCAGTCGAGGACCCAAATCACGGGCTGGGTTGATTGCATACCCTGTTGTCGCACCGAGAGACATCCCGATGGCTACAATCAGCAAACCAACAATAAGAGGATTTAACCCCTGTGTGAAATCATTGGCTCCAATAAACAAGATGCCCATCACTAATACGAATGTTCCAATGATCTCACTGACAAGGTTTGAAATCGGGCTGCGAATGGCAGGGTCTGTACAAAAAATCGACTTGATCGCCAACTGATCTTCTGTATCCTTCCAGTGAGGAAGGTAGTGAAAGAAGACAATGACAGCTCCCATAAATGCACCCGCCATCTGGGCGGTAATATACATCGGGACTTTGCTCCAAGGGAAATCTCCGACCGTTGCCAGTCCAAGTGTAACGGCAGGGTTGATGTGAGCCCCTGTTACTCTCCCTACAGCGTAAACACCCATGGCTACAGCAAGTCCCCAGGCGATGGTAATCAGCACCCAGTTTCCTTCTGCTTTTGTTGCTTTTAAATTTGCACCTGCGATGACGCCTCCCCCGAAAATGATGAGGATCATGGTGCCTATCAGCTCACCCATGAATTCAGTCATGCTGTGATCTCCTTTCTGTGTACCACGATTGACGTACAAAAAACCACACAACATTAGTATGCTCTAATTATTGTGTGGATCGTCAGCCTCTTCACGAAAGGTGTTATGTATTCTCGCTGTTAAAACGCCATAATTCAGAACGTGAAGTAGAGACTGCAGAAGCACCCGAAGCAAGCGCTTGATCCACTTCTTCCTTAGAACGAATCAAGCCTCCTGCAATGACAGGAATGCCGATATGCTCCTTGATCTCTTTTATCATTCCCGGTAAGACCCCCGGTAAAACTTCAACAAAATCGGGAGACGTTTTACGGATGATCTTCACATTATGTTCAATCGCCTGGCTGTCTATTAAAAACAACCGCTGCACAGAAACAAGATGATACTTTTTTGCCTGCTGAATGACATGAGCTCTCGTAGAAATGACACCATCCGGCTTCACTTCCTGCCCTATGTATTCCATGCCATAATCATCCGCTTTCAAACCTTGAATCAAGTCTACATGCACAAAAACTTTTTTACCAGCTTTCTGCCCGATTTTGACAAGTTTTCGTAAAAGACCCAATCGGCTTTCCAAAAGGATGATATAATCTGTTTCACTCTCCAACAAAGCTTCAAATTCTTTTATTTTCTTTACTGCAGGCAGAACCGATTGTGTCAACGTCATTCTTCTCCCCCGTTCTGTGTCCGTTCTTCCATCTGTTCTTTCGTATAGATGAGCTGCATCGGGTTCCCTCCGACGAAAGCACCTGCGGGCACATCTTTATGCACCAGCGTACCGGCAGAAACAACAGCGCGGTCGCCTATGGTGACACCAGGAAGGATCGTCGTATTCGCTCCAATCAAAACTTCATCGCCGATCACAACATTACCGAGGCGGTACTCTTCAATCAAATATTCATGAGCAAGAATCGTTGTGTTGTAACCAATGACCGAATTCCGCCCGACCATAATTTTTTCAGGAAACATAATATCGACCATGACCATCAAGGCAAAAGCCGTTTGATCCCCGACCTTCATATGGAGAAAAGTCCGGTACAACCAATTTTTCATAGAAAGAAAAGGGGTGTACCGGGCCATTTGTATAATGATGAAGTTTTTGACCACTTTGAAAAACGGGACCGTCTTATAAATATGCCAAAGTGAATTGGCTCCTTTGACTGGGTAGCGTTCCGTTTTCCTCATACAGTCATCCTCCTGTGATTTTTAATAGATCGCGCATATTATCAAGCATGTAATCAGGGTTCAAATCATCGAGTACTTTTCTACCTTTAACCGTCCAGGCGACCCCGGCCGTTTTCGTTCCGGCATTCTGCCCTGCTTCGATATCATGCGTGTTGTCTCCAACCATCATCGCTTCCGATGCCTGCGAATCCAATTGGTTCAAAGCCTTCACAATCGGCTCCGGGTGAGGTTTCGCATTCGTCACATCATCCAGTGTAACGACCGTTTCGAATAATCCGTCCAAATTTGTCAGTTCAAGTCCCATATGAACGGTATTCCTCATTTTCGTTGTTACAATACCTAATTTGTAACCTTGTTCCTTCAGCGTCTCAATCGTTTCCACGACGCCCTCGTAGGCTTTCACGTAACGATTATGGTTTTCAATGTTATGTTTGCGATAGGTCTCGACCATTTCTTCCACTTTGTCAGGGTTCACTTTGTGCAGGCTCTCCCGTAAAGGTGGGCCGATAAAGTCGAGAATTTCTTCACGTTCATAAGAGCGATCAGAATATTGTTCAATCGTATGGGTAAAGGAAGCGATGATCAATTCGTTGGTATCGATCAATGTTCCATCTAAATCAAAGAGAATGGTACGTATGCTCATTGGATGGGTCCTTTCTTTTCTGTTGTAGTCTGTTCCAAACGAAGCCGACGGCAGCGGTTAACACAATCGCCGTCAATAGACGGATCAAAAGCAGCGGCCATACAGGAATACCGAGCGGAATGAAGATCAGTGTATCCTCAACGACCGCGTGACAGGAAACAAGAAAGAGAATGGCTAAGTACATATCTTTTCTGGAAACGCCGTCCTCTTCCACAGCCTGAATCATCAAGCCGGCACCGTAAGCGAGCCCGATCGTCAGCCCTGCAACCAGTGTCATCGATGTGTTGCGTTCCATCCCAAGAAATCTAGTCGCAGGGGCGACCCAGCCTGAAAAGCGGTCAAGCCACCCTCTTTCCCGTAGATACTGCATGAAAACCATTAAAGGAATGACAATCAACGCCAGCTGCACAATTCCCATGAAGGCGGTCTGTACGCCTTGGAAAATAATCTCTGACCATCCATTCGGATCGACTGTCTTCTCGGGAGCAAATCCATATTTCGCCGTTTCTCCTCCGCCTTTCCAAAAAACATTGATGATGGCAGCGGAAACCAAAGCGAGACTTAACCGGACGCCAGCTACAAACCACCAGCTTACGCCTACTCTTTTAGCCACCGTCGATTCAATCAATAAGTTATGGGAAAAGGAAAGCATCACGGCAAGAATGAACACTTCTTTTACCGTAAACTCAAAAGAGATGATGGCCGCAATGCCCGCATAAAGATTTAGAAAGTTACCTAAAACAAGAGGAACAGCAGCTTCACCGGATAGTCCAAGCCACCCCATTAAAGGTTCCAATTTTTCCATAACCCAAGGGAGAACCGGCGTATACTGAAGGATTGTGACAATTAACGTTACGGGAAAAATGACTTTTCCGAGCGTCCACGTCAACTCCAATCCCTTTTTACTTCCACGTTTTAGAATCCCTTTCATGCTACCTGCTCCCTTATTTTACTTTCTTTCCGTTATAATATTTATTCGCCATGCCATTCTTTCTCCGGTAAATGATCGCAATAACCGCTCCAATGACAAGCACGATGGAGATAAATTGCGCTGTACGAATCTCACCGAATAGATAAAGGCTGTCTGTTCTCATGCCCTCAACAAAGAAACGTCCAACAGAATACCAGATGACATAACTTAAGAACACTTCTCCACGACGTGGATTAAATTTGTGACGCAACACTAACAGTAAAACAAATCCGATGATGTTCCACACAGATTCATATAAGAATGTCGGATGATAGACTGTACCATCGATGCACATTTGCTGGTTGATGAACCCGGGCAAATACTGCATAAAGTTATTATAAAATGATTCGGATACCGGGCCGCCGTGGGCTTCCTGGTTCATAAAGTTTCCCCAGCGTCCAATCGCCTGTCCGAGAATAATACTCGGCGCAGCAATATCCGCCATCATCCAGAAGGACAATCCTTTAATTTTCGTATAAATATAGGCGGTCAGCACGGAACCAATCAGTGCCCCGTGAATGGCAATTCCGCCTTCCCACACGGCAAAAACTTTCCACCATGGTCCACCAACGTAACGATCCCATTCGAAAATGACATAATAAATCCTGGCACACACGATGGCTGCCGGAATTGCAAATACAACGATATCGACCATATAGTCTTTTTTCAAACCGAGACGTTCTGTCTCACGTGTAGCAATCCAAAGCCCCAGAAAAGCTCCTGTGGCAATAATCAAGCCATACCAGTAAATCGAAAGCGGACCTAATTGGAGGAAGACCGGGTTTAACGGTTCAGGTGTACATGTCATCAGCGGTTCCCTCCTTTATTCTTGCGTTTGGTCTTGATCGATGACTTTTGTCAGACGCTCTGAAAATTCTTCAGCAGCATTGACGCCCATGCGTTTCAAACGGAAGTTCATCGCAGCAACTTCAATAATGACGGCAAGGTTACGACCAGGACGAACAGGAATCGTTGCTTTCGGAACTTGAACATCCATGATCTTCATCGTTTCTTCTTCCAAACCAAGACGGTCGTATTGTTTGTTCTTTTCCCACAATTCAAGGTTGATGACGAGTGTGATCCGTTTATAGCTTCGAACAGCTCCTGCACCGAACAAAGTCATCACATTGATAATGCCCAGTCCACGAATTTCCAAAAGGTGCTCAATCAGTGGAGGGCTGTTTCCGATTAATGTATCATAATCCTCTTGTCGAATCTCCACACTATCATCAGCCACAAGACGATGCCCGCGCTTCACCAGCTCAAGAGCTGTCTCACTTTTACCGACACCACTTTGACCGGTGATCAACACACCAATCCCGTAAATGTCGACAAGCACCCCATGGATGGCCGTAAACGGAGCAAACTTGGATTCCAAATAATTCGTCAGGCGACTAATCACTCTCGTCGTTTTATATGGTGACAACATGAGTGGAACGCCCGCCTCATTGGCTGCTTCACTAAGTTCATCAGGAATATCCATTCCCCGGGTAATAACAATTCCAGGTGTCACATCTGTACAAAGCTTTTCCGCTCGTTCTCTTCTTTGTTCTTTTGCAAGTTCATTAAAGTAAGAGAGTTCTGTCTTACCGAGCAGCTGTAGGCGATCTTTCGGATAAAACTTGAAATACCCTGTCATTTCTACGCCAGGACGAGAAATATCACTCATATGTATTTCACGGTGGACGCCGTCAGCACCGGCAACGAGTTCAAGTGCAAATTGTTCTAACAAATCTTGTGTACGGACCTTGCTCATTGTCCATCAACCTCCTCTTTCATCAATCACTGTCCTCTATTGTAGCATGTTTTCAATAAATCTTGGATAGGGAGGTTTTTTAGCAGTATTTCCCTTGATCCAATCACTCTACCAGAGTTTGCATATTATCCTACCTGGCAGGATTGTGGAAGACTCAGTTTCGAGATATTTTCGGTGTTCGTTATGCTATTGAGCGTCAGGGGTGGCTGGGAAGCTATTCGCTTTCCTGTGGGGGGAGTGACGAGCTTCCTCCCATGGGAGTCTCGCAGCTTCCCAACCACCCCTTTCGATGTAAGGGAGAAACGAACCCCTGTACAAAGTTGTATGGTCTTCCATCGTCCAACTGTTAGAGGTATAAAGCGCTCTGGATCAAGCTTTTAAGTGCTATAGGATGTTCTATAAGTCACTTCCCACATTCATCCGAGCTGACTTTTTAATAGTGGTTTTGAGGATTTTTGATGGCAAAGGGTCGGAGGGGAATGGCGAGACTCCTGCGGGATAAAAGTGCTTGGTGAGACCCCACAGCACGTAGTCCGAGGAGGCTCACCGCGCTCCCGCGGAAAGCGAGTCATTCCCCGCAGCCCCACACACTCAACAGAGATCTCGAAACTGAGTCTTCAAGAATAGGGAGCGTTAGTGAGGTAAGGGATGCAATAAAAATACCGTATGAGAAAACTCATACGGTAAAGGGGGGGGTTATTTTTTCATATCCTTGATTAAGCTGTTCAACACAAGGTTGATCAGAGATATAATTATAGCGGCGATGATGGTCATGCCGAAGCTATCAATTTCAAAAGTACTGCCCAGGAATGCATCGGTCAGCCACAAGGTAATGGCGTTGATGATGAACAGGAATAGACCGAGCGATAAAATCGTAATCGGTAAAGTGAGGATCACTAAGACCGGCCTCACGATGGCATTGAGTATCGATAAAATAAGTGCCGCCAGCAATGCGCCTCCCACCCCGTCAATGATTACGGAATCAAAGAGTGCTCCAACCGCAATAATGGCGATGGCGTTGACGACGATATGGATTAACCAATTCTTCATAGTTTCATCCTGCCTTTCATGTGTCGTTCATTTCTTCAAAGTTTCACAGGAGATTGTACAGTAACTGCCCCTGTCTTCGTCTCTGCTTCTATATGATATGCTTCTTCGAATTGTTCGTACGCTTCGAATTCCAACATTTTGTTGGCGACATCATTTCGGTCTTTCAAAATCTTATAATTATCCAATTCACATTTAATTTGACCGAATTTGGTTCTCAGGACACCATCCACTTTCTTTTCTGTTGGAAGAGATACTTGTATTCTGCCTGTCGTTGTTTTGTAAAAGCCTGTGTGCGCTTTCGTACCTTTGTGATCGACCGTTATAGCGCTGCTGACTGAAGAAGCATCCGCTTTTCCAATATCTCCTGAAAGTGTAATGGCTCCATTGATCGTATCTGTTTCGCACTCATCAAAAGTGCCTTCCTGCAGGTGGACCGCTCCGTTGCCGGTCTGTATTTTACATGTCATTCCAGAGAGCTGCTTCGCTTGCACGGCTCCATTTGACGTTTTCATTTGGAAGTGATCACTCCTGATATTCTCAAAATCCATATTCCCATTCGTTAATTGTGATTTGATAAATTCGTATTTTTTATTCGGAATGTATAAATCTACATTCATTTTTATCTTTTTCGAAGGGCTGGCTATGCGAAGGAGACCATTTTTAATCTCCACTTGGGTTTCATCATGAAATCTTTTCCGCGCCTCTTCTTCTGTTTCCACTTGATAGACTTTGACTTGATAAGAAGCTTTCACATCTTCCTGATCCCAGGTATGGACTTTTAAAGAGCCATTGGATATGGAAAGGTCAGCATCATGAAACGTCTCGTTAGGAAGAACCGTATCATCACTGAATTCAACGTATTCTCCAAAAGTTAAATCGAAGTCTGCATTTTTAATTTTCTCCATAGCGTCATCCAGGAAATTTCTTATTCCGTACTTCGAAGACTTCTCGCGCTGCTCTGATTCCTTCGACGAAGGTTCTTCTACAGCTTCTAATAGTTTCGCGCCTTCTTCTGCGGAAATGGTGCCTTTTTCGATCATTTGTAGAATTTTCATACGTTCTTCATTCATAAGATCAGCTCCTTTTCATCTCTTACGTTTTTCCCTATTGAAAGGGTTCAAAAACTAAAAAACACCTGAGAAAACTTGGTTCGTTTCTCAGGTGTCCGGTATCATTGGGAGTTATACTTATAAAATCGTTCTGTTTTCAACCGCTCTAATTGCTCAGCCGTCTGATCATTATTTTCAATCAAGCTCATCATCCCATCAGCCTGAGAGAGGTGGGCTTTGATAGCGGCCAATTTCCTTTCCCAGTAAGGGCGTACATCTGTGATGATCTCCGGCTTTCCTAAATCTTGTTCGGAATCATTGGAAATCGCATGCATCCACACTTGCGGACGCTTCTCCTCCGGAATGTTTGTAACAGCCTCAATCACTGCTGCTCCGAGAGCATCATGATCCGGATGAACAGCATACCCAGGATAATGCGTAATAATAATGGTAGCTCCTAATGATTCGATACGTTCCTGCAAATGCTCAGCCACTTGCTGCCTAGGCTCAAATTCCAATGTTTTATCCCTATAGCCAAGCATTTCGACGTCTATATCCAACTGTTTCGCTGCTTCAGCCAGCTCCTTTTCTCGAAAAGAAGAGAGCGTCTCACGATTAGCGAATACAGGATTACCCATGTTTCGGCCCATCTCCCCAAGCGTACCGCACAGGTAAGTTACCGGTACGCCTTCGTCACGGAACTTAGATATCGTTCCAGACGCTCCGAACGATTCATCATCCGGATGTGGGAAGATGACAACCACTTTTTCATTACTCATCAGGATCCGCCTCATGTGAAAAAGGAGTCTCGCTGATTTCAAGAGCAACCATTAAACGGCCTTCACGGTCATGACCGGCCATGAGCAGTCGATCCTTCTCATCCACTTCGAAATCTGTCAAACCTTCGGCATAAACCCAGCCCAGGTCAAGTTTCAGACCTACGCGGTAGGATCCTCCCGTACTGACAATTTTTCCGTGTTGGTAAGTGACTTGAGCGTTTCGGATGAAAGCTCCTACGTTGTAGGCATTTTCATCGAAGTGACTTGCATAAGCCCCGTTTGTAGTTTCTAAGTGTACATAAACTTCTTTATTCGCTAGTTGGTCAATTTTTTCTTGAACAACTTTTTGTTGAATGGCATCCACTCGTATTCCTCCCGTCAAACGATTCTTGTTTAACGATACTCAATTTAGAGACAAGCGTCAAAACATCTACTTGTTCCCTACGGTTTCACGCGCGTTCATTTTCTTATCCATCCGCGCTCTGTCGCGTTCCAGAACTGGCTTTAAATAGCGTCCCGTGTAAGAGATCTCCTGCTCTGATACATGTTCTGGAGTACCGCTTGCAATAATGCGCCCTCCGTTTTCTCCACCTTCTGGTCCGAGGTCAATAATATGATCGGCTTCTTTAATGACATCAAGATTATGCTCAATGATCAAGACCGAATCCCCGTTATCTACAAGTCGTTGCAACACCTTCAATAACCTTGATATGTCATCGACATGCAGGCCGGTTGTCGGCTCGTCCAAAATGTAAAAGGACTTACCATTCGAGCGGCGGTGAAGTTCACTTGCGAGCTTCACCCGTTGGGCCTCTCCTCCCGACAGAGTAGTGGCAGGTTGACCGAGTTTGATATATTCCAGACCTACATCAGCGACCGTTTGCAGCTTGCGTTTAATCTTAGGAATGTTTGCAAAGAAATCAAGCGCTTCTTCAATCGTCATTCCAAGTACATCAGCGATACTCTTCCCTTTATACTTCACTTCCAGTGTTTCACGGTTATACCTTTTCCCATCACAGACTTCACAAGGGACATAAACGTCTGGGAGGAAGTGCATTTCAATCTTGATGATTCCATCCCCGCGGCAGGCTTCACATCGCCCACCTTTTACGTTGAAGCTGAACCGGCCTTTTTTATATCCTCTGATTTTCGCTTCGTTCGTCTGCGCGAATACGTCACGGATATCATCAAACACCCCCGTATAAGTAGCCGGGTTGGAACGTGGAGTACGGCCGATCGGAGATTGATCGATATCAATCACTTTATCAAGATGTTCCATACCTTCAATCGTCTGATGCTTTCCTGGCTTCTGCTTGCCATTGTGAAGCTTCATAGAAAGGGACTTGTACAAGATCTCGTTAATAAGTGTACTTTTACCGGAACCGGAAACTCCTGTTACGGCTGTGAACACTCCGAGCGGGATTTCTGCATCCACTTTTTTAAGGTTGTTCTCTTCGGCTCCTTTAATTCTCAGGAAGCGGTCATCGGCCTTCCGACGTTCCGCTGGAAGAGGGATGAACTTTTTGCCTGAAAGATATTGACCCGTCAAGGATTTACGACTTTTCATCACCTGTTTCGGGGTTCCCTGAGTGACAATATCTCCCCCGTGAGCCCCGGCTCCCGGGCCGATGTCAATCAGATAATCCGCTGCCAGCATCGTATCTTCATCATGCTCTACGACAATCAAGGTATTATCAAGATCACGCATCCGCTTCAGGGTATTGATCAATCGGTCATTGTCGCGCTGGTGAAGACCGATGGAAGGCTCATCGAGCACATATAAAACGCCGGTAAGGGCTGATCCGATTTGGGTGGCCAGTCGAATACGCTGGGCTTCGCCACCGGACAGGGTCCCTGCCGAACGAGAAAGGGTTAAATAATCCAGCCCCACATTCGCGAGGAAGCTGAGGCGTTCACAGATTTCTTTCAGGATCATCCGGGCAATCGTTTCTTCTTTCTCCGTCAACTCAAGAGCTTCGAAGAACTCTTTCGCTTCAGTCACAGAATAATCAGTCGTGATCCCGATGTGCTTTCCATCGATTAAGACTGCGAGCGCTTCTTCATTCAAACGATTTCCTTTACATTTCGGACATGGCTTTTGAGCCATGTATTTCTCCATCTGTTCACGGATATAATCCGAGCTCGTTTCACGGTAACGACGAGCAATGTTCGGAATGACACCCTCGAAGAAAATATCGTTCTCACGTACTTTTCCGAAATCATTTTCATAGCGGAAGTAGATTTTGTCTTCCCCACTGCCATAGAGCACTTTTTCTTTATGTTCTTCCGGCAGGTCACGGAATGGTTTATCCATATCAATCCCGTAGTGATCGGAAACACTTTTCAGAAGCTGCGGATAGTATTGAGAACTTTGTGGTTCCCATGCAGCAATCGCGTGCTCATTCAAAGAACGGCCCCAATCCGGGATGACCAGGTCAATGTCCACTTCAAGCTGTGTGCCTAAACCGTCACAACGGTTACAAGCTCCATAAGGGCTGTTGAATGAAAACATTCTTGGCTCTAATTCACTGACTGAGAACCCACAGATTGGACATGCATGGTGTTCACTGAACATCAGCTCTTCTTCTCCGATGACATCCACAATCGTATGACCGCCGCCAAGTTTAAGCGCTGTTTCGATAGAGTCAGAAAGTCGGCCTTCCACTCCATCTTTCACGACGATCCGATCGATAACGACCTCAATCGAGTGCTTTTTATTTTTTTCGAGATTTATTTCCTCGGAAATTTCGCGCATTTCCCCGTCGACACGAAGGCGGATATAACCTTCCTTCTGGAGCTGCTCAAAGACTTTGGCGTGTTCACCTTTCCTACCAGAAACAACAGGGGCAAGGATTTGGAGTTTCGTCCTTTCTGGATACTCCATCACCCGGTCAACCATCTGCTGAACCGTTTGTGAACTGATTTCCACCCCATGCTTCGGACAAGTCGGACGACCGATACGGGCGAACAACAAACGCAGGTAGTCATAGATTTCTGTTACCGTACCTACGGTTGAACGGGGGTTTCGACTCGTTGTTTTTTGATCGATCGAAATTGCCGGGGACAAGCCTTCGATGGAATCCACATCGGGCTTGTCCATCTGGCCTAAAAACTGTCGGGCATAGGCACTTAGTGATTCAACGTACCGTCTTTGCCCTTCCGCATAAATCGTATCGAAGGCCAAAGAAGACTTACCCGAACCGGACAAACCGGTCATGACGACCAGTTTGTTTTTCGGGATGTCGATATCGATATTTTTCAAATTGTGAGCACGTGCTCCTCTAATACTGATATGTTTGCTGACCATACTCTTCTCATCCCTCCGCTTTTAATTCCAACAGCACATCACGCAGTTCGGCTGCCCGTTCGAAATCGAGGTCGCGTGCGGCTTGTTTCATTTCGGTTTCCAAATTGTCGATCATTTCCAGACGTTCTTTCTTGGTCATTTCTGAAGGCTTCTTACCTGTATCATATCCTGCTTCGTCTTCGGCAACGTTCGTCGCTTTAATGACGTCACGCACTTCCTTCTTGATCGTTTTCGGTGTGACGCCATGCTCTTCGTTATAAGCGATTTGTTTTTCACGTCGGCGGTAAGTTTCATCGATCGCAAACTGCATGGATTTTGTCATCTTATCCGCATACATAATCACTCGACCGTTTTCATTACGTGCCGCTCGACCTATCGTCTGGATCAGGGAGCGGTCGGAACGCAGGAATCCTTCTTTGTCCGCATCCAGGATGGTGACGAGGGAAACTTCCGGAATGTCCAGTCCTTCACGAAGCAGGTTAATTCCGACAATGACATCGTATTTACCGACCCTGAGGTCACGTATGATTTCAATGCGTTCCAGTGTCTTGATTTCCGAGTGTAAATAAGCAACCTTAATCCCTAAGTCTTTGAGGTAATCGGTCAGATCCTCAGACATTTTCTTCGTTAATGTCGTCACGAGCACGCGTTCATTCTGATCTTTTCGTTTATTGATTTCCCCGACAAGGTCATCGATCTGTCCATGAATCGGGCGGACGTCAATTTCAGGATCCAGCAGTCCGGTCGGTCGAATGATCTGTTCAATCATTTTCGGTGTATGCTCGATTTCATAAGGGCCCGGGGTCGCAGAAACATAAGCGATCTGATTGATATGTTTTTCGAATTCAGGGAACATGAGCGGCCGGTTATCCATGGCTGAAGGCAGGCGGAAACCATGGTCCACCAGTACTTGTTTCCGTGCTCGGTCCCCGTTGTACATCCCCCTTACCTGAGGAAGAGTAACGTGTGACTCATCTACCATCATGAGGAAATCATCAGGAAAATAATCAAGCAGGGTATAAGGTGTGGCCCCTTCTTCTCTGAATGTCAGGTGCCTGGAATAGTTTTCGATTCCGGAACAGAAACCCATTTCATTCATCATTTCAAGATCATAATTCGTCCGTTGTTCAAGACGCTGGGCTTCCAGTAACTTATCTTGGTCACGCAATTCCTTTAGACGTACTTCCAATTCTTTTTCTATATTTTTAATCGCTTTTTTCAACTTTTCTTCGCGGGTGACGAAGTGTGATGCAGGGAATATCGCGACGTGATCCCGGTCACCAATCACTTCTCCAGTCAAAACATCGACTTCGCGGATGCGGTCGATTTCATCTCCAAAAAATTCCACACGCATAGCATGTTCCTCTCTTGAGGCGGGGATGATTTCAACCGAATCCCCACGAACCCGGAACGTACCACGCTGAAAGTCGATATCATTTCTTGCATACTGGATATCTACAAGATTTCTTAATAACTCGTCACGGTCTTTTTCCATTCCCGATCTTATAGATAGCACCTGACTGCGGTATTCGTCGGGAGAACCGAGACCATAGATACAAGAAACACTAGCAACGATGATGACATCGTTCCGCTCAAAAAGAGCAGAGGTCGCTGAGTGACGTAATTTATCAATCTCATCATTTATGCTCGCATCTTTTTCGATAAATGTATCTGACGAAGGCACATAAGCTTCTGGTTGATAATAGTCATAGTAACTGACGAAATACTCGACAGCATTGTTCGGAAAAAACTCTTTGAACTCACTATATAACTGTCCAGCAAGCGTTTTGTTATGGGCAATGATCAGTGTCGGTTTATTCACCCGCTCAATGACATTGGACATCGTAAATGTCTTTCCTGTACCTGTGGCCCCGAGCAATGTCTGATGCTTATCTCCTCGTTCAATTCCTTGAACAAGTTCTTCAATCGCTCGCGGTTGATCCCCTTGAGGTGAATACTGTGAAACTAATTCAAACTTCTCCTCCACGACGAAAACCTCCGTTCATTGTCTATACTCGTACTTTTTAGTTTACCACAACAGTTTACCATTCTAACATCGAACGAACAAACATTCGCATTCAGGTTTGCGCTGTCAATTACTGGATGACCTGGTGTGGAATTATATTCCATATATTCCACACCAGGTCATCCAGTTTATCCCATCTTAACAATAAAAAGAAGCACTTTGCTTTTACGCAAAGTGCTTCGCTTATTAGGAATTCAACGTTTGGTTGTATTCGTTCACTTCAAACAAGTCGATCAGTTCGATGTCTGGATTTTTATCTTTGAACCAACGTAGAGAGAAGTCGTTTTTAAAGAGGACAAGCGGATTGCCTTCTCGATCTTCTGCAAGCATGTTTCGTTCATCAAACAGCGATTCATCAACCTGGTCTTCCTGTAGCCAGCGAGGGATACGTTCGCCGAGAGGAGTCAATTCAATGTCTACGTTGTACTCGTTCTTCATACGGTATTCAAACACTTCATATTGAAGCTCACCAACCGCTCCGATGATATAGTCTTCAAATCTATAACGCTTGAACAACTGAATGGCACCTTCCTGAACCAGCTGTTCCAATCCTTTTCGGAACTGCTTGGATTTCATGACGTTCTTCGCCGTTACTTTCTTAAATAATTCAGGAGGGAATTGTGGAAGCTCATCGTATTCGAAATTGGATTTACCGGTTACAATCGTATCTCCGATTCGGTAGACGTTCGGATCATAGATTCCGATAATATCACCGGCATACCCTTCCTCCACGGTTCCTCGGGATGAAGCTACAAATTGCTGGGATTGAGCAAGCTTGAACGTTTTTCCTGTACGGGAGAGCGTCACGTTCATCCCACGCTCGAACTTCCCGGAGCATATTCTGACAAAAGCGATTCGGTCTCGGTGCTGAGGATTCATGTTCGCCTGAATCTTAAAGATGAAACCAGAGAATTCTTCATGATCCGGAGAAACAATACCTTCTGTCGATTTTCTCGGTGCCGGTTCAGGAGCCATATCAATGAATGAATTGAAGAAAGTTTCCACTCCAAATGGAGCGAGAGCACTTCCGAAGAAGACAGGCGTCTGATCACCGCGCAACACTTTTTCCATATCGAAGGTATCCCCAGCTTCAGCCACCATTTCCATTTCCTCTTCCGATTCCTGGAACGTGGCATTCTCCGTCAACTCGGGGTGCTGGTCAAGTTCGCTGTAAGGAATATATTCTTCTGCCTCGTTCCCTGTGTAATGAACAAATTGTTCATTTTCACGGTCGAAAACGCCTAAGAAGCGCTTACCCATACCTGCCGGCCAGGTCATTGGATACGTTTCGATGTTCAGGGTTTCTTCAATTTCCTCCATCAATTCCAACGGCTCACGGCCTTCACGGTCCATTTTGTTGATAAAAGTGAAGATCGGGATGCCGCGCATTTTACAAACTTTAAAGAGCTTGAGCGTCTGCGCCTCAATCCCTTTTGTCCCATCAATAACCATGACAACACTGTCGACAGCCGTCAATGTACGGTACGTGTCTTCACTGAAGTCTTCGTGTCCGGGTGTATCCAAAATATTTACTTGATAATCTTTGTAAGGGAAGTTCATCACACTGGACGTGACAGAAATTCCACGCTGTTTCTCAATTTCCATCCAGTCGGATGTAGCAAACTTACCAGACTTTTTCCCTTTGACCGTACCTGCAGATCGGATCAAGTTTCCGAATAATAGCATTTTCTCCGTCATCGTTGTTTTACCGGCGTCCGGGTGGGAGATAATAGCAAACGTACGGCGCTTTTTCATTTCATCTTGTATTTGACTCATCGTGATATCCTCCGTTTATTAAGAATTTCAATACATTAGGCTGGGTAGGATATACGTTTTACATTGGCAGATTCACTCCATAAAAAAAGCGCTCACACACTCAAGCGCCTTCGTCGAATTTTTTGATTATACTTTGAAAGTTAGCATAACCAACCTGTAAAATCAATCACAAATACGAACCCATTCCAAATATTGGTGTACCAGGTCATCCAGATTATGGATGACCTGGTCTTCCACTTCTTCCTAAACCCTCTCATTCTCTTTGGGTGTTGAAACCTGTTATAATAGGAAAAAAACGATAGTAAGGATGCCAGTTATGCAGAGTTACTTATTACAACCGAACGATATAAAGAAAATCACTGGTCAGACTTTTTACACACGTGGGAAGCAATATTTCGACCGGGGGAAAGTGTACGGCCTTTCTCATAATAGCGCAATTCGTTCATGGCGGGCGGTCGTTGCAGGTACACACGACTATGAAGTCCGTGTCTTCTTTTTTGAGGACGAAGATGTAGAAGCGACGTGCGAATGTGCCGCTTATTCCACCTATTATACCTGTAAACATATTGCTGCCGTCCTGATCGCCATCCGGGAAAAGACATTAGAAGATCTGGCACCGAAACTAGCAGAAAAGGGGCGGAAATCCCAGTCCGGTTTGACGAACCAGGACCGGATGTTTGCGGTCAGCTTGTTCGAAGCGTTCAGACAGCGTCAGGAAAATCGTGGCGGGGAGGATTTGAAGAAACCTCTTCAAATCCAATATTACCTTCACCTTCAATCCATTCTCGGTTCTAAGAGCCTCGGCTTGGAAATGAAGCTCGGGGAAAACTATCCCTATGTGATTAAAAACATTCGCGAGCTGCTTGATCATATCCGCAAAAATCAAGCGTACCGCATTACTAAGAAGTTCACGTACGACCCGGCAGAACACTCCTTTTCTGCTGATGACAAAGAAATTTTTAGGCTTTTACAGCTTGCCTACGAACAAGAGCAATTTTATGAGCAACAGTGGAATTCGGCCGAACCAAAAGTATTAAAAATTTCTCCCACACTTGCTGACCAACTGCTCCCTCTTTTAGAAAAGCAGCAGACAGAGGTCATGGAACGCGGGGAAAACGTAGGACTCATCCGTTTCAAAGAGGAGTTCCCGGACCTTTCTTTTTATGTTTCTGAAGAACGAGGCCACTTTCATATGCACATGAACCATTTGAAAGATTACGATTACCTGTCGGATTACCACCTTCTTTATAAACAAGGAGCTTTTTATCCCGTCGATGCTAAGCAGGAGGAAGTTATTCAAACGCTTTACACCATCCTTCCTTATAATTCAAATGGCAGCCACACCGTAAGCCATCATGATATGGAAGGGATTGTGTCGTATGTCCTACCTGAACTTGAAACCATTGCAGATGTCCAGCTTGATCGCTCCGCTCAAGAAAAAATTGTGCAGGAGTCGCTCGTTGCTAAAACCTACTTGGATTTTCAACAGTGGACACTTACGCTTGATGTGAACTTTCAATATGGTGACTTGACGATCGACCCCTTCAATGAGCAGCCATTGAGCAATCAAACCATTGTCAGACGGGATCGACAGACAGAGCAGGAAATCATGCAGATCATTGAACTTGCAGAATTCAAGTTTGATGGAGAGATGGTCTATATAGAGGACGAAGACAAACTCGATCAATTCCTTTATCACTACTTACCAAAGCTGAAAGAACATAGTGATGTTTACTTGTCGTCTTCGGTCCGTTCTCTTGTAGAAGATCGCCCCCTCGAACTGCAGACGTCGGTTGAACTGGAGAGCGACGGCAATTGGCTCGATATCAATTTTACTATCGAGGGCATTAGTGACGACGATGTTACAGAAGCACTTAAAGCCGTCATTGAACGGAAAAAGTATTACCGCCTGTCTGATGGTGCGCTCATGGCTTTAACGAGTGAATCCTTCGATCGTTTTCAAAAACTCGTCGATGATCTTGACTTAAGCACGAAAGATTTAGAAGACAACCATTTCCAAGTCTCAACAGCACGAAGCTTGCAGGTGGAAGATGCCCTGAATCCAAGTGAAGCAGAAAGAAATCAGCTTTTCCAAGAGCTTGTCGATCGGCTGAAATCACCTCAATCCTTTGAGATTGATCCACCGGAAGGTCTGCAGGCAGACTTACGCCCCTACCAATTGACCGGCTTCCGCTGGATGAAGATGCTCAGCCATTACGGCTTAGGCGGAGTACTCGCGGATGATATGGGCTTAGGGAAAACCATTCAAACGATCACTTTTCTGTTGGATGAAAAGTTGAAAGGGAAGATGACTGATCCAGCCATCATCATCGCTCCTGCCTCTCTTGTGTACAACTGGAAAAAGGAACTCGAGAAATTTGCCCCGCAATTGTCAGTGCAGATTTTGACCGGGGATCCTTCAGCGAGGCAGGAAGCGCTGAACGAAGCGGCAGATAGGGATGTTTGGATTACCTCTTATCCATTGCTCAGGCAGGACATCACTTCCTATGAAGAGCAAAAGTTTCACGCGATGGTGCTTGATGAATCTCAGGCGATCAAAAATGAAACGACGAAAACAGCTGTAGCCGTTCGATCAATTAAATCGAGACACCGTTTCGCCTTAAGTGGCACACCCATTGAGAATTCCCTGCAGGAACTCTGGTCACTGTTCCGTACCATCATGCCAGGATTTTTCACCAGCAAGAAAAAGTTTTTGCAATTAAAGCCGGAAAAAATCTCTCTGATGACGCGACCTTTCATCTTACGCCGGATGAAAACAGAAGTGCTCGATGAGCTGCCGGATAAGATTGATACGGTCCAATATTCAGAGCTGACACGGGAACAGAAAGAAGTGTACCTCGCCTACTTGGAGCGGATTCAAAACGACATCCAGGAGACGATTGCAACGAAGGGGATCCAGCGAGGCAAGCTTGAAATCCTTGCTGGGCTTACGAGACTGCGTCAAATTTGCTGTCACCCCGGTCTGTTCCTTGAAAACTACGAAGGACAGTCAGGGAAGCTTGAACAGTTGAAAGAACTGACGCGTGAGCTGAAAGAAAGTGGGCACCGACTGCTGATCTTTTCTCAGTTTTCAAGCATGCTGACCAAGATGCATGATGAACTGGCCAAAGATGGCTTACAGGCCTTCTACTTAGATGGCAGCACCAAATCAGAAAAACGCATGGAAATGGTCGAAGCTTTCAATGAAGGGGAAAAAGATGCGTTCTTTATCTCCCTGAAAGCGGGAGGAACCGGTCTGAACCTCACCGGCGCAGACACTGTCATTCTATACGACCTCTGGTGGAACCCGGCCATTGAAGAACAGGCAGCCGGCCGAGCACACCGTATCGGTCAGGAAAAAGTCGTGCAGGTTATCCGGATGATATCCGAAGGGACGATCGAAGAACGCATTTACCAGCTCCAACAAAAGAAACGCGACCTCGTCGACCAAATCATCCAACCAGGAGAATCCATGCTGACTTCCCTGAGCGAAGAAGAAATCCAACAACTGTTCCAATAAAGAGCCGTTCCCAAACGGCTCTTTTTCTTTTGCTCATTATTTGGTATTTTCTGTATGACCTGGTCTGGAACTTTGTTCCAGACCAGGTCATACAGAAATTTCCATACAAACTCAAAAAAGGAAGCTGCCTTTGTCAGCAGCTTCCTTTTTATGCTTTCATTGTTTTCTTTTGCAGTTTAAACCAGTATCCTCCGAGGATGCACGCTCCGATGACCATTGTCACTGTGGAAATGAGCATGTGCATGGATGAAGCGAGGACGACGTTCCCCGTCACGACAATAATAAATCCTACCACTGCATTCAGCAGAAGTGAGATCAAATAGGCCCAGGATAACGCGATATGGTATTTGAACCTTGATGCATAAATGACGAACCAAATCGCTGCGACAATGACCACAAAGGTAGCCACCCAGTGTAAGGAATACACGGCATTCGCCACAGATTCGCTTGTGATCAAGTACTCCATCGCTGGAATATCCATCATGACATTACTTGCACGGCTGTGTTTAAAGAATGCTCCGAGAATGACTTGAGCAATATAGGCGATATAGCCGATCAAAAAAGCGCGGTAGCTCATGGATACCGATGCCCAGCTCGTCCGGTTCAGCTCAATCTTCTTTTCATGCAGACTGTAACTCAACAACACTAGAACAATTAACAGCAGCTGACTGAAAGTAACATCGAACGTCGTAAACCCAGGTGGTGTGCCAAGAAGGACGTTTAAACCACCTACAATAGACTGAAATACAAGCAGTGCCAAACTTAGAATAGCTAAAATAAATACAGATTTGTTTTTGCGGTATTTATAGATCGCACCAACAGCGTTGAGTCCAGTTAGCATGATAAGCAATGGGACCATCAAACGGTGTGAATACTCTATAATGACGTGATAGTCCGTAATATCAGGAAAGATCTTTCCATTACAGACCGGCCACGTCGTCCCACACGCGTCCCCTGAATCTGTCGCAACGACCAGGTTTCCGAGAATCAACGCGAGAAACGTAACGAATGTTGTTAGAATTGAAAATTTCTTCATCGTCTTACCCTTTCTCTATCTATGATCATGGTGTCATGAATATTGTTTGTTTCCTAAGTAAATCATATCATGAAATTTAGATGATAGAGAAAGGAAAGCGCCGTCATGAGTCATGAACTTTTTGTGAACGGCGTTTCTTCCTGATTTTCCTAATGAGCAGATAGAGGAGAGAAACCGCAATCAGCAGGGTATTGACCATAGAAAAAACGTTCGCATAATGATCATCATCCCAGTAGGAAACAGGGCTTTTAAACGTATAGCTGCTAATCGGATAAAACATAGGAACCGCATCATCATGGTGGGTAAGAATATCAAGGATTACATGCCCAAGCCACCCATAAGAAAAAGCGGTCCACAAAGAGAGACTTCTTCCTTTCCAAATTAAAACAAGTACAAAAATGATCCCCCATATAAACAAAGAATGCCCAGCATGACGCAAAATAAAAACGACCGGATGCTCAAACAAATCATGGACTAAACCAAATAATGACCGCATCGGATCGGCGTCGTCCATCACCTGCCAGGCCTGTCTTCTTACACTTAAATAAATGAACATGACATAATACACGATATCCGGTGATAGGCTCCCGAATATAAACCAACCGGTGTACTTTTGTTTTCTTGTTGCAAAAAATGTCCAGTAGCCATGGTGCAGTGTATTCATTCTTCTCCCTCCCCTAACTTCTTGTTTACCCTGATTCACCAGGGGGAATCTAATCCATGGAAAGGAGTCTGAACCTATGACTTATAAAGCCTATGTTTTTGATGCGTATGGAACGTTGTTTGACGTTCATAGCGTTATGAAAAAGATCCATCAATTTTTCCCTGATCAAAGTCCCAAGGTAAGCGAAGAGTGGCGCAGCCGTCAGGTGCACTATTTTCTCGTCCGGCAGTTGATCCAAGGATACAAGCCATTCACCGACATTACCAGGTGGGCGCTTCTAGATGCCCTCGCTTACAGTAATGTGGATGTGAAACCCGATGTTGTGGAAGACCTGATGCACGAATATGAACAACTTCAGCCTTATGATGAGGTCCCTTCTTTGAAACAAAATCATCAAGAGAAAACCTTTACTATTTTCTCAAACGGGACGCGTTCGATGTTAGAGCCCCTCTTAGAAAACAATCAGTTGAAAGACGACTTTGATTTACTCAGCGCTGACGATATTGAAGTGTTCAAGCCTCACCCGGATGCTTACAGCTACGCCCATGAACAGCTGGGATTTGAAAAAGAAGAGATCCTTTTCTTTTCAAGTAATCCATGGGACATTACGGGGGCAGCTTCCTACGGCTTCCATACGACCTGGGTGAACCGAAAGCAGCAAAAATGGCCGGAACTTGGAATCAACCCAACGCACACCATCAACAACCTCAATGAAATTCCAGAATAAAAAAGACGGAGCCCTCAGGGGCTCCGCTTTTTATCGAGTATGCTCATATAAACGCACCTGATTTTTTCCGTCCCGCTTCCCTTTATAAAGAGCCTTGTCTGCTGACCGGAAAAGGTCATCCAAGGTCCGTCCGCCTTCTGGATAACAGGCAACACCGATGGAGAAAGAGGAACGGATTTCTTCTCCTTTAACTATATACGGTTCTCTCAATTTCTCGAGCGCTCTTATAGAGACTTCATAAATTTGATCACGATCCGCAATGTCTTCCAATAGAATCGCAAATTCATCCCCGCCGATCCGCCCGACCGAATCTCCCGACCGGATGCATTCTTTCATCCGCTGGCCGACACGGCACAAAAATTCGTCTCCGATTTCATGGCCATATTCATCATTGATGCACTTGAACCCATCCCCATCTAAATAAAGGAGGGCGAATGACTCCCCTGATCGTTCTGCTTTCGCAATGGCCTGCTCGACCCGGTCTTCAAAAAGCCTCCGATTCGGCAAATCTGTTAAATAGTCGTAAAAAGCAAAACGCTCAAGTTTCTCTTCATAATTTTTCTGCTCGGAAATATCCCGGGCCACAATGACGAAATGGCTGACATGATTCTGTTCACTGACTACCGGCGTCCCCCTGCATTCAAACCAGACAGGCTCCCCATTCTGACTTTTCAATGTCAGGGAGATCGTGAACGCTTCTTTGCTCTTCTCGCTCCATTTAAAGGCATCAGTAAGGTCAGTTAAATCATCAGGCTCGAGCTGCTGCAGCAGTTCTGATGAAGTCATCTCATGCGGGGCCCGGCCTAAGAATTTCTCTTGTGATGGAGACGCATAAACCAGTTCTCCCATCGGTGAGAAAACCGAGATCAAATCATTGGAATGATCCGCAATCAGACGGAACTTCTCCTCACTCTGCCTTAAAGCCTCATCAGCCCTCTCTTGTTCCGTCCGATCCTCAAGAATGGCGTAAATCCCTTCTTTCTGCCCCTCATTAATAATCGGAACGAGAGAGACTCTTAAAATACGTTCTTCTCCATCCATCCAAAAACTCGTTTCAAACCGGGTTCCTTTTTGAAAAAAGGATTCTAACAACTGCTTTCTCAACCAACTTCGCTGCTCTTCCGGCACCCATTCGATAATAGACGTCTGCGCAAGAGTCTCTTCCTCTGTTTTCAGAAGGCTCAATGTCGCACGGTTCGCTTTCTTAATCAGCCCCTGAAAAGTAAGCGTCATAATAGGCTGCGGGTTATGTTTGAACAACGATCGATAGCGGGATCTGCTCGCTTCCAGTTTCCGCTGAGCGGCCTTATCTTTGGAAATGTCTCTTACAATGGAACTGAGTCCGATCGCTTCCCCGTCCTCGTTCTGAATCGGAGAAATGCTGATGGAAACATCCACGAGCGTCCCGTCTTTTCTTTGACGGACCGTTTCGTACCGGGCGATCGCTCTTTCCTTCCCTTTACGAACAAGTTCCTGCGCTTCTTCTCTCCTGTTCGAGGGTATAAAAGGAAAAGAAGAGGTTTGCATCTCCTCTTTCGTATATCCGTACAGTTCTTCTAATGCATGGTTCGCTTCCAAAATGTTGCCCGCCGTATCGATAATTAAAATCGCATCCGTCGTATCTTTCATTAAGGAACGATACATGGCATTGATTCGGCTGAGGTCGCGCTCTTTTTCAATCACATCTGTAATGTTTCTCGTGATCGACACAATGTGCGTCACTTCTCCCGACTCGTCCATGGTCGGAGTCAGCACAGAATGCCCTCTGAACAGTTTTCCATTGATAAGAATTTCATCTTCGTACGTAAGCGGCTCTTTTTTTCTGACGACCGCTTCATAGGCCTCAATTAAATCTTCGGCTTGTTCCTCACCTAGGAGGTCTTCTATGTATTTACCTTCCCATCCCGCTCCTTTAATCGGGGAATGGTTTTTCGCAGAATCATTCATATATACATATTTAAACCGTCTCTCACCGACGACTTCCATAAAAAAGATATAGTCGGATATTCCATCCATAAGCATATGCAACAAATGTTCATGGGGAATGCGGTCAGCAATCCCTGCTATGATCCCCTGATCCATCCATTCTTTCACCCGTTCCATGGATTATCCCCTCAATCATAAAATCGTATTTACACATGTATACCATGTTATCATGTTTGGTTCCTGCTTCTCTATGTATCTTTCTACCAAAAAAGTCAGAAATCCTTTCCAGATAAGAAAAAAAGCAATGTGCAGCGCACATTGCTTTTAATAGTTATACTGTTTGTTTTTGTTGAGCCTGAGCTTCCGCCTGCGCTTGTTTGATCAAACAGCGCCCTTTTCCATGAGGAATGCACATCGGTGTACCGAAAAGAGGATCCTCTCTCACGTCACAAAGCATTTCGAATACATGCTGCATCATGTCACAAGTCACAACATCCTCAGGCTTCCCTTGTGCGAATACCGTTTTATCTTTTACGGCGATGATATGATCGGCATAACGACAGGCCAGGTTAATATCATGAAGCACCATGACTACCGTACGTCCATTGTCCTGATTCAAATCGAAGAGCAAATCAAGAATATCAATCTGGTGCGTCATATCTAAATAAGTCGTCGGTTCATCTAATAGAAGAATATCTGTATCCTGAGCAAGAGTCATCGCGATCCACGCACGTTGACGCTGACCGCCGGATAGAGAATCAACTGTTCTATCTTTCAACTCCATCAAGTTCGTATCTTCAAGCGCACGCGTGACAGCTTTCTCATCTTCGTCCGACCAGCGTTTGGCGAACCCTTGATAAGGATAACGGCCTTGCTTTACAAGCTGATAGACGCTGAGACCTTCAGGAGTTGTCGGACTTTGCGGAAGAATGGCCATCTTTTTCGCCACATCTTTCGTACGCATTTTGGAAATATCCGCGCTATCCAGTACGACTTCACCTGATTTTGGACGCAATAAACGAGCCATCGAACGAAGCAACGTGGACTTGCCGCAACCGTTTCCACCGATGAGTACAGTGACTTTGCCTTTCGGGATCGTAATATCTAATGAATCTATGATGATGGAATCTCCATAGCCTAAAGTTAAATTATTCGCCAACAGGGTATCCATAATCTGACCTCTCCTTTATGTCTCACGAAATCTATCGCTGTTGGAGCTACACGAAAAATCACGAATTCTATATTTTCTCTACTATCTAGTTTATGGGCTCGTTTCCACTCTGTCAATGAATTTGAGAATCATTTTCATCACTGAACTGTGAAAAGTGTATGCACGTCACCAGTAAATGAGAACATCTTCCTTCAATCAAAAAGAGCCTCCTTCACCTCTCAGAAGCTCTTACATTCCTGATCAACTGCATGTACTGAACGTCTCCCAGTCCATATTCCTGAAAAGTTTCAATCATCCGCTCTACAAGCTTATCCTCGGATAAATCAGGCTGATGTTCGATGAACCTCACAAGTTCATTATCTCTGCCCTTGTATTTCAAATACAATTCAATGCCCTTGCTAAGCGGGGGAAGAGAAACTTCAGATGGAATCGACCGATTTATAAGGACCTGTTTATACATCGATAGATATCCATCTACATGTAGAGTATAGGAGGCGAGAGGATCGAACTGCTGTGTAACTATACGAAGTTCAATTTTTCCTTCATAACCGATTTGATCGAGCCAGGCCAGGAGAGTAAGAAGATTGATCTGGCAGAACATATCTTCATCAAACCATAACTGAAGATGTTTTCGTCCTTCATGGAAGACAGCCTCCATTTTTTCTACAGTAATCCGTCTGTAGTCACTTTCAGAAACGCCATGGGTCAAAGCCCTTGTTTTTATGAATTGGTTTGAGAATATGGTTTCACAGGTCTCACCCGCACACATCGCTTCATTGAAAGGAATCATTGGATCCCCTACGACAAGTCCCTTGCGTTGAAAAGCCTTTTCCATTTCTTCTCCATTCAAAATATGTAACGTCTGCACCGAAACTCCCCCTTTAAAAAGTAGAACGGTTATCTTCCAGTTCCTTAAAGGAGAAGATAACCGTCCCGAATCCAATCATTTAGAAAATGCCCAACGATGCTTCATGGGTGGCTGGTTCCACAAACACGAGTCCAAGTTCATAGTGTTCACCTTCATACATCGCCCGCTGCACGTAGCGGTTTTCTCCCCATTCATCACGTACTTCCATTTTCGTAAACGCCCCTGAATTTTGCAGGGCTTCATAAAATTGATTTTCTGTCCGTACAGGGATTGCATTCACCCGTTCGATGACTTCCCCAGGTGTGAGCCCCATTTGATCAGCAGGACTCCTCGGTATGACCCCCAGAATACGAATGCCTTTTTTCGTAGAAGAAAAGAATGGCGTTTTCTCTTCACGCATCCGGTGCAGCACGAATATGAATTCACGCCCAATCAGTCCGATCATCACAGCAGCAAGGGACAGCACACCTATGAAAAAGCTTCCAGCAGCTAGTCCAAGGACGAGGAGCGAGAGGAGAAAAACATGCCGCCCCATCGTTTTTGCCGCGACGACAGGAGACTGACCACGGGCTTTCCATTCCCATCCCATAACAAAAGGAATAAGAATCAACCCATACGTTTCTCCACCAAACGAAACAAGCGGCCACCACGGGGCAAAAGGTTCAATCATGCCTCCCGGAAACAACGCGAGAAACGGAACGATCGTCATCCTTCTTGACCTGTGCTGGCCAATCCACATTCCACGTGTCCCTTTCAACCGTTCAGGATACGTAAGAGAGGCCGTTGTACGCAGCATCAGGATCGATTCGGTTAATAAAAGAACGGCCATTACACCCGCCAATGTGTGAAGAGGCGTTTCCTGTAGAACACCTATCCATTCGTAACCACGTACAGATTCAGGTAGATAGGGGAGGACAAGCAAGACCAGGTAACTTAACCCCAGCGTATAAGCAGACGAGTACCAGCTCAATCGTCCAGTTAAACTGACAAGGAGCAGAATCCCGGCTATGAGAAGAAGCAACGGATAACTGAATACCACACCTCCACCAACCGCCAACACGGATAAAATCAAGCCGCTTATGACGGCCGTTCCCCACGTTCCTTTCCATTCGGTAAAGCGGTCAAAGATTCGTGTGCCAAAAGCCGCTCGTTCCTCTTTCACTCGTTTTCCGGATACTATGAAAATCATCGCAAGTGCTATGTATAAAAATGGGAGAGTGACCATCATCCCCATCCCTTTTGCAACTTCCATCAACCAAACGTCCAACATGATTCTCCTTTCAGTCGTGCCGCACTCTGTTGTCTCTACCCAATAACGAAAAAATCCGCAGTCACAGACTACGGATATAATTCGTCATCCAGCGGCAAATTCCTGCCTATTGAAACAAGACCTCGACCGCTCTCTGCATTTGTTTGTCGTTTTTCTCGTCCCGCACTTCTTTTATAATCGCTTCTTCAAGCTTGCCGCCGGTCTTCTCATCAACAACACCGGTCGCTTCAAGCCCTGCTTCTTCCTGGAATGCCTGGACAGCAGCTTCTGTTTCCTTGCTGTAGTACCCGTCTGTACGGCCAGGATCATGCCCTAGACCTTTCAGCATAATTTGGATGTTTTTCACTTTTTCATCATTGTCATTGTATTGAAGCGACTTTTCCACTTCTACCGGATTTGTGTAAAAGTATTCCGGTTGCTTCACTTTCACTGTCGGTTCGATTCCTTTTTCATGAATCCAGTTGCCATCAGGCGTCAACCACTTAAACAAGGTCAGTTTGATGGTACTGCCATCGCCCATCGGTAACGCCTGCTGAACGGTACCCTTACCGAAACTCTTCGTTCCGACGAGATCATAACCGCCCGCTTCCTGCATCGTCGCAGCTAAAATCTCCGAAGCAGAAGCACTGCCTTCGTCCATTAAGACGGTAATGGGGTACGGCTTTTTCTCCTCGTTTTCAGAGAAATAACGCGTTTTCTCACCTTTACGGTCTTCCACCTGAACAATCGGCTTATCTTTCGGAATGAACTCTTTCAAAATTTCCTGAACGTCCGTGAACAATCCTCCAGGATTCCCACGCACATCAATGACCAGCCCGTCCATGCCATCCTTTTCAAGCTTCTCTAAAGCTTCGTGGAATTCATCAGAAGTCTTCTCAGAGAAAGAAGTGATTTCAATAATACCGGCTTTTTTGCCATTGATCTCCTTCGTATCGGTATACACCGTTTCTAATGGAATATCATCACGGGTGATGTCGATGTTCAATGGTTCACTGACTCCTGGACGGTCAATTTGCAGCGTCACTTCTGACCCTTTTTCCCCACGGATCTTCAGAACCGCTTCATAAAGGTCAAGGCCTTCCACACTGTCGCCATCCACTTTCAAGATCTGATCGTTCGGCTTCAAGCCGGCCTCTTCAGCGGGTGACCCTTTGATAGGTGCGACAATTGTCACCTTATCATTGACCATGCTCACTTCTGCACCAATCCCCTGGAAAGAGGATTCGATCGTTTGGTTGAACTGCTCCATCGTTTCTGGATCCATATACACACTGTATGGATCCTCGAGCGTATCGAGCATCCCCTGAATCGCCCCTTCAACAAGGGTGTTTTTATCTACTTCTTCTACATAATTTTCCTGGATTGTACTAAATGCCTGTTCCACCTTTTTCAAATCGGCGTTCCCGGACATATTCTGTATGAATGCCTTTTGTTCCTCTTTGGACAGACTCCCAAAGTTCTCCGCATCTTTATCTGCATACTGTTCAGATTGTGCCTGTTCGTTCGTGCCGTCAGCGAAGTATTCTATTCCTATGTACGAGCCTGCCGCTCCAAATAGGACCGCTAGCGCCATCAACAGCGCAACGTAGCGCGGTTTTATATTCATCGCATTCACCCTTCTATTGTGGATTTCATGTTCCCTCTATACTAGCAAAAAAGCGCCTTCAACGTAAATCAAGGATTGTTCTCTGAGTTAACATATGCCAAAAATAACAATAGCATGTCCATTTCATTATAGGACATCCCCACCTATCTATCTACCTGTAATTAAACCAGAAACGAGAATCGTAGAAATTCATGTGTGTTTCCAGCTACAGAATTAAAAAAGTGGGGTACCTGGTATCGGTGAATCATCGTTCGGTCCCCGGCATCTTCTACCTCTTTTTTCAGCTTTCTAGTGCCAGACGCCAAAAAGAAGGAAGCAGGTGCCACATTTCCAAAAAACAAAAGAAAAAGACCGTCTCCAAACTGAGACAGTCTCTATACCATTACATTTCGTAGCCGTATTCTCCGTTGCTCTGGTCACGGACGACCATGCCGTCTTCAATGGCAATGACACGCTTACGGATTGTATTCACAATTTCCTGGCTGTGGGTCGCCATCAATACGGTTGTCCCTGCTTCATTGATTTCTTCAAGGATGTGCATGATCTCCCAGGATGTCTCTGGATCCAGGTTACCGGTCGGCTCATCAGCGATCAGCACTTTCGGGTGGTTCACGATTGCACGGGCGATGGATACACGCTGCTGCTCTCCTCCAGAAAGTTCATCAGGAAGGAAGCGTGCTTTGTTTTTCAAACGAACCTGATCGAGCACGTCCATGACACGGCGACGGATGTTTTGTGGATTTTCTTCAATCACTTCAAGGGCAAAAGCGACGTTCTCATAAACCGTAAGTGTCGGCAACAGACGGAAATCCTGATAAACGACACCAATTTGACGGCGCAGCGCCGGAATGCGGCGCTGTTTCATTGTGGAGGTGTCCATGTCGTTCACAAGAACTGTCCCAGTGGTCGGCTTTTCTTCCCTGTAGATCAGCTTCGTAAATGTTGATTTACCAGCACCACTTGGTCCTACGACATAGACGAATTCTCCCTGGTCGATTTGGATATCCAATCCATTCAAAGCCGTGACACCATTCGGATATGTTTTATATACTCCTTGCATTTTAATCATGTAAAATCACCTGTATCTCTCATAATGTTAAGTCAGTTGTCTTCTCTCTTGTCTACAAACACATTTATTATAACATTAATTTTCGATTTATTTAGACATGAAATTATTACATTTATTTTTCATAAGTCAGTGATTCGCCTTTAGAGCTAATTCTTTATAGTAAAAAACTTTGGCTGCAGCAGAATTAGTTAAAAGCGTACAAAAAAAGTCTGGTGCATGACCAGACTTTTTCAACAGAATCTTATTTCATTGTAGCAAGCCAGCTTGCTACAAGCTGCGCATCGTCATCAGATACTTGCCCTTGAGCAGGCATGCCGCCTTTACCATTTTTAATGATGTCTACGATTTCATCCGCTGAATACTTGGTACCTACTTCAGTCAAAGCCGGTCCCATTCCACCGCCAAGTTCGCCGCCGTGGCAGTTGGCACAGTTGTTTTGGAATACTTTTTCTGCAGCCGCTGTGTCCACAGTCTCACCGTCACCACTGTCTGCCGTTCCTTCATCTGTACCTTCGCCGGACTCTTCACCAGTTTGTTCTTCTGTCGTTTCATCGTTCGTACTTTCATCTGTCGTTCCTTCGTCTCCGCCGCCCCCACAGGCACTTAAGACGAGGATCAGCCCTAAAATTAAGGCAGATAATAGTTTTTTCATTCCAGTATCCCCTCTCGTATTTTGATGAGATATAGAGATATTATAACCGAGTCAGGAGGTTTTGAAACCCTCCCCAAGTACTTCAGTGGCATTCATTGCGACGACAAATGCCCCCGGGTCAACCGTTTTTACGGTTTGTGTCAATTTGATGAATTCATTCTGCTGGACCACACACATGACGACCCGGCGTTCCCGGTCTGTGTAGCCGCCAGCTCCACTTAGTACAGTAACCCCGCGATCAATTTGTTCAAAAATTGCCGAACGCACTTCATCGACATCCTCCGTAATGATCATCACGTTCTTCGAAGTGTTCAGTCCCACTTGGACAAAGTCAATCGTCCGACTGGTCGCGAATAACCCGATAAGTGCATACAAACCTTCTTCCAGTGAGAAGACAATCGCCGATGTCAGGACAATCATTCCGTCCAGTAAAGCGACACTAATGCCCAGCGGTAAATGCGTGAATTTGTGCAGCACTTGAGCGGCTAAGTCGATGCCGCCTGTCGATGCTCGTCCTCTAAAAACGATGCCAAGTCCGAGTCCAACACCCATTCCACCGAAAATGGCACCGAGCAACGGATTCGGTGTTGCAGGCGCCATGTCACTCGTCATCAAGACGAAGAGCGGCAGGGTAACAGTCCCGACGAACGACTTCAGACCAAAGTTCTTTCCTAATATGACAACGCCCATAATGAAAAGTGGGATATTCAACACCCACTGGACGACACCCGGTTCCCAGCCGAATACACCTTTCGTAATCGTACTGACACCCGCTACTCCTCCAGAGGCGATGTTGTTCGGTAACAAAAATAAATTGAAGGCTAACGCTACAAAAAATGATCCAAGAATAACTAACCCGTAATCGAGTGCTTGTCTAAGTGCCGGCGGCATCGGCTCCCGACGATATTTTTTTGCCATCATCATCATGCTGTTCGACTCTCCCTATGTATCGTTCTCCATAAACCGTAAGGAGTATAACACTAGGGCATTCTCCTGTAAATGAGATTAGAATAACGTGTTAACACGGTAAAGGAGCAAGATGTCGTATTCCTGTTAGTTTTTGCTTCCTCTCCCCTTCTATACAAAAAGCGGCGGGCCTCAAGACCCGCCGCCTGCTTTTATGAATTCATAGATTCCTGTTTTTCCATAATCTCTGCTAGTAAGGCAAGAACATCGTCGCGCATGTTCTCCCTTTCCATCGCAATGGCGAGGGTCGTTTTAATAAAGCCAAGCTGATCGCCGACATCATAGCGCTCACCTTCAAACTCATACCCGTACACAGGCTGGTCAAGGTTCAATCGCTCGATGGCATCGGTCAACTGGATCTCTCCACCTCTTCCCTCTTCCTGTGTGGCAAGCAGATCCATGATTTCAGGCGCGAACACATAACGGCCGATGATCGCCAAGTTCGACGGCGCTTCTCCCACGGCCGGCTTTTCTACAAAATGCTTCACTTGATAGCGTCGCCCCTCTTGTTTTTCAGGCGCAATGATTCCGTAGCGATCGGTTTCATCTTCCGGCACTTGTTTGACACCGATAACGGACGATTGCGTTTCTTCATACTGGTCGATCAACTGCTTCAGGCAAGGTTCATCCGACCGGACGATGTCATCTCCAAGTAGTACGGCAAAAGGTTCGTCTCCGATAAACTTGCGGGCACACCAGACGGCATGTCCCAGCCCTTTCGGTTCTTTCTGGCGAATATAATGAATGTCAACTTCAGCCGATTGCTGAACTTCCTCAAGGAGATCAAGCTTTCCTTTTTTATAAAGATTATCCTCAAGTTCAAACGCATGATCAAAGTGATCCTCAATCGCACGCTTCCCTTTTCCTGTTACGATGATAATATCCTCAATCCCTGACTGGATCGCTTCTTCCACGATATATTGAATCGTTGGTTTATCGACGACCGGAAGCATCTCTTTCGGCATCGCCTTTGTTGCGGGTAAAAAACGTGTGCCGAGTCCAGCTGCAGGAATAATCGCTTTTTTCACCTTCATTCTTTATTCGCTCCTTCGTATGTAAGATAACTTCATAGTAGCAAAAATAGTCATAGGTGAACAGAAAAAAAGACCCTCACCATAGTGAGAGTCTTCCATATTAAGCATCCATTTTAGAGCGGAGGTAAGAGTTGATGAATTTATCAAGGTCACCATCCATGACGCCTTGCGTGTTTCCGACCTCTTCATTCGTACGATGGTCTTTGACCATGGAATACGGGTGGAACACGTAAGAACGGATTTGGCTTCCCCACCCGATTTCTTTTTGCTCACCGCGGATATCATCTAGCTGCTGTTGTTGGCGTTCGATCTCAAGCTGATAAAGCTTCGCCTTCAACATTTTCATCGCTTGGTCACGGTTTTTGATTTGAGAACGTTCCGACTGACACGTCACGACTGTATTTGTTGGCAGGTGCGTGATACGAACGGCAGAGTCTGTCGTGTTGACGTGCTGTCCACCGGCACCACTGGAACGGTACGTATCGATCTTCAAATCCTCTGTGCGGACATCAATTTCGATCTCATCGTTGAACTCAGGCATCACTTCACACGACACGAAGGAAGTGTGACGACGGCCGGAGGAATCGAAAGGAGAAATTCGGACAAGACGGTGTACGCCTTTTTCCGCTTTCAAATAGCCGTAGGCATTGTGCCCTTTAATGAGAAGGGTCACACTCTTCACGCCTGCTTCATCCCCTGGAAGATAGTCCATCGTTGAAACAGAAAAACCTTTCTTCTCTGCCCAGCGTGTGTACATACGAAGAAGCATGCTTGCCCAGTCCTGGGACTCCGTACCACCCGCACCCGGGTGAAGCTCAAGAATCGCGTTGTTCTTGTCGTATGGCTCACTCAAAAGAATGTTCAGTTCGAATTGGTCAAGGTCTTTCTTCAGCTGCTGTACATCCTGTTCGAGGTCCTCACGCAATTCTTCATCATCTTCTTCTTTAACGAGCTCATAAGAAACTTCTAAATTCTCATGCGTCTCTTCATGCTCTTCAAGTGTATGAACGAGACCCTTCAGTCCGTTCACTTCATCAATGACTTTCTGCGCCGTGTTTTGGTCGTCCCAAAAGCCTGGCTCTGTCATTTGTTCTTCTAGTTCTGCAATTCGGGTTTTTCTTTGATCGACGTCAAAGAGACCCCCTGAAGTCCGCTAATCGCTTAGCTGTATTATCCAATGCATGGCGGATTTCTGCCATATCCATATCCATCACTCCTATATGATTCTTAAAACAAGGGAAGACACCCTCTAGAAAGAGAGTGCCTCAACCTCTTATTTTCCGTGACAATTTTTATATTTCTTCCCGCTTCCGCAAGGACATGGGTCGTTACGACGGATATGATCCTTCTTCACGACCGGGGATTTTTTCTTCGGCTCTTTACTTTCACTGCCGCCGGAGACGGCCTGTGCCCCTTGAGCGACTTCCTGACGCTGCAGGTTGTTGCGGATCTGAGCCTTCATGACATAGCGGGAAACTTCTTCATCAATATTGGCAACCATCTGTTCAAACATACGGAAGCCTTCGAAATTATATTCACGAAGCGGATCGTTTTGACCGTAGGCACGCAGGTGGATTCCCTGACGCAGCTGGTCCATCTGATCGATGTGATCCATCCACTTCTGGTCGACCGTACGAAGCAGGATGACTTTTTCAAACTCACGCATCTGTTCTGGTGTCAATTCTTCTTCTTTCTCGTCATAACGCTGTTTCACTTTTTCAAGAATAAGCTCCTCCATCTCTTGAGGATCTTTTCCTTTCAAGTCATCCACCGTTACATCACCTTCATGCAGCAAGTTCGCACGCAGGTATTCTACGAGGCTTTCAAGCTCCCAGTTTTCCTCTTCTTCCTCACTCGTGTGAGTCGCCACCGTTTGAGAAACAGTACGCTGAATCATTTGTTCAATGATATCACGTAAGTTTTCGGAAGTGAGTACATCATAACGCTGCTTGTAGATGACTTCACGCTGCTGACGAAGGACATCATCATAAGAAAGAATCGTCTTACGCGCATCGAAGTTGTTTCCTTCCACACGTTTCTGCGCGGATTCGACTGCACGGGAGATCATCTTACTTTCAATCGGCTGAGAATCGTCCATTCCAAGGCGATCCATCATGCTGCGAATGTTGTCAGAAGCGAAACGGCGCATCAGTTCGTCATCTGTCGCCAGGTAGAACTGAGACATTCCCGGGTCACCTTGACGACCAGATCGACCACGAAGCTGGTTATCGATTCGGCGGGATTCGTGACGCTCTGTACCGATAACCGCCAGTCCTCCAGCTTCTCTGACACCTTCACCGAGTTTGATGTCGGTACCACGACCGGCCATGTTCGTCGCGATCGTTACGGCGCCCTTCTGACCAGCGTTTTCGATGATTTCCGCTTCACGGAAGTGGTTTTTCGCGTTCAAGACGTTATGCGGAACTCCTGCTTTCGTCAAGTAACGGGAAATGATTTCGGACGTTTCGACAGCTACCGTACCGACAAGCACCGGCTGACCATTTTCATGGCGCTCCTTAATATCCTCGACCACCGCTTTGAACTTCCCGTCCATCGTCTTGTAAACAAGATCTGCTTTATCATCACGAATGATGTCACGGTTCGTCGGAATCACGATAACACGCATGTTGTAGATGTTCAGGAATTCCTCTTCCTCGGTCTTCGCTGTACCGGTCATACCGGAAAGCTTTTCATACATACGGAAAAGGTTCTGGAACGTAATCGAAGCAAGCGTCTGGCTCTCGTTCTGAATCTCGAGTCCTTCTTTCGCTTCAATGGCCTGGTGCAACCCGTCACTGTAACGGCGACCTTTCATCAAACGCCCGGTGAACTGGTCGACGATGACCACTTCGCCCTCATCGACAACGTAGTCGGTATCCTTCTGCATCGACGTATGCGCTTTGAGCGCCTGGTTAATGTGGTGGATCAAGGATACGTTAGAAAGGTCGAACAAGTTTTCAATTTTGAAAAAGCGCTCGGCTTTGTTAATTCCTTCTTCAGTCAGCTGAACGTTCTTTGTTTTTTCGTCATAGGTATAATCTTCTTCATTCGCAAGCAAACGAACAAAAGAGTTTGCTCCCTGATAAAGATCTGCGGATTTGGAAGCAGAACCACTAATGATCAATGGTGTACGTGCTTCGTCAATCAAAATCGAGTCAACCTCATCAATGATAGCGAAGTGAAGTGGACGCTGAACCATCTGTTCTTTGTAAAGGACCATGTTGTCACGCAGGTAATCAAATCCAAATTCGTTGTTCGTACCGTACGTAATATCCGCAAGATACGCTTCACGTTTTTCATCCTTCGACATGCCGTTGGAGTTCAACCCGACGGTCAAACCTAAGAATTGGAAAAGTTCGCCCATCTCTGTCGCATCACGGCTCGCCAAATAATCGTTGACCGTGATGATGTGCACGCCTTTACCAGTAATCGCGTTCAAGTATGCTGGCATCGTAGACGCCAGTGTTTTACCTTCACCGGTTTTCATCTCTGCAATGTTGCCTTCGTGAAGGGCAATCGCACCCAAGAGCTGTACGCGGAACGGGCGCATTTCAAGCACACGTTTAGAAGCTTCACGTACAACCGCGAAAGCTTCGACCAGCATATTATCTAGATCTTCGCCATTTTGATAGCGTTCTTTAAATTCTTCTGTCTTATTTTTTAACTCATCATCAGACATTTTTTCGATTTGCGATTCCATCGCTTCGATGTCATCGGCGATTTTCTCCAATCGCTTCAATTGACGTGTATTCCCATCGCCAAAGATCTTCTTTAAAGTACCAAGCATCGCAACCGCTCCTCTGTTGATTTCCGAACTTCGGTTGAATAGTTTAATCCTCTATTATCATAACACTAAGAGAAGCGGCCTGACAATCAACTACATAGGACGAGAGACACCGATGAAAGATTTATGTAGAGGGAGTAAAAGAGAGGGGACGTTCGCGGATGATCTGATGTTCAACGCCGAGCTGTCTGCGGTCCAAATCCGTAATGCGGCGATTGGTCGCTCCAATGATTTCCACAAGCTGAGCGACCGTTTCTTCCTGCTGGTTCAAGCGCTTATAAATGTACTCAAACTCCTTGCCATTCATACTTTCACCTCCTGTCCTATCCTTTATACTACTTATTCTAAAAATGAGCGAACGCATAAAATTCCATTTTACTATCTATTGAATGATGAAAAATTGATTTTTCCCTGGCGAATGATCATTTTTCAACCCCACATACAAGGAAAAACAAAAAAACGCCCCTGCCGAAGCAGAGGCGTTTACTCTATGAAGCTATCAAGTTTCGATCAAACCATAACGGCCGTCACGACGTTTATAAACAATGTTCGTTTCATCTGTATTTGCGTTTGTAAATACGAAGAAGTTGTGACCAAGCATATCCATCTGCAATGCCGCTTCTTCACTATCCATCGGTTTCAAATCAAAACGCTTCGTTTTCACGATTTCAACATCAAATTCATCATCAATCGTTTGTGTTTGGTATTGCTGCGCCTCGCGTTCAAGCTCGGCAAAGACGTGTTTCGGAGCACCCTCTTGTCGGAACTTACGATTCACTTTCGTTTTATGCTTGCGAATTTGTCGTTCCAATTTATCTACCACAAGGTCGATGGCAGCGTATAGATCTGTGTTGTGTTCCTCAGCACGAAGAAGTAGATTCTTCATCGGAATTGTGACCTCGATTGTCTGCTCATCATTATAGACACTTAAATTAACGTGTACCTCGGAAGACGGCGGAGTATCAAAGTAGCGTTCAAGCTTGCTCACCTTTTTCTCCACATATTCTTTAATAGAATCCGTCACTTCCAAGTTCTCACCACGAATGTTGTATTGTAGCATTAGAAGTGTCCTCCTTTCATCCTTATGTGATATATATTCTATCATACCCACACCCTTTCCTGCATAAACTTTCGAAATATTTTGTCTAATTTGTGTCGGTAATTGTTGGAAGATGTACCTTTGAATAAGAATACAGCCTTTTTCTGGATGATATTTTGTCATTTTACTAGATAAAAAAGGAGCCTTTGTAGAAAAGGCTCCTTAACATTTATTCGTATATGGACAAAATATCTTCCTCTACACCTTCACCAACAGCAGCTTCTCCACCAAAGATTTGGAAGTATGTCGTTTGATGATCAACAAAATACTGCTTCACTTCTTCATCAAGCTTACCTTTCGGTGTCAGCAGCAATGGCTCTTTCACTGCATGTACAGACCCAGCTAAGGCATCTGCGAAGTTGGAGCCGGTGGCAAGACTTACGGACTGCGTCTCCATATCAAAATACTTCGCAACGGCTAAGGAAGTCGCATAGCGATCTTTCCCTGATATACGATCCGCATTCGGAAGCTGACGGTACACTTGATCACTAACGACACCGGTGCCACCAACGACATACGTCTGATTGTAATTACTGAGGACGTTCTCTGTCGCAGCTGGTATGCTCTCTTTTTTCGTTAAAAGAATCGGCATGGCTTTTCCGGCCGCTGCAGGAGCAATGGATAGAGCATCTGGAAAATTCCCCCCATAAGCAACCACCGCCTCATCGGATGGAGGGAGTTGTTCAGCAATCGCTACCGACGTTTCGTAACGGTTCTTTCCAGAAATCCGTTCAACATCGAGGCTTAGTTCATTCTTGATATAATCTTCTACGTCTCCGGAAATCGCGCCTGTGCCTCCAAGGATGGTGACATGTTCAGCATCCAATGTCGATAAAACCTGTTCTGTAATATCCGGCAATCTTTCTTTCCTCGTTAACAAAATAGGAGCATCCAGGTGTTCCGCAAGTGGAGCACCTGCAAGAGCATCAGGGAAGTCCTGTCCGGTTGCCAGAACGACATTTTCAGAAGGGACCCGACTGCTATCCTGTCTCGCAATATTAGCAGCCGTCCAATAGCGGTCTACACCCCAATAACGATTGATTCTCGGATATTTATCAGGCACATCGGAAGCTAACGTATAGGGAATCCCATTATCCACATTGGCTTCGTCCATAACTTTCACATAATAGATTCCTGGATCTAAAAAGAATCCACCATTATATCCATATTCACTGTTATATTCTGTGTAGCCAGTGACTACCTTTCCATTGGCATCATACAATTCCGCGTCTAAATCCATCTCTGTGTTATAAGTACCATCCACCATAGAATATAACACTAACTGGAATTCTATTCGATGATCCCCTTCTATTTCGAATGTGAAATAGTCTACATCATCATCTGTCAAATACCCTTGCGCCCACCTATTCTGTGATAATGAATTTGCTGCATCGATAGAGTCATTTGGCTCTTCCTCCTCAAGATCTTCCATGGTATTCGCCTGTAAAGATACACGATCATTATGTATAGAACGCTTAGAATCATCGTCCACCTCTGCCGAAATTTCTCCTACAGGATTAATAAGTACACCAGCCGATAACAATAAGGTCGCGGCCATCCCTGTCCCTTTCCACATCTATTCGTACCCCTTTCTTATGTAAAGACGGAGGGTAAACCTATCATAGATTCATCACCCATCCCCTGTGGGATTATATAGGAGATTTGTCTCAAAATCTACCATAAAAAAGAAGCATCCGTCATGGATACTTCTTTTAATGAGCCGTATAGGGTTTCACGAATGTTTCCATACGCGTCCGCCAACTTTCAAATGCAGGGACCACATGCTCCACCAACAAATGATGTTTTTCTTGGGCGGTGTCATGCTCGAACCACCCTTGCAGATGATTGACGATTCCGTGAAAATCAATAACTAAAGCCTGAAGCTCTTCGTTCCCTTTAAAAAGGATCTCCATTTGATCATGTGAACGGCTAATTTGTTCCAAGCTAAGGAGCACGTCCTGAAACACTTGCTGTGCCATTGGAGTCTCTTCTGTTTTCATATGGTCTTCTAAATATTTGAGCCCTTCACTGATGGTACTTAACAGCTCATCATACCGCTCCAGCATTTCATGTTGTTCTACTGTTAGTTCTGACAAAAAATCACCTATCCTACTTTTTATGGTCCAAATACATGCCGTCATAGCCGGAAACACTTTGATAGGGATTGACGTAGCGCTGTTTGCTAGACTTTTGTTTTTTAGCATCACGCATGTCCCGCTTCAATCCAGCAAAAAGAAACTCAAGCTTCTGATTCACCTTCAAATCATGTTGAATAACTTCTTGAACCAGCTCTTTTTCCTCATAGGAAGGCTGTGGCAAATTCTTCAGCATTGCTTCCCTCGTACCAAGAAGATCATCTACCTGCTCTACGATGGAAGCGCGATTCTTTTCGTGTATGGGACGATGAACGAGCTCATCCAATTCCTTCGTGATTGACAAAAAGTCAGTCCAACCACCCATCAAGCATTGCCACCTTGTCCATACTGTGATTTGCGTGCTTCCACCATGACCTGCTTCCACGTATCCCTGAATTCCTCAACAAGCCCCTGAACTTCATCCAATATCTCGACGTCATTTGCCGTATTCGCTTCCATCAACCGGCGGTTCATATAATCATACAGCGGCATAATCTCTTTGGTGATGGCATACTGCTGATCCATGGTCACCATCAATTCTTGAATGATTTTCTGAGCCTTTTGTATGTTGGTGTTCTTTTTCTCGATTTCTCTGTTTTCCATAGACTTCCGTGCCACTTTTATGAACTTGATGCACCCATTATACAGCATCAGCGTCAATTCTCCAGGCGAAGCCGTTTCTACTGAATTATTTTGATAGGCTTGAATAGACATCTAGCCGCACACTCCCTTTTCCATTAACCGAAGTTCTGCATAATATAAGCAGATTGCTGGTTCATTCTCTGAATCGCTTTTTCCATCGCACCGAACTCACGCCAATACCTGTCTTCAATCTGAATCAACCGGTCTTCAAAATCATCCATTTCTTTATTCAGATCTTCTATTCGACGCCCAAGTAAAAAGCTGTTATCTACCGTGGTAGATTTCCCCGCTTTCTTTTCTATCGACTGGACCGTGTTATCAATGGTCTGTTCTAACCTCCGAGCTATACCAGGGTTCTCATCCGTTCCTGAAAATAACTTGTGTACAGACTCCGGATCCTTACTTAAGGCTGTCCTCAAATCATCTTCGTCAATGAAAAGTTTGCCCCCATCTCGATAGTTGGAGGAAGTTGTAATTCCAATCTCCGACATCATCTGGAAGGCTCCATCATTTTCTATCGGCGCGTACCAGTTCGTACGCATCTGATTCAATCCGCCTTCAATGACAGCGTCATTCTTCAGCATGCCACTTTTAGCTTTTTCTTCCCAAAGTTCAATCTCCCGCTCTTCCATGTCCTCTTTCTGTTTTTCAGTTAAAGGAGGAAAATCACGGTATCTCTTCTCGTCTGTCTTTTCATTTAGACCTTCGATAACCTTGTTGTATTTATCAACGAACTCTACGATTTTATCGACAGCATCATTGACGTTGTTGGAGACATTGACTTTGATATTTCCGTCTGTGACATCATTGAACTGAAAGTTGACCCCATTCAAAGTATATTGATTGGAATGAGAGGTGATTTTTAAACCATTATTATACGTGAACTTGGCATCTTCTCCACCTTTTTCATTCAACTTCCATGTTCCAGAAGAGTTATCCCCGTTCTTAATATCTAAGGTGGTCGATAAGAACTCCGCATTCCCATCAAAACCAATTTCGGCTCCCAGGAACTCATTCTCATTTTGGTTAAAGTTACCCGTTACTGTTCGTTCAATCATCACTTGATCTGCGCTTTTATCGTAAAAAGCTCGTACACCTAAATCAGAATCGCTGATTTCTGAAAGGATTTCGTTCAGCGATTTATCTCCAGTGACATCAAAAGACTGGGTATTCTTTGAACCGTCTTCGTTGTATGTAGTTATAGAGAACGTTTCACCGAGCGTTAGCCCGTGTTTAAAGTTCCCTGTCTGAGTACTTAGGTTGGCGTTAGGATCCAATGTTTTTCCATCTGATGTTATTGGGTTTCTGCTGTAATTATAAGCCGAAGTCGCCACCTGTTCCACGCTTAGCGTATAGTCACCATTTCCCGAGGCAGCAGTAGCTGTCGCTGAAACAGCGGAATCAGAGGAAGTCACACTTTTCGAATTGAACGTTCGCTCCAACTTCATATCAAATGCGAGCGTATCCAGTTCACTCAACTGCTTATTCACATCACGATACGCATCTCGCTGCCAGGTCAGCCATTCACGGTCCTGCTCCATTTTATTCAGTGGCTGTCTTTCCGCACGCATCAAATCATTGACAAGCTTATCTATATCCATGCCGGAAGCTAAGCCTCCGATTCGCATATCACTCATCTTTTCACCTACTTATATTTTATCATCCACCATAATTCCAATAGATTCTATAATCGAAGCATACATATCCAGCATCTTTCTCGGCGGTATTTCTTTTATAACCTGCTCCGTTTGGTTGTCTACGATAGTTACATAATATTCTTCAAGCTTTTCATGAAATTGGAAGCGGAGGGATGTCTCCAGCTTTCTCAATATTTCATTCATACTATCTGTTGCTTTCATTAGCTTCTCTTTTTGATCTGAGTTTGGAAGCTCATGTTTTGATACATCATTCTTATTTGTTTTCTCCTGAACTGATGAACGGACACCAAGTTGTTCTTGATTTCTCTGCAGGAGCTGTGAGTGGGATGAAATACTTCTCATATTCACCTTCAACAACTCCCTTGTTTTATGTAGTTTCTTTTTATATCGGATGGAAGATATTTTTGTTGAGGAGATTAAACTATTTATGGAGAGGGTTTTTTATGTACCTTAATTCACTAGAAGTTTATATTGATTAATCAGAAAATACAATGCTGTAAAGAAAAGGACCCCAATACTGAGGCCCTTTTTGTATTTATTATTAACGTAGAAGTTGAAGAACTCCTTGTGGCTGTTGATTTGCTTTTGCAAGCATTGCTTGAGATGCTTGAGAAAGAATACTTTGTTTCGTTTGATTCATCATTTCTTTCGCCATCGTGCGAACATTTACTTTCATAAATGACCAGACTATATCTTCACCCTTTTATGTAAAGGGGTCGGGCACTTCGGATTCACAATGCTGATGACCATTGTTTCACCTACGGATTTCATCACCTCAGACAGTGGTTTATCCTAGTCGTTGAACCTTCTCCACTTTTTCAAGACAGGAGCTTGGCTGCTGATTGCCCAATCTCTTCTTTTTTTAACCTTCACGCTTGTCGTTTCCAACTTCGTTGTGGTAAGAAAAGTTCTCAGGGGTTTCCAGCAATTCACCCGATTATAATCCTAGCCGTTACCAGCTTGGACGACTGTGCTTAGCTTATGCAGCTAAAGCATAATCTACGTCACGGATACGAGATTCCGCAGCAGTTAGGTTTTCAGATGATGTACCTAGGTTATTAATTGTGTGATCTAAACGGTTTTGGAAAGCACCGAGTTTAGAACGTTCAGAAGATACTTCTTTAATAGCTTCGTTAACTTTAGTTATAGCAGACTCTGCTCCTAATGAACTAGTTACATCAATATCTTCAATACCTAAAGAAGTAGTATCCATTTTATTGATGTCAACTTTCATTGTTTGACTTTCATTAGCTCCAATATGCATAGATAATGCATTATTAGTTGTTTGAACAGCTGATGTCCCCGCAGCAGCTAAGGCAGAATCAACAGATAAATCAAACTCCATTCCACCCGCTTCAAAATTGTTGTCAGTTATTTTTAGCCCTGCTTCACTAGAATACTCTGTACCCGAAGCACTATTTGTTATAGCTAATTCACCTGCTGCACTGTAAGATGCATTTAGATTCAGTTCCATTTTCCCCTCTGTAACAGTCCCTGCCGGAGCGTTTATTGTGAATTTAGTACTAGTACCATCAGGCAATGTTCCTGTTAATGTTCCTACCCCTGTAGTATCCCAACTGTTAAGATTAGCAACCTCTACTCCATTATCATCTTTCATACTAATATCAAACGTACCTGCTGTACCAGTAGAAGTAGTTTCTATTGTATAATTACCTAATTTCAACCCATCTATATTAGCATCAGTATTTAAATCAAAGTCGGTAGTAGCTAGTCCTGTTGTATTGCTAGATACATCTGCCCCAACTGTTGCAGCTGCTGTAGTTGTAACAGAATAAGTATCTGCAGCTAACTCAGAGTCCACAACTTCTACTGATCCTAAAACATGACTGTCTGTAGTTACTGTACCACTATTACCTACGCTACCATTTAATAGTTTCTTATTGTTAAATTCTGTATCATTTGAAATACGATCTATTTCATCTTTAAGCTGTGTGATCTCCTTTTGGATTTCTCCTCTATCAGCATCAGTTGCAGTGTCATTTGATGATTGAACCGCAAGCTCTCTCATCCGTTGCAAAATAGAATGTGTTTCATTCATAGCTCCCTCAGCTGTTTGAATCAAAGAAATACCATCTTGAGCGTTTGTTTGAGCTTGCTCTAAGCCACGGATTTGTCCACGCATTTTTTCAGAAATTGCTAATCCAGCTGCGTCATCTGAAGCACCGTTTATACGAAGACCTGAAGATAACTTCTCCATTGAATTGGAGTTAGCTTGGTTTGCAGAACCAAGTTGACGATAAGTATTCAACGCCGCAATATTATGATTAATTCTCATTTAAAAAATTCCTCCTTGAAATAAGTGACCCCACATCCCTGTGTGATCCATTAGTTACAAAACAAAAAGTCGGCCGACTTATGTAATGTTTTACATTACTTATATCGACCGACTTCCCAATCTTTTTAATCTTTTTTTGCATTTTTTAATAGATTCAACAAATCACCAGAAACATTAGCCGCTTCCGCATTCTCTTTCTCAATCGCCTCATACACTTCCTGACGATGAATCCCCACACTTTTCGGTGCTTCTATGCCCAATTTCACCTGTCCACCTTCGACACCAAGCACGGTAATGGTGATATCATCTCCAACTCTAACAGTCTCTCCTTCTCTGCGATTAAGAACGAGCATGAGATTCACCACCTTTCGCGGTAAGAATCAACGGATGTTTTGTTTTGTATTCTGGTTGATTTAGAATCAACTGTTTTGCTGTCCTTTTGACCGTATTCATAACAATAGGCGCCTGCAAATTCAATGTAGAGTTTTCAAAAGGATCTCGCAGTGTCACCACATTAAAAACGGCAACATTTTCTGGATGCTCAATTCCTAAGTCCTTCTCACTAATGTCAAACTCATAGTCTTTATAAAAATGATAAGGGTTTGTGACGATGAGCGACAAACCTGCTTCTTCCACAGACTGTAACGCAAAATATGTACCTAACTCCTCCACAGGTAAAAGAACAAAAGTATGATAGCTTTCAAACCCTGGTAGACCCTCAGGGAATTCAATACAATCCTTCTTTTCGATCTCGATTTCACCAAAGTATTTCGTTTCAATCATCATGATTACACCTTCCAATCTATCTTCAAGTCTGGCATTTGTTCCATGCTTACATCAACATTACCAGGACGGTAGTGATGTTCAGGGTCACGCTTCTTATTTTTAATTATCGGTTCACGCCGTTGGATATCAATTTGTGCTTCTCCTGGTTGATAGCTCACCTGAACGAGCTCATATGTCGGACGTCCCCCAGGTTGAAAGGTAAAATCATACCCTGTATTCCTTTTCGCCTGCTCAGCAATGGGATTCCCACCATTTTCAATGCGCATGAGCTCATCTCCTTCACGAGAGACACGAGCAAGACCTTCCATCCAAAAATTCTTCGCAATGCCGACAAGCTCTTCGGTTCGCGCCATTACACTTTTCAAGTCAAGGTTATGCCAGGCATTTGTCTGGTCTATCGTTATCTTCCCAGGCTTTTGTTCAATTTTCATATCAGCTTTTGGTTGTTGAATCGACTGTTCTACTTGATGCTGCTTGATCGTTTGCTCTGGCTTATTAATCCTCAGCCCAATCCGTCCTGGAGTGGACTGCATCTGAAGCTTAGGAATATTCATCCTTGTCCCTCCTCATGAAGGTGCCTTTCAATGAAAGGCTTATTCAAAAAACAAGACTGTCTCAAATCGAGACAGCCTTATCTTAGAAAATCCATCAACGTGGGCTGGATGATTCGGGCCCCGACGCCCATCGCCGCTCTATGGACACTTTCCTGTGTTTTTAAATCCGTGATTACTTTTTCAATATCTGCATCTTCGTTGTCGGACATCATTCTTGTCGCACTTACTTTTTGTGATTCCAAACGATCCTCAATCAACTCCACACGGTTCATTCGGGCCCCCAAATCGGCGCGTTCGTTAACGATATTTCCGATATGACCGTCGAATGATTCAATAAAACCCCCGAGTTCTCCCTGGGTTGTATCCCCTTCAAGTGCAGATGCGAAATTCTCGAGGTCTTCAAAAAGTTTCTGATTGAACACATTCCCAGGCGTAATATTCGTCTGAAGCTTAACTCCAGATGAAACCTCGATATTGACCGGATCATTCCCAGGTGGTACGGAACCTTCTAAATCTTCCATATCAAAAGGAGCTTCCGTTGTATTCGATCCATTGAAAATATATTTATCATTCACTTTCGTATTAGCGATTGATCCGATATGTTCCTTCAGCTGACGAATTTCCTTAGCAATATTCTCACGTTGGCCTTCATCGTATGTATCATTGCTCGCCTGAACGGTCAGTTCACGAACTCGCTGCATTGCCTGTGTAGCTTTATCAAGGGCTGCATCACTATTATCCATCCAATTATGGACTTCACCGATATTACGCTGGAATTGCTCCACTTCGGTTACTTGCTGGCGATAGTTGATTCCTTTCATAGCTACCACGGGATCCTGGGAAGGACGGGAGATTTTCTTCCCTGTCGATAATTGCTCCTGATAATTCCCCATGTTCCTATAACTATCGCTCAAGTTTCGCAGCATATTATTCGAAAGCATACTTTGAGTTACACGCATCAGTCATTCACCTACCTTCCTACTCGTCCCATTTGATTGATGACCCGATCTAGCATTTCATCGACGACAGTAATGTTTCTCGCCGCTGCATTATACGCATGTTGGAACTTGATCATGTTCGACATTTCTTCATCCAATGACACAGAACTGACGGACTGCCTTTGTTCATCTACAGAGCTTTTAAGTGTACCTGCGTTTTTTGACATCCGTTCTGCTTCCTGTGTCTCAACAGCCATCGTACCAATCATCGATTCATAAAAGCTGTCCATAGAAGTTTCTTCACCAAATACTGCATTCGGTTCACTTTGGACATCCGCTAAATTCGAAGCATTTTCTCCGTCCCCGGCTTTATCTGATACAGCTGCGGCAATATTATCTCCATCCGCTTTAATTGCATCAGTCAAACCAATAGTACCCGCTACACCTTCAATGACTCCTTCTGCTTCCATATCAATATTGAAAAAGTTAGGAATCTCATCCCCGTTTTCGATACTATTTAAAGATTCCCCTTGAGTATGGATAGTGTTAAACTCTCGCGCAAAACCTGTCGCCATTCTATCCAAGTCCGAAAGCATTTGCGAATAGCTCCCTTTTTCCTCGTTGCCTTGCATGTAGCCTCCGGAATCAAGCAGGGCTTTCAATTTACCTTGGGATGAGAAGTCTTCTATAGTATAGGAAGCACTACCACCGACCTGGATACTGCCAGCATGAACTTCTCCTTCGGCATAATTGACTTTTAGAGTGTTCACTTCATTCGCCGCTCCATCTACAAGTTTGGCCGGTGGACTTAGAGGCTGTCCATTGTTACCAACAATTGAAATACTCGCCTTCCCCATAGCCAGTGGTTCAGCGGAAGAAGGTGTATCTTCGTATTTCACTTCGATATTCACATGTTGGGATAATTGATCAATCAATCGATCACGTTCATCATACAAATCGTTCGGAACCATGCCATGTGGTTCTACTTCAGCGATTTGCTGATTAATGTTATTGATTTGATTCGCTAATGAATTAATTTCTTTTTCCGTGACACCAACCTCTGTTTTAACATCTTTCTGCATCGACTGGATGGTGTTTGAAAGGTAGTTGAACGTTTCCGCTACAGCTTGCCCACGTTGACGCACGACAGAGCGCGCACCAGAGTCTTCTGGATTAACAGACAAGTCCTGGAGAGATTGCCAAAAACGGTCCATCGTCTTCGCGAGGCCATCTTCAGAAGGTTCATTCATTACATTTTCCAACCTTCCTAATGCGCCAGAGCGAGTATCATAATAGCCGGACTTGCTGCTTTCACCACGATACTGCTGATCAAGAAAGCCGACTCTTACACGTTCAATTGATCCTGCTTCTACACCACTTCCGACCTGACCAGGAATCTCCGGGCGATTTCGTGAAGCCGGTGGAAAAGGTCCTGTCTGCTCGAAATTGACGCGCTGCCTCGTATATCCTTCTGTATTCGCATTAGCAATATTATGTCCTGTCGTATATAAAGCGGATTGTTGAGTGAAAAGCCCGCGCTTCGCTACTTCCAATCCGTGAAACGTTGATCCCATGATGGTTACTCCTCTGCTTTATGCTTTTGAATCAAAGATGGAACGTTTAGCTGTGCTCCCATCTTTTATTTCTTTTCCTCCATAATTCACAGACTGAAGGGAGGGTTGGAGAAGGTCGAGCGACATGTTGATGAACTGCAGGGATTGCTGTGTCAGTTCTGTGTTCAACTTTTCCTGTTGCTTCAAATCAGCTAAAACGAGGATGAGAGCTTCGTAAACGTTCTGAAGTCTCTCTCTTTCTTCTCCATCAATAATTTCAATAAGTTCGGATACGGTCTTTCCATGTGTAGAAAGCCCCTCTTCCGTAGCCCACTGAGCTACTGACCGTTCTCTTTGTTTTTCGACTTTTTCAATCGCCTGCACATGCTTCTTTTCTTGAATCAGCAGCTGTTGAATACCAGTGACATCGTTCGTTTTCAGTGCCTCTGTTTTCTTTTGCGACAAAGATAAAAGGCTTTCATGCAACTGCTGAAGCTGTTTCATATGATTGATGACCGGATCGATCGTCATGATGATTCTCCTCTATTATTACTTCGACCAAAAATCAAGCATCTTTTTAGCGGTCGCCTTGGCGTCCACCTGGTAATTTCCCTGCTGTACATCTGATTTCACTTGGTCAACCAGTTTTTCACGTACAGAATCGTTCTTCCCGGATTCTTGCATCTGCTTAGCCGTCTCAGAAATTTCGATTTTGTCGGTCGCTTGCTTCTTCTGTCCGATTTCTGCCTGCTTGTTCATCTGCTTTTGATATGGATTTATATTCGTATGATTCGGGCCATTAATTTTCAATTCTGTCACCTCATTTCCATCCGACTGTCTATTACTCATTATATCGACAACAGTCATGAAGATATAAATCATGCTTATGATTCATTTCACCATGAATAATAAGTCCTGTTTGCTTTTTCCCGTTCCTTCTCTTCTTTTCTAGCTTCCAAAGATTCATTACGTTCTTGTACATCGAGTCCTTTTTGGATCGATTCTTTACAGGCAGCACATAAACGGTCTTCTCGAATGGACGCTCCGCACTTTTCACAAGGATAGCTTACATTTGGAAAATGAGCGGGATGAAGCCGCTTCTCTTTGACAAACTTACGGATCTGCCGTTCAGAAACCCCTGTCCCTGCCTCAATTTCATCTACCGTTGCTGTCCGGTTTTGTTTTCTTCTCAGAAAAGCGTATACGGTTTGAAAGTCCTTTTCTTCCTGCTTCTTACACTCAGGACAAACGGTGCTCGATCCTTTCAAAAAAAGTCCATTACAACGTGAGCAATTCGCTAATTCCCCCATCTTCATCGTCCTCCATGTTCTCTATTTATCTATTATATCGGCACAGATGGAGAGATTCAAAAGTCCTATAGCCCATTCAGCGAAAAATTGTAAAAGATGATACAGATGGACATCCTTGTTTTTTCAATAACGAAGCCATATGCCGGACCGTTCTCCCTGTCGTGTAAATATCATCAACAATAACTGCAGGGTCTGTAATTGGATGCAGAAGCCGGAAGGGGTTTTCGGCTTGCATGCGGTCCCTCCGGCCTCTTTTGGACTGCTTCTCACTGTGCGACCGTTCAAATATAGAGAGAGGCTCTTGCTCCAACGACTGGATAACCGCTTCTGATTGATTGAAACCACGCTCATCGAGACGCTTGCGACTGAGGGGCACATTCAATACCTGCCTCCCTTTAAATCCAGAAGCTAACCACGCGTTTTGCAGATCTTCCTTAAAAGCATCCAAAACCGCATAGTCACCCCTGTATTTCCAGCGTGCCACAAGATCTTTATTGAAATCATTGTATGGAAAAGCTGCAACATTTCGTTCTAATAAACCAGTGTTTGTTTTCTCCCATTTTTCACAGTCGTGACACACCCCCTCATGCCCTGGACGATGACAACCAGGGCAGAAAGGAGCTGTTATTTTATCCATTTGTGCCTCACAATCCTGGCATATCTTTGTCTGAACAGGGGGCTTCCAGAACGTGCCCCACGTAACAGCAGGAATGGTTTCAACATGACAGATGAGACACCTCATAGCTTCCGCCCCAGTTTATTCATATAACGAATCGACTCCACAGCATCCAGCATTTCATCCGTTTTCCCAATATGATAAAAAATCACATCTCCCGCAGGATCATCTGGACTTCTTCCAGCTCTTCCTCCGATCTGAACGAGCGCCGCCTCATCGAAAACCACGTGCCCTGCGTCAATGACAAAAACATCGACAGACGGAAACGTCACTCCCCGCTCCAAAATCGTCGTTGTAATGAGTACACGGTATTCTTTTTTCCGGAACGCCTGGATCTTCTCTGCCCTTTGACTGTCTTCCGCATGAACCGATTGCACCTCACAGTTCCGTTCTTTTAAGTACTCAGCGATTTGTTCAGCCATTTTGATCGAAGGAAGAAAAAGAAGCAGTTGTCTTGGTGTCTCTTGCTGATGGGCAATTTGCTGGAGAACCTTTGGTGGAAGCTCACCTTTTTGTAAATAACGGTGAAGAGTAGGAGTAAGTTTGAGTTGAGGCACGGGAAGAGGATGTCCGTGGAAACGTTGGGGGATGAATACAGCAGGAAGGTCTTTGGAACGAATCCTTCGCTTCTGCCTCTTTCTTGGTGTGGCCGTTAAGTAGATGATAGAAGCATGCGGTTTGGACGCTCGTTCACTGGCATAATGGAGAGATGGGTCATTATGAAAAGGGAAAGCATCGACTTCATCGATGATCATGACATCAAACGCTTGAGCAAAGCGCAGCAACTGATGTGTAGTAGCGATAATAAAAGGGGCATCGCCAGCTTTATCCGGACTATCCCCGTATAGAGCCTGGATGTTCACATCAGGAAATGACGTTTGTAATCGAGGGAGCAGCTCTCTGACAACATCTGTTCTAGGTGTAGCCAGACAAATACGTTTCCCATTTTTCAGCGCTTCCGTCAGGGCAGGAAAAAGAATTTCTGTCTTTCCGGCTCCACATACCGCCCACACTAGTTTTTCTCCGATTCCTGTTCGGACAAGTGCCACCAGTTCATCTGCCGCTTTTTGTTGATGTCGCGTCAATTCCCCATCCCATTGGCAGGGGTGTTCATGGACGAACCATTCAAAACCAGAACTTCCATAGTATAAAGGTTCACATTCTATCACTCTTCCCATTTGAATACAGGAGCGGCAGTACACACAGGTTTGCCCACATGTCGCGTGGGGCATTTTCGCAAAAAGGTAGGACTTTGTGTTTCCGCAACGCCTGCAGCGATAACCCCAAGGATAAGTCTCAATGCTTGTTACTTTTGTAAGGATCGATTGCGCTACTAAGTAATCTACTTTTTCATCTTCATAAGGGATTTCGTGACGAAGAAGGAGTTTTCCGGAGAGAGAAGAGAAGCTGTGGGTGGGATTTTCAGGAGGAATCCAGGAGAAGTCTTTTTGAAGGTATTTCTTAACCGTTTTGAACATTTAACCACCATCCTATAGAAAATAGAGCCTGTTTGAGTCTCACAAACAGGCTCTTTCTATTAGGATTGACGGTACCATCCAAGGCCCATCGCGCCTTCACCAAGGTGCGTGCCGATGACGGGACCGAAATAACTGAGGACGACCTCGACGTTATCATGTTTTTCTTCCAATTCTTTTTTCAGCTCCGCCGCTTCTTCAGGACGGTTCGCATGAATCAAGCAGGCTTTGTACATTCCGCCTTCTTCTACCTTTTCTTCAAAAAGGGAAACAATCTTCTTAATCGCTTTTTTCCGTGTCCGGATTTTTTCAAACGGTACGATTTTAGTATCCACAAAGTGAAGAACAGGCTTCACTTGTAAAAGACTGCCGACGAAGGCCTGGGCACCATTGAGACGGCCGCCTCTCTGCAAGTGACTGAGATCATCGACCATGAAGTAAGCGCTCATTGATTGCTTCATTTCATTTAATCGATGGATAATTTGATCAGGCGTTGCCCCGTTGTCCGCCAATTCAGCAGCTTCAAGCGCATAAAAGCCCTGCATGTGACAGCTGATCTCTGAATCAAACACGTGAACATCGATCTCTTCAACCATTTCACCTGCCGTAACCATCGCTTGGTAAGTTCCACTGATGCCACTGGATAAATGGATAGAAATGACCGCATCATAGTCCTGCGAGAGTTCCTCGAGCTTTTGAGTCATGATGCCGATCGAAGGCTGAGACGTTTTCGGAAGTTCTCCGCCTTCTTTCACCATATCGTAAAAGTCATCTGCGTTAATATCTACTTCTTCCTGATAGGATTCATGACCAAAAATCACGTTCAACGGAACCATATGTATGTGGTTGGCTTTACGTACATCTCTCGGAAGGTAAGCTGTGCTGTCTGTAATTACGGCTGTTTTCATCCGATCCAACTCCTTGTATGCTTAGTCTTTTCTATGAATATATGTAAAATAATTTCCGATATTCTCTCTACCTATTTTACATGAACCCCACCCACAATGCACCAACTAATGCGAAAACAGTTGTCCATATGTCTATATTTGGTGTACCAGGTCATCCAGAATCTGGATGACCTGGTACACCAAATAATCCCAAACAACCTCTGATCATCCTACAATCAATCTCCAAATCCACACATCAAAAAGGGCTGTTTTTTCAGGTATACATTTCTGTACCTTAAAAAAACAGCCCTAATACTTTTTGTATATTCTTTTATTTAGATAACTTCGACCCAGCCGTTTTTGATAGCTGTGACGACAGCCTGCGTACGGTCGTTGACGTTCATTTTCTGTAGAATGTTACTTACGTGGTTTTTTACGGTTTTCTCGCTGATATAGAGTGCTTCCGCTACGCCACGGTTGCTGTTTCCGTCCGCCAACAGTTGCAGCACTTCACATTCACGGCGTGTGAGAAGATGCAATGGCTTACGATATTCAATCGTTCGATAAGCACTGCCGCCTTTGCTATCTGCCAGACGACGATATTCAGCAACTAAGTTGTGTGTGACTTTCGGATGCAGGTAAGAACCTCCAGCACCTACAACTTTGATAGCATCGATCAATGCATCAGAATCCATCTCTTTGAGAAGGTAACCTTGCGCCCCTGTCTTCAGGGCGTGTGTCACATAGTTCTCATCATCGTGAATCGACAGAATGATCACTTTCATTTCGGGATAGCGTTTCGTAATTTCAGCTGTCGCTTCAACCCCGTTCATGCTCGGCATGTTGATATCCATCAGGACAACATCAGGCATGTGCTCTTCAATAAGGTTCACCGCTGTATCCCCGTCATCACCTTCAGCTACAACTTCGAAGCTCGTTTCAAAATCTAAAATTCTTTTTACGCCTTCACGGAATAATTTATGATCATCAATTAGGACTATTCTGGTCGTCATGGTCATTTCCTCCTGTTTCTCACACATAGAATGGTTTTTGGTTCCCCTAACCTATTCTTTATCTCTCTCTATCTTTGTTTTTGTCTATTTTTAGAAGATTGAATCTACCCTAATCCTATTCCCTATTATAAACGATTCACGTCCATTTACATAGTTTTTCGAAAAAATATCAATTTATTGGTAAATGAATCGTGACAATCGTCCCTTCTCCAATACTTGAATCGATATTGAGCTCGCCATCGAGCATGTCGACGCGTTCCCTCATGCCGACCAAGCCGAAAGATTTCTCTTTTTTCTTCTTGGTGTCAAAACCTTTCCCATCATCCTTCACGATGATCAGAGCTGAGTTTGACTTCATCTCAACTTTCACTTTGATTTCAGATGGCTCTGCATGCTTCAATGCATTTTGCACGGCTTCTTGAACTAGGCGGAAGAGAGCTACTTCATACTTGGTCTCCAGACGTTTTTCTTCTCCAAAGGAGGCAAATGAAAATTGGACATTTTTGTTGTAGTCCTCAATGGTGGCCAAATACTTCTTCAATGTAGGGATTAGTCCGAGATCATCCAACGCCATCGGTCGAAGATCATAGATGATTCTCCGGACCTCATATAGCGCGGATCGTACTAAAGATCGGACGCTTTTAACCTCTTCCATGGCTTCCTCAATCCCACGCTCGCGATAAGTCCGGCCGACAAGGTCGGAACGTAACATGACATTTGCGAGCATTTGCGCAGGGCCATCATGGATTTCCCTGGACAAACGACGCCGCTCTTCTTCCTGAGCCTCAATGATCTGCAAGCCGAACTCCTGCTTTTCCTTCGCATCTTCAAGAGCATCACTGACATGCTTGAAATCTTCGGTCAAATAATTAAGCACGACCGAAATTTTCCCACTGAGCGCTTCCGCACGGCCAATTGTTTCTTCTAAGTTACGTAGACGGATCTCTATATCGTCCCGCCGTTCGCGGAGTTGTTTTTCCTTTTCACGCTTCATGGACAAATCCATTTGCAGTTCGTGGGTTTGTTCATAAACTTTTCGAATTTCTTCCTCTGAATACTTCTGGAAGTGCTTGCTGACTTCTGATAAGCGCGTCCGAGAAAAACGGACTTTTTGTTCAAGCTTGTCCCCTTCATCAATATGAGACAATACTTGTTTCTTCGTTTCTGTCAGTTCTTTGTTCAGTTTTTCAAATTCACTTCGGGACTCTTCACCAATTTGAAAGATTTCATCTTTGCTATTCGTGACGGTCTCGACCATCTCATTGATGATATGGTCAAGGGCGATGTCCCCAGTTTTCTTAAAACTCATCATAAGTCCCTCCATCAATATTCACATACTCATTCGTAAGACCTATGTCCATTTATGGGGGTGATTCTCAGTAAAAATGTAAAATAATGAACAATAGTCGAACCATTTGCCGATTTTTTTCCCCATCGATATAATTAAACCTCAGGAGGTTTTTGAGACGATGTTAGAAAGCTATTATACCGTAAAACCAGAAGGTTCAGAAGAAGTGAAAATCCAGAAATCGCGTTTCATTGGTTATGTCAAACGCTGTGAAACCGAAGAGGAAGCGCAGGCCTTTATTTCACAGATTAAAAAGAAACACCATGATGCCACCCATAACTGTTCGGCCTATATGATCGGCGAGCAGGACCTTATACAAAAGGCGAACGATGATGGAGAACCTAGCGGCACGGCCGGCGTTCCCATTCTTGAAGTGTTGAAAAAAAGAGGGCTGAAAGACACAGCTGTCGTTGTGACTCGTTATTTTGGCGGGATTAAACTTGGTGCCGGAGGGCTCATTCGTGCTTATGGATCAACCGCTTCCGAAGCGATCAACACAACAGGGGTCGTCAGGCGGCAGCTCATGAAAGAAATGAAGGTCACCATTGATTATCATCTTCTCGGTAAAGTGGAAAATGAAGTAAGGAACTCAGATTACACATTAGAAAGGATTAATTACCTAGAAAATGTGGAATTAATAGTATATGTAGAAAGCGGACTGGAAAAGGAATGTGAAGACTGGATGACTAACCTGACAAGTGGTCAGGCATCCATCGAACAAGGAGACGCTTCCTATGTAGAATTTGATGTCACACCTGAGTAAAGGAGCTTATGGATATGAAGCGCCGGAAAAGATATGTCTTCATCTGGTCCTTCCTGTTTGTTTTTCTCGTTGGTGTTGGAGCGGCAACCGGTTATGCCGCCTACTTGACGGACCAAGTGAAACAAACAGCCCTAAATTCCCACCAAGGACTTGACCGTGGTGAGAAATCAGACAAACGAACAAAAGAAGTGACCCCAGCTAAAGATCACACCTCTGTCTTATTTGTAGGAATCGATGACAGTGACAAACGCGAAAGTTCACCTTCAAGATCTGATGCATTGGTCCTCGCCACTTTCAATGAGGATGAAAAATCCATTAAGATGCTGAACATTCCTAGAGACTCACTCACGTATATCCCTGATGTTGGTTATGAAGATAAAATCGCTCATGCCCATGCTTTCGGTGGAATCGATGGAACGGTAGAAACGGTCGAACGGATGTTGGATGTTCCCGTTGATTATTATGTACGGCTGAATTTTAACTCATTCGTTGAAATTGTTGATTCAATCGGCGGAATCACTTATGACGTCCCTTTTGACATGCAGGAACAAAATAGTTCCGATCAGGCAGGAGCCATTGAATTAACGGAAGGAAAACAGCTGATAAACGGTGAAGAAGCCCTCGCTTTAGCCAGAACGAGAAAGTATGACAGCGACTTGGCTCGCGGGGAGCGACAGATGGAAATTATCCAGCAGATTTTCAGGGAGACCGTCTCTGCTAAAGGGCTGAATAATATGGATGAGATTTTATCGTCCGTGAGTGCGAACATGAAAACCAACTTAACCTTTAGTGAAATGATTCAGTTTAAAGATTATTTCCTTCAAAAAGAGAATTTCACCTTTGACAAAATGCAGCTGGAAGGTGAAGGTGGTTTCACAGGTCATGGATGGTACTATCAGCTCGCGAAGGACGATTTAACAGCTACGTCTGATGAACTGAAGAATCACCTTGAATTGCAGAATCCAATAGCCAGTGAAAATGAAGAAGAAAATTCCATGTAAAAAGCTGCTCCAAATCTGGAGCAGCTTTTTTTATTGCTTCGACTTTGTGCCGTTAATCATATTCAATAAAGGTCTGTACTCTTTCCCTACAAGTCCGGTTATCTCAACGATTAACTCAATCATAACCGCAAGTAGTGCAATAACCGATATAGCTCCGAAGATGGTGGCTTGTGAGAAAATCACCGCTGCTAAACTAAACAAGGCACTAACAGCATAAATCATGAGAACCGCCTCAGGATGACTGTAGCCAAGATTAATCAAGCAATGATGCAGGTGAGATTTATCAGGAGCAGATAAAGGTTTTCTTTGAATCACTCGGCGGACAATCGCAAATAACGTGTCCGATATAGGAACACCAAGAATAATGATCGGAATGACGAAAGAAAATAACGTGACGTTTTTAAAACCAAGCAGGGCAAGCACACTAATCATGAACCCTAAAAACAAAGCCCCTGTGTCACCCATGAAGATCTTAGCAGGATAGAAGTTATACACCAGAAAACCAAGGGTACTTCCTAACATCATTAGTCCTGCAAAAACGACAAAAACGTTACCCATCGTAATCGCCATGCCGGAAATCGTTAACAAAGCAATCGCCGAAACGCCCGCGGCCAATCCGTCCAGTCCATCAATAAGGTTGATGGCATTCGTAATAGCAATGATCCACAAAATTGTAATCGGTATGCTTAAATACCCTAAGTCGAGCTGACCACCAAAAGGTAAATTGATGAAATCAACCTGAACTCCACCCATAACAACAATGACAGCGGCCAGTAACTGGCCGAAAAGTTTAAGTTTCGCTGATAGCTCCGTAAGATCATCCAGCACCCCGGTGATGATAATGACAGTAGCGCCTATAAGAACAGGCCAGGTGTAGTTACTTTCGGGAAAGAAAAATAAAATACCGAGAGCAAAGCTTATATAAATCGCCAGCCCACCAAGGCGTGGCATGATAATTTTGTGTACTTTACGGTGGTTCGGTTGATCCGTTGCACCGATTTTAATTGCTAATTTCTTGACTAACGGCGTGATGATGACCGCAACGATCAAGCAAAATAGCAAGGCCTTATACTCCATAAAGACCCTCCTCAGGTTTATTATATCCTCTCCGAATGAAATAACAGCTGATATTAAATACCATTTTCCCATGCATAGTTCTTATGGAAAAGCACCATATTAACCGTGAAAAATTATATCACAAGAACAGCCGTTTTCATGTAACGATTTGATTACTTTTTATTAGCCTTTTTTTAAGCAGGCAAAACCTTTAAATGTAAAAAGATGGAGGGAGGAGAAGGATATGGCTGAAAGAGAAAGAAAAAAATTAGAAAAGTCATTAAAGGCTCACTGGGTATGGGCGATTGCGTTCGGTTCGGCTATTGGGTGGGGAGCTTTTGTCCTTCCCACCGATTGGATTGCTCAAGCGGGCCCTTTGGGTGTCGTTATAGGTTTATCTCTTGGGGCTGTATTAATGATGATCATTGGAGTCAGTTACGGGTTCTTGATTGAAAAGTTCCCCGTTACAGGCGGTGAATTCGCCTATGCCTATATCGGGTTTGGACGAATGTATGCATTTGTTGCCGGCTGGTTCCTTACGTTAGGTTACATCTGCATTGTTGCTTTAAACGCCTCCGCCCTGGCATTACTTGCTAAGTTTTTATTCCCTTCTTTTATCGAAATAGGAAATGTGTATAACGTTGCCGGGTATGATGTTTCCATTATTCAAGTAGCGATTGCAAGCGCCGCCTTAATTGTCTTCGCTTTATTGAATATTCGAGGGGCGAGTTTTTCAGGACAAACACAATTTGTGTTCAGCATCATTTTGATTTTCGGGATTGTATTATTAGCGTTGGGAGCCTTGTGGGCAGATGGTCCAAGCCTTACCCATACCACACCTCCTTTTTCACCTGAAAAATCAGCCATCGCATCGATTGTCACCATATTAGCCATTGCTCCATTCGCTTATGTTGGCTTTGACAACATTCCTCAAGCCGCTGAAGAGTTCGATTTCGCTCCAAAAAAAGCTTTCCGCTTAATTATTTGGTCTCTGTTAGCAGCTGGCTTGGCATACAGCGCTATGATTCTAATTACTGCAAGCACGATGCCCTGGCAGGAATTGTTGCAGCAGATTGAACGAACGCAATCCGTATGGGGGACGGGAGATGCTATTCAAAGTTATATGGGGAGAATCGGCGTTTGGCTCATCGCTCTATCTGTTTGTATGGGAATCTTCACAGGCTTGAACGGCTTTTATATCTCGGCAAGCCGATTAACGTTTGCTATGGGAAGGGCTCGCATTCTTCCAGATATATTTAGAAAACTGCACCCTAAATACAAAACACCGTATATAGGAATTCTATTTACGATGTGCGTCTGCCTGATCGCTCCGTGGTTCGGTCGGGAAGCTTTGTTATGGGTTGTCGATATGTCTTCTACAGGCGTTGCCATTGCTTACTTCTTCTGCACGGCTACCGCTTATAAGTTCTTTCACTGGAAGGAGAATACATCCCCCTCTGCGAAAAGAGCAACCATTGATCCCTTAAGAAAACTTTTATCACTTATCGGGATGCTCAGCTCTCTATGTTTCTTAGCTCTTCTCTTAATCCCTTGGTCTCCTGCTTCACTTGGGAGAGAGTCCTACATCGCTTTGGCTCTTTGGATTCTCATTGGTTTGATTTTTTACCTTTTCAACTATAAACGGTACCGTCATATTGACCGTAAAGAAATGAATTATTTGATTCTGGAAAAAGAAGAAATATAACTGATTCTTATGAGAGAGATACATGATACGTTTATGTCAATCGTTTTACATTTTCCACAACAAAAGAACGGGGTCCTTCGATTGTTTTCAAATGTGGTAGAATGAAAAGCTGAGAGGTTTAAAATAGAGGTGACATACATTGGCTAAACGTATCATTCGCGTTCGCAGACGCAAAAAGAAACAGAAACGACGCATCGCACTGACACTTTTTCTATTGTTCGCAATGACCATAGGTGGAATTTTCTACTATGTGTCGCAAGTATATACAGCTTCATATGAAGATCTGGATCGAGGAGATAAATCTGATTTACGGGAAGAAGCGGTGGATATTGGAGATGAACCGATTTCCATACTTTTGCTCGGCGTTGAAGATTATTCTTCTGATGGGCAAGCAGGTAGAGCGGATACTCAAATTGTTCTGACCATCGACCCGGAAACGCAGGATATGACGATGACCAGTATTCCCAGGGACTTAAAAGTGGACATCCCTGCTAGTAAAGTCGGGGAAAAGTATGGAGGAAGTCATAAAATTAACGCTGCCTACACGATCGGTGAAATTAGTGGGTATGGTGCTGAAAAATTGACGATTGAAACGGTGGAAGATTATTTAGACATCCCCATTGATAAATATGCTTCGGTCAACTTTGAAGGTTTCGCTGAAATCGTAGATGTGTTAGGCGGAGTAACCGTAGACATCAAACAAGGTTTCTGGGAACGAAGCCACTTACAACACGATAAAAGAATTGAATTCACAGAAGGCGAAACGAAAATGGATGGAGAAGAAGCTCTTGCCTTTGTAAGAATGAGAAAAAGAGACGTTGCCATTGAATATCCAAGAGATGAAAGACAGCGTCAATTTATAAAAGCAAGTATTGAGGAAGCTCTCTCTCCAGGCAATATTTTCAAAGCCGATGAAATAGCGGATGCGGTCAGCAGCAACGTTCAAACCAACCTTTCCGTGAAAGAAGCTTTCGCACTCCAAAAAGCTTTTTCATCGAAAGACCCTTCAACAGAGACGTTTACACTTGAAGGAGAAAATACCCGCTTGGAAGACGGACTCTTTTACTTCGTCCCTTATGACGGAAGTGTCAGTGAACTGTCGAATAAAATAAGGACAGCTTTAAAAATTAACGAAGAACCTTCGGAGGAGAGTTCCTATTCATCTTCAACTTCCAAACAAGAAACTCAGCAATCTAGTTAACAAAACACCAGCTTCCATGTGACATGGGAGCTGGTGTTTTTTTCATTGTTTAAGCTTTTTTATCAATTTCAATATGAACAGAGTGTAAAGATTAGCAGACCATTCATCCTTTCAAACTTATAGGGGCCTTCATAAGTTAAAAGAGATGGGGAGTCTGAATTATGTATGGAGATACAATGAATGACAGGTTTATCATGAAGGAACCGGTTAAATGTATCTTCTGTAATTCGAATCAATGGCTCTACAACAATAGTTTTATCTATTCTAACACTATAACGTGCCTTAATGGAAAATTCCAGATGGTCTAATATAATTTTAGTCAATCCCACGTAAATGCACCCTTTCTAAAATACCCTCCCTGATCCTGTATACCTTTTCTTTTTCTTTCATGGTATAAGAAAAAAGAGTCACCGAAAACAGCATATCGGACTAGGTAGAAAGTAAAAAGCCCCTTTCGCTGTAGAAAGGGGCTTTACATTCATTCTTCAATAATACGATAATTGGTATGAGCCACAACCGTTCTGTCGTATTCGAAATCGATCTCATCTAAGTTGTCCATAATCGTCAAATCTACGATTACGGATTGTTGACATTGACTCGGAATGACTTTGCCCTTGAAAATGATATCATTTCTCTCAAAAGTTACGATTTGCCCTGGAGTGGCAATGCGATCATCAGGTTGTACCATATCTCTCTACCCTTTCTCTTCCTCGTATTTTGAATAACCTTACAATAAATTAACAAACAATTCAAACAAAACTTTTACAATATATGTTACTAAATTCGACAAGATTATACAAGTAAAACAATAGTGGGTTTAATAAATTTCTCAGGAGATATATACTAGATAGCAAAGGTATCCAAAATTTGGGGGTTTTTTATGGCGGCTCATATTACTAAAGCAAAAAAGATTATGCTTCTATCCTTCTTAGTATTCATTCTATTCCTTTCGGCAGCAGTGATGACCCCCCTTCTCTTAGGTCCAGAGTTTTTAATGGCTGAAGATTCCCTGGAACCCTCCAAAGAGTACGATGCGATTATCGTTTTAAGCGGAGGTGAAGAGCGTCTCGACCATGCGGCTGAGCTCTATAACGAAGGATTGACGAGTCATATGATTTTGACCAATTCGACGGAGGACAGCACAACGCCTGAGAAAGCCATGGAACGAGGCGTGCCTCAAAGCGCCATTTTCGAAGAACCTTCAGCCACCAGTACATATGAAAATGCGACACGTTCAAAAGAAATTATGGAAGAAGAAGGTTTCGAATCTGCCCTTGTAGTCACGAGCGATTTCCATGCCCGGCGAACGCAAATGACATTTGACGATATTTACGACAGCCAGACCGAGGTTGACTACTCCTTCGTTTCAAATTTTTTTGACCCTTCTGATGGAATGACAGAAAATGAAAAAAGAATAACGTTTACCGAATATGTAAAAATGGGTGTCTATTGGTTCCGTTTACTCTTAGAGTAAACGGAACTTTTCTTTGTTTTCTGACATTTAATTCTATTGCACTATGGACAATCTATGTCGCTTCCTATATTATGAAAGCGATTTCACTTATAATTTTGAAAGGATGGGATTCGTTTGATTCAAAAACGTTGGATTTGGATGATCGGTATCGCGCTTTTATTTTTGTCTTTTGCGCAACCGGTTGCATCAGCCTTTGCAGATGCAAAAACATATGATGATGTTGTATTGCGTGGTAGCGCTGAAACCTTAGATTGGAGTTCGAATAACAACCCCCTTACTTACAATGCCGAAGAAGGAGTCTGGCTCAGTCAGCCCATTTCTTTGGAAGGTGGAAAAGTGACAGAGTTCAAGTTTGTTTATGACGGAAATTGGATGCCTGGAGCAAACTTGACGTACACGGCACCTCAGGATGCTGCGTACATTTTTGCTTTTCACCCGGAAGAGGAACGCAAAGTGGACATCCGCCTCGCTGATACTTATGAAGCAAGTGTAGAACTTGTACTCACCGTCCCTGAAGGAACGCCGGAATGGGTGACGCCGACAGTCGCTTCAAGCAAAAATGACTTCCATTATACAGCCGCACCTATGACGAGAACCTCTGAAAATACGTATACAACTAAAATTGTAGGGCAAGCAGGCGAAGAAGTTTCCTATTTTTACAGCCTTGCAGGAGAATCTTACAAGGAAGATCTCGAAAAACCACGTACAGTGACATTATCCACATCCGGAGGTACCAAAGAAGATACGGTCAACCAGTGGAAGAAAGTACCTGTCGCTCAATCAGTCACTCATGACTATAATCACACTCCATACGTTCCGAATCATCGTGATAATGTAACGGTGAAAGTCGAAGTGCAGCACTTTGGCCCGATCGACAAAGGAGCCATCTATTACACGACAGATGGCACTACTCCTGATGGAAAACGAGGAGAAGCTGCAAATGGACAAACCGTTCCTTTACAGATGACAGATACAACTGAAAATGCCGATGGACTGAAAACATCCATCATGGAAGGGGTTATTCCCTCTCAAAAAAAAGAAACACGCGTAAAATATAAAATCGATGTTTGGAACTCAAACAGCGAAGGATCTCAATTTGCCGACAACAATGTATTGAGTTCTGAAGAAGCCACAGAGTTCGCTTATTATGTAGACACCTATGAGTCTCCAGAGTGGGCGAAAGAAGCGGTCATTTATCAGGTGTTTGTCGATCGTTTCCGTGATGGGAGTTCAGAGAACAATACATCTGTAAATCCTGAGCAGCCCTATGATGAACAGTTGAAAGGCTGGATGGGCGGCGATCTTCAAGGAGTGCTTGAAAAGATTGATTACATCGAGGATCTTGGTGTGAATACCCTATGGATTTCACCGATCTATGAAGGTCCCTATTCTCACGGGTATCACCCGACAGACTTCATGAACATCGACCCTCGTTTCGGCAGCAACCAGCTGATGAAGGAACTTGTCGATGAAGCCCACAAACGTGATATGAAAGTCGTTTATGACCTGGTGCCTAACCACACATCCGACCAGCACGACTTTTTCCAGGATGCGTTAGAAAAAGGGCCGGATAGTCCTTACTATGATTGGTACACATTTACGGAATATCCGAATGAATATGATACGTTTTATGGCATTCAAGAGCTTCCTGAATTGAACAACGACAACCCGGAAACGCGCGCCTATATGCTTGATGAAGTCGTTCTGTTCTGGATGAATGAAATCGGCGTCGACGGCTTCCGCCTGGATTATGCCAAAGGTCCAAGTCAAAGCTTCTGGGTTGATTTCCGTCATCAAGTAAAATCACTCGATGAAGATGCGTTCATCTTCGGAGAAGTGTGGGACAATCTTGATACCATCTCTTCCTATAAAGGTAAATTGGATGGAGCGATCGATTTTGAAACACATTCCGCGATTACGAATGCATTCATACAGGATGGTTCGGTAAACGCACTAGCGTCATCTCTTGAGGAAACCTTCGGAACTTATGGCGATGAATTCGTTGCGGCTACCTTTTTAGACAGCCATGACATGCCGCGCTTTTTGTTTGAAGCTGATGGAAACGAAGAAACGTTGATGAACGCAGCAGTGTTACAGTTTACGTTACCCGGCGCACCAATCATTTACTATGGAGATGAGGTCGGCTTGTCTCAGAGTGGTGACCATAACCTTGTAGACGAGTGGAAAGACCGCTATTACCGTGAAATGATGATTTGGGAAGAAGAAAAGCAGAACGAGGAAATTCTTTCTCATTACAAAACATTGATTGATGCAAGGAATGACCAGCCAGCCTTAACACACGGCGATCTTAACATCATTTACTCGGATGATGACGTCCTCGTCTTTGAACGATCCGTGCCGCAGGACAAAGTTCTTGTGGTCATGAACCTCGGCGAAGAGGACCGCAACCTGGATATCATCGACCTTTATAACCAACAGACACCAAACAAAGTACAGCTCACTTCTCTTCTTGACAAGGAAAAGCTGAAGAGTCACAAAGGCGAACTTGAAATGACGAGCGAAGCTGACTCTGTAGCGATTTATGATGTCAAAGGAAAATTGCGTTACGAAGCTCCATCGGAAGAAAAGAAATACACTAAAGTCGTGTTGCGTGGGTCTGCACCATTTGACTGGTCCAGTGATGCCAACATGCTGACCTTCGATGAAAAAGATGCTCTTTGGAAGAGCCAACCGATTGAATTGACGGCAGGAGAAACCGTGGAATATAAATTTGTCCGTGACGGTGAATGGCTCGAAGGCGATAACCTCCGTTTCACACCAGAGACAGATGGAGAATACATCTTTATTTTTGACCCCCAAAATGAATATCAAGTGGCGGTGGAACGAATGCAAGCCATGAACGAAGCCGCCTGACAAAGAAAGCTTCCTACTTTTCAGTAGGAAGCTTTTTTGTTATTTATGATAATCCCAGAGGATCTTCCACTCCCCTTTTTCTTCTGCCACATAAATATCCTGATGCAGGCGGAAAAGGCCGTACTTTCCTTTGTATGTTTGAATCACAGTCGTTTGATAAACGGGCGATAGGGGTTTCGATCCTTTTTCCATCGTCCATTGATCGAGCTTCTTCAAATCTCCTATCACAAATTCAAAACTCTCCACACCGAAGTGGTTCATGAACACGTGTGCACGATCTTGTATGTAAGCCCCTTTTGTAAACTTCTCTTTCATTTGAGAGTGAAAAAGTTCCCACGAATCGGAAAATTTCCCTTGTTGTTCATGCACATAAAACTGCTCGATGGTACTTTCTGCACGCTGACCCGGTCGAGTCATGAAGAAAATGGTGAGGACAACCGCTAGGATAAGAACCACGACCAAAACAAAGATGAAAATCATAGGTGAACGGCTGCGCTTCATTATCATCCCTCCCCTACTTACCTTATGCATGGGGGTAGAAAAAAAGAAAAGCCTGACTCTTATTCGAGTCAGACTTCCATCATCAATACGGATCTGCTTCGTGTCCTTTATCCTGTGCTTGATCAACAGCATCAGTAGCTCCTGCACTTCCCATCGGAGAGCCTCCCTTTTTCGGCAGCTTTCCTTTAGTCGGAGTAATTTCACTGGCCATTTCTGCGTTCATGTCCCCTGCATTCATGCCGAGCCCTTCCGCTACTCGCTTTCCATAATCCTCGTCACATTGGGAGAAAAGAAAAATCATTTTCTTCTGGATGTGAGGCTGACATGGTTTCAGGGAAGTAACGAGGTTCATGATCAAATCGTCCCGTTCCCAGTCTTTGAAAAGGCGATAGCGCTCGCCGGCTTGCTTGAAATTGTTTTCTCGATCGATCGGTTCTTTCTTCAACTTGCCTTCCGCATAAGGCTGATGCGGTTTCGTTTTCGGTTCTGCTTCTTCCAAACCATTTAATGTCGAAGGTTCATAGTTCACATGTGGATTCGCGTCTTTCGGGCGGTCTGTAAAATAAGACATGCTGCCGCCTTCGTAGTTGGTCGCCACATGTTTTTTCGGTGCGTTTACCGGCAACTGCTGATAGTTCGCACCCACCCGGTAGCGCTGTGTACCGGAATAAGAGAACGTACGCCCTTGAAGCATTTTGTCATCGGAAAAGTCGAGCCCGTCCACAAGCACCCCTGTCCCGAAGGCTGCCTGCTCGATTTCGTTGAAGTGGTTGTCCGGATTTTTATTAAGCACCATTTTTCCTACTTTCAAAAATGGAAACTGATCCTCGGGCCAGATTTTCGTATCATCAAGTGGATCAAAATCGAGTTCCGGATTCTCATGATCCTCCATGATTTGAACACAAAGCTCCCACTCTGGAAAGTCCCCGCTTTCAATCGCTTCATACAAATCCTGCGTGGCATGATTGAAGTTTTCGCCCTGGATTTCGTTCGCCTCTTCCTGTGTCAGGTTTTTGATTCCGTGCTTTAGAGGCTCCCAGTGGTATTTGACGAGAACCGCTTCCCCTTCTTCATTCACCCAACGATACGTATTGACGCCAGATCCTTGCATCTGCCGGTAATTCGCCGGAATTCCCCACGGGGAGAAAAGGAATGTCACCATATGCATCGCCTCAGGCGTTTGACTGATGAAGTCAAAGATTCGCTCACTGTCCTGGATGTTTGTGACAGGGTCTGGCTTAAAGGAGTGAATCAAATCAGGAAACTTCATCGCATCACGGATGAAGAAAACCTTCAAGTTGTTTCCAACCAGATCCCAATTCCCATCTTCTGTATAAAACTTCACCGCAAACCCGCGCGGGTCACGCAATGTCTCTGGAGACCCAGCTGAATGCGTAACGGTGGAAAAACGCACGAGGACAGGGGTCTGTTTTCCAACACCAGAAAACACCTTCGCCCGCGTATATTTCTCCACAGGTTCCTCCCCTACTTTTCCATACGTCTCAAAATAACCGTGTGCCCCGGTACCGCGCGCGTGGACCACACGTTCAGGAACCCGTTCACGGTCAAAGTGTGAAATCTTTTCTATAAAATCATAGTTCTCAAGTGTCGCCGGCCCGCGATTGCCGACCGTACGCAAATTTTGGTTGGTGCGGACAGGATGGCCCTGTCTTGTCGTTAGGGTCTTTTCATTCTCATCTTCAGAAAAGCGCTTATCCTCCGTTCCTCCTGGTCCTTGTTCCTGTTTATCCATACTCTTTCCTCCTCTTTTATATAGGAAGAGTGTTTGCTGAGTTCAGGCTTTTTATTCCAATAGAGGAAATGGAACTTTGGTGGAAGGATATTAGCAGCTTTCGGGGTTTTATTAGCAACTTTCAGGATTATATTAGCGACTTTTAGAATTTTTCGGTGACTTTCTGACTTTTAAACTTTTATCAGTATCCCTACAAAAGAAAGGCTTAGAGCACTAAGCTCTAAGCCTTTAAAAGATTAACCTTCGATATAATCCTTCAACTGAGTAATTCGTTTACTCATGCTGCTCGGGCTAACATCATATTTCGTCGCTACGGCTTTCTTCGTCACCTTCTCAGGCTCTGTACGGAACTCGTCAGAAGTACGATAAATGTGTTCCAGCGCAGCAGAAACCACTTCCGGTTTACGGAATGTCGGATCTTCCGCCTGTTTATAAGAGAGCCAAGCTTCACGCAGTCTCTCGAAGGTTGGTTCGGTTTTAAGCTGATCGTCGACAAGGTCGAGCACTTCATCTTCCCCAGTTCCTAGTGCTTCGTTTTCAAGAGACCCTTGTTCTTCTGAGGATTCTTCAGCAACATTCATATACATCCAGGTTCTCAACTGCTCAATAAGGGTTGCCTGCAAGTAAGCATGAATCGATTCATATCCAGCCTGCTGGGATTTTTCCTCTACTGTCTGCTTGAAAGTTTGGTAGGATTCCTCATAGTTTGGAATCGCAAGCGGGACGAAATTGTAGATCGGCCCCCATTTCAGAACAACTCCAATCGCATACGGCATGTGAGAATAATTTTCTTCCTTCAATGGAATGCCGTCACGCTTCACTTCATATCTAAGACCGCTCCACACGTCTTCAACCGTGACGGTTTGGTCGTTCTGAACCTCCTGGATATGGAAAACACTGGCGAGTGGTGATTTCCACGCTTCCATCGATGCCAGGGTGGCTGGACGGACGATTTTGTCTTTTTTCTTTTCAAAGAATTCGTCGTAAAGCGTTGTGCCATCTTCCTGCTGTTCCATAAATACACCTTGAACCATACGGAAAGCCGCTTCTACTTCTTCCTCCTGCGTTTCACGCTCTTCGTTAGGCGTAACATTTGGATAGTTACGGTTCACATAGGCCATAAAGTGACTGTAATGGCTTTTCAGCTCTTCATGAAGGCTTGTGGATCCCACACCTTCCTCTGTTTTATTCATGCAGCATTTCTTATATTTCTTCCCACTTCCACATGGACATGGGTCATTTCTTTTTACCTTACTCATAAATATCCCTCTCTTAACTCTTAAACGTTCAACTCTACTAGAGTACCGAAGATTGAGCCAACATGCAAAAAATCAAGGAAAAAAGAAGGAGGAAATTATATACAGACCAGGTCATCCAATATTTGGATGACCTGGTCTTACATTAAATGGAAATATAAAACCACACTCAAACATCTCTTCTTAATGCGCTTAGTACATCGATGCGCGTGGCTTTTTTGGCTGGCTTAAGTCCGGACAGCATGGCCACACCGATACTGAGGGCCACACAGATCAGCGCTAAGTAAGGAGGGATGTAAGACAATTGGATAGCTTCTTCAATCGTCTGGTCGAAGACTTGCTGAATAACAAAAGGAAGCAGCAAATTAATTCCTACGCTTACTAGATAGGCAATGACAACTCCGACAAACGCCCCCATTAACCCGATATAGCCACTTTCCATCAGGAAGATGCTGCGGATCATTTTAGGATGGCCGCCGATGGCTTTCATGATGCCGATATCCTGCGTTCTTTCTGTAACTGCCATGGACATCGTATTGTAGATGCCGATTGAAGCAATCAATAAAGCGATTGTACCCACGACAATCAACCCGACTTTGACAACAGCAAATACAACATTGATCTGATCGAGTTCTTCCGTCACGGAGTAAATATGATAACCTTCATCTTTCAAGTTCTGAGAAAGCTGCTCCACCTGTTCCATGCTCCCTGCTATGACCTGGACATCACTATACACCCTGTCTTGGCCCTCGGACTGTAAGGTTGCCACCTCATCTGTTTTCATATCGGGGTGGATGGCAGCACCATAAGCCGTTCCTGTAAAAGCTTCAATATCACTCAACACAGCTTCAGAAATGTAGACATCGTTACTCACTTGCCAATCCCTCGCAGGTTCTTCCATGATCCCCACCACTTCAACAGGGAAGGTTTCGGTCACCCATTCATCATCCTTGTATTGTTCCACTTCAATTTCAATTGTTTTATTTAGTAATCCCTCATCCATCCGATACTCTTCTTTGACGAGACCATTTTGATTAAAGATCTGGTCCCCGGCATCTTCTTCACTCTTTTTATATAAAAGTTGATCCAGGTGGTATCCGATAAGGACTTCATTCTCTTCTTGCGGCATGCGGCCGGAGGATAAGTTCAACCCGGCTTCTTTTTCTGATTGGAAATCTACAACACTAACTGTTGAACCGCCTGCGTAGGCATCATAAATAATATCTGCTTCTGTCCTCAGCTGAATTTTGTGAGAGACAGCCTTAACGTTTTCCATGGATTGAAAGGTTTCAAGGTCCTCCTTAGTGATTTCAGGACTCTCCCCTTCACCCGCTGACTGTTTTCCATAAACCGTTACTTCCGTAATTGCACGGTCCTGCATAATGTCGTTAACGATGAACCGTTGGGCACCAAATCCAACAGATGCAAGGACGATAAGAAAAGCACACCCGATCGCTGTAGCAAGAATCGTCATAAAGACGCGTGATTTATTCTTCTTCATGTTCTGTCTTATAAACTTGAACCGGTCTTTCCATTTCATCGAAACGCCACCTCTCGATCTGCGGCTAAACGACCGTCCTCGAGACGGATGGTCCGATCAGCCATCTGCGCCACTTCTTCATCGTGAGTAATGATGACAAAGGTGATGTTCTCTTCTTTGTTCAATTTTTGAATAAAATCAAGCAGTTCTTTTTCAGTTTCCTGATCCAGGCTCCCCGTCGGTTCATCCGCTAGAATGATCGGTGGTTGGACAATAAGCGCTCTGGCAACGGATACCCTTTGCTGCTGTCCGCCGGATAATTCCGATGGGTAGTGCTCCTGATATTCGTTCAGTCCGACTTTATTCAGCATTTCATGGACTTGTTTCTCCCGCTCCTTTTCAGAAACACCTTTCATGACCAGCGGAAGTTCAATATTTTGATAGGCGGTCATACTCGGAATCAGTTGAAAGCTTTGAAAAATGAACCCCAGGTGATCGGATCGAAACTCTGCCCAATCAGACTCCTTGTATTTTGTCACCCTCTCATCAGCTATAAAAATATCGCCCTCCGTCGGTTTAATATAACCACTCATCAAGTTCAACAATGTCGATTTACCGGAACCACTCCGGCCTACAATCGATACAATCTCACCCTCTCTTACTTCAAGACTGATATCTCTTAAGACAGAAACTTCCTGTCTATTATTCTTTTTTCCTACAAAGAACGAATGAGATAACCTCTCCACTTTAATCATGATCATTTCTCCCTTCATGCTAACCTTTTACATACAAGACGAAAGAAACGACCTAAACATTTCATCTTTTTTATTACGCGGAAGAAAATTTGAAAGTAAGTCTCCTATTTCTATCTATTAATTAATTGGATGACGAATGTGACTCTCAGTCACATGTTAAAAAATGTAAGACCTGGTCACCCATAAAATGGGTGACCAGGTCTTACATTTTCTTACACATACTCACACTCCTAACACAAAAAAACCACAGCAGGAAGGTTAGCCTTCGAGCTGTGGTTTGATTTCTTTGGTGGAAGAGCGATATTTGATATCGAACGGGACGATGATCCGTTTCGCTGGCTCCTCTTTGTTTTTTACTTTTTCGATCAGACATTTGGCCGCCTGACTGCCGAGTCCATGAATGTGGATATCGACGGTCGTCAATGGAGGGCGGGTGATCTCCGATAAGTAAACATTGTTGAAACTGACGATCGAGATGTCGTCAGGTACACGTTTCCCGAATTCCTCCAGCATGTTCACCACACCGATACTCATGAGATCATCGGCAATCACAATACCTGTCGGTGGTTTCGGAAGGCCGAACAATTCATGCACCGCCTGTCGACCACCGGACTTTAAGAATTCTGTATGAATCCGGTACTCATCCAAGTACGGCAATTCAGCTTCTTGCAGCGCCAACTCATACCCACGCATACGATCAATGGTTACAATACGATCCTCGGAACCACCGATGAACGCAATGCATTCGTGTCCAATATCAATCAGGTGATTGGTAATTTCTTTGCCGGCCCGGATATTATCATTATCCACATGTGTAATTTCATCCACACGTGTCGCCGGTTTACCGACGATGACAAAAGGAAAATTCTGTTCCAGCAAGAATTCCATAATCGGATCGTCCACCTGTGAATAAAGAAGGATGATGCCATCTGTCCGGTTGCTGTACACCATGCGCTTGACAGCCTCAAGCATTTCTTCATCAGTTTCTCCTGTACATAAAAGCATAGAGTAATCAAGTTCATGAGCAACCGCACTGATTCCCCGCAAAACCTCAGGGAAGAAGGGGTTTTGGAGCGCTTTGTCTGCACTGGAGGGCATGACAACACCGAGCGATTGTGTCGAACGGTTCGCCAGGTTCCTCGCATTGGCATTCGGATGGTACCCCATCTCTTTCATGGCTTTCTTTACTCGCTTTTTCGTAGCCGGGCTGATTCTGGGATGGTCTGCAATCACACGGGACACGGTTGAAGGAGCTACCCCTGCCGCTTTGGCCACTTCTTTAATGGTTACCGCCATAACTTTCACCTTCTATTTCCATACTATGATCATTGTATCATGAGCACGCTTCCATCGATCTTTTATTAAAAAAGGAGAACCGGAGGGCTGCTCCGCTTCTCCTTCCATACATATGTCTTCAAGGTTATCCCTTCGTACCCCCTGCTGTCAATCCAGTAACAAAATATTTCTGCAAGGATAAGAACAGCAATGAAATCGGTACCGCAATCAATACAGAACCGGCAGCGAACAATGTAAATTCATTTCCGAACTGATCAGCAATCATTTCATAAAGTCCTACCGCAAGTGTGAATTTATCTTCCGAACGCAGCAGGATGCGGGCAAGGATAAAGTCTGTGAAAGGTGTAATGAAGGTAAACAGACAGATAACCGCAATCATCGGCTTGGCAAGAGGCATAACAATCTGCCAGAAAATACGGAAGTTCCCTGCACCGTCCATACGAGCGGACTCGTCCAGCTCTTTCGGAATAGTATCCAAATACCCTTTCATCAAATACGTATTCATCGGAATCGCTCCACCTGTGTAAACGAGAATCAACGCAAGGTGAGTATCAAGCAGTCCCGTCAAGTTCGCTAGTGCATAAATGGCGATCAAGGCAGCAAAGTTCGGGATCATTTGCAGAATCAAGAAGGTCATCAAACCATTTTTACGTCCTACAAAACGGAACCTTGAGAAAGAATACGCCGTCATACACACGAGTGCGACAGAGAAGAGCATGGTCAGAACACAGATTTTAATCGTGTTCCAATACCAGATCAGGTAGTCACTCTGAGCCGGATCGAACAACTCTTTATAGTGTTTCAATGTTGCATTTTCAGGAATGATTGAGGAACCTGACAAACTGTTCCCCGGGTTAAAGGAAGATCCGACAATCCATAGAATCGGGTATAGGATGATCGTGATCATAGCCAAAATCACAATGTACGAAAACGTCAGCTGTAACACGCGTTTGTTATTTTTCATATTACATCATATCCTCTTCTTGGAATGATTTCGTTCTTCTGAACTGCCACAAGGCTACGGTGATGACGATCAAGGACAGGATCATCGTAATCGCTGCTGCTTTTCCGTACTGGGCAGATGTCATCGTCAAGTTGTAGATCCAGGAAATCAAGATATCTGTTCCTCCCGCGTTCTGGTTAGGAACAGCCGGACCGCCTCCATTGAAGAGGAAGATGACATTAAAGTTGTTGAAGTTGAAGGTATACTGCGTAATCATGATCGGTGCTGTTGCATACAGCACGAGCGGAAGCGTAATGCTTTTGAACTTCTGGAAAATCGAAGCGCCATCGACATCCGCCGCTTCATACAATTCATTAGGAATCGACTGAAGAACACCGGTCACCATTGCAAAAATGAATGGGAAACCAAGCCACGTCTGGATCATAATCAAAGCGATTTTCGTGTACGTCGGATTTGTCAGCCACGGGATGTCTCCAAGTCCAAAGGCAGCCAGGATGTCACGGTTGATGGTTCCGAACGTTTCGTTGAACATTCCGGCGAAAACAAGAATGGATACGAACGCCGGTACCGCCCAAGGTAAAATGAAAATCGTACGGATCGTTTTTTGAAGAATGATTCCCTTCTGGTTCATTAATACGGCAAGGAAAATGCCGAGTGCAATTTGCAGTGTCGTAGCTCCAAACGTCCAAATAACCGTCCAGGCCAGTACACTGAAGAACGTATCACGCCAGATTGGGATATTGAAGATCTCAATAAAGTTCTGGAAACCGACCCAGTCCACGAGATTCGCAGGCGGTGAGTGATACAAGTCGTAGTTTGTAAATGATAATAAAACAACGAATAAGATCGGAAAAATAACGACGAAAACAAGCAGTAGGAATCCTGGTGTCATCATCAGGTAAGGGAATCCTCCACCTACCAGGTTTTGATACTGCTGCCTGACAGAGTTTGGTGCTTCGTTCAGGTCTCTTTGTTTTCCCACTTTAAAAGCATCTCTTAAGTTAAATGCATAGACGCCTAATCCCAGGATGGTCACGATCAGAGTTAATATTCCTTCTACAAGCAGCACGATGGAATGATCGTAATTGGGATCGGTTCCAAGCGTAAATAAGCCCCAAAATCCGAACTGTAACAAGTCGGAAAAGGCTATGAAAAAAGAGGCCATTAAAATGAAAAAAGCAGAACCTTTCAGCCACTGTTTGTTATAGAACTGTCCAAAACCAGGAATGATCGAGAGCGCTAAAGCAATCTTTCGATGATTGGTCATCCCATGAGGATTTTGTTTCTTATTTTTCTTCGATGGACGATGCTTTCCCTCATAGTTGGACTTCGGTTGACGTTCCCCCATGTTCAATCTCCTTTCTAACTATCCAGCACTTTTATAAGACTTCTTAATAGATGAGGAAAAGCCATACCCGACAGATGGGTATGGCTCTGCCCGATCTTAGTTTCCTGAGTGATTCAACTCAATTTGTGTTTTGATTGTTTCTTGCGCTTCCGTCAATGCTTCTTCCGGCTGAGCTTTACCTGTAGCTACTACTTGTAAAGCTTGTGCCATTGGCTCCCAAACTTCTCCCATTTGTGGAATGTTCGGCATTGGAACTGCGCGCTCAGATTGAACAGCAACCGCACGTGCTTTTTCGTTATCTGCAATGATTGGATCCTCAATCAATGATTTGACTGGGGGAATTTCATTGGTTTCTTCATAACGGATTTTCGCGTTTTCTTCGTTTGTGATCCACTCGATTAACTTTGTCGCCCACTCTTTATTTTCAGAAGCAGCAGACAAGTGCCAGCCTTTCACACCTACGAATGTTTGTGGATATTCACCATTCGGAAGCTTCGGTAATGGTGCCACACCATAGTCGATTCCCGCTTCGTTCAATGCCTGGTACGCCCATGGGCCGTCCATCATGGCAGCCACGTTACCTTCTTGGAAAAGGCCGTCTTTCGCAGAACCGCCACTTTCACCAACGATTCCGGATGGGAAGACTTCCTCATACCATTTTTGGATGTACTGGGCACCTTCAACAGCGCCTTCGTTACTCAAACCAAGGTCTTGAGGATTCAAAGCTCCACCTTCTTCACCGAATACATATCCACCGTAACCAGCCATGATGGAGTTTCCGAAGTAGAAGTTATCCCATAGAGCTAAGAAACCGTATTGGTCACCATTATTGAATTCTTTCGAGAACTCGAATAGTTCATCAAAGTTTTCAGGTACTTCTGTCATATGTTCTTTGTTATAAATGAAAACCGGAGTTTCTGTAGATTTTGGAAGTCCATAAAGGCTTCCATCGTATGTTTGTGCCTGAATAGAAGCTTCTGTGTAAAGATCTGTCACAGAACTGTCCACTTCAATCGGAGAAAGCAGTCCTTCAATAGCCATTTGACCGATCTGATCATGTGGCAATGTCAATACGTCAGGGCCTGTCCCAGCCGGTCCATCAAGACGAAGCTGTTCACCCATTTTCGACGCCATATCCAACTCTTTGAATTCTACTTCAATGCCATGTTCCTCTTCGAAACTAGCAATGGCAGGCTCAAGGCCGACACCTTTTTCTTTATCTTCCCAAACGACCAGCTTTTCAGGTTTTTCAGGCATGCCGTCTTCTGCAGATTCAGAAGATGTATCATCACTGCCGGATTCCCCTCCACTCGCTTCTTCTTCACGATCCGGCGCACACGCAGCCAGCATCGCAACCGTAAGAAAAGCGATAAACAATAAGCTCAACCACTTTTTCATACTTAACTCCCCCTAATAGTTTCCTAATGGATATGTTACGCAATCTCAGTGAAACCGATTGCACACATCTTGATTCTAATTATACAAACTAATAATAGATTTGCAAGCGTTTTCTTATAAAATATAAAAATACCTCTCGCTATCTATAACAGTAAGTTAACGCTTTCACATTTTCATTGACTTCCCTCCATTTCTTCTATAGTTTTATTTAATATAAACGGATATTTATGTGCAAACGCTTGTTCAGAAAGGATGTAGAAACATGTTCAAAGAAGCTGTCTATCACAGACCGAAGAATAACTATGCATACGCGTATGATGAGAAGACCATCCACATACGGTTACGAACGAAGAAAGAGGATGTGGAGACTGTCCAGCTCATTCACGGAGACCCATACAACTGGGCGGATGGACACTGGCAGGCCGAACAGAAACCGATGGAAAAGTCCGGTTCTGATGAACTTTTCGACTATTGGTTTGCAACGTTAGAACCTCCCTATCGCAGACTCCGCTACTCCTTTTTACTAGAAGACGGAAAAGAGCAAACCGTCTTTACTGAAAAAGGCTTTTATGATGACGTTCCATTAGACGATACAGCCTACCACTTCTGCTTCCCGTTCCTGAACAGCATCGACGTCTTTCAGGCGCCTTCATGGGTGAAAGATACGATATGGTATCAAATTTTCCCCGAACGGTTTGCCAACGGAGATTCCTCTCTGGATCCTGAAGGGACCTTAGCATGGGGGAGCACAAAACCGACCCCAACAAACTTTTTCGGTGGAGATTTCCAAGGGGTGATCGATCACCTGGATCATCTTGAGAAGCTCGGCATCAACGGCATTTATTTCACTCCGATATTCAAAGCTCATTCCAATCATAAATATGACACGATCGACTATATGGAGATTGATCCCCAATTCGGTGATAAAGAAACCTTCCGTAAGCTCGTGAAAGCATGTCATGAACGAGGGATCCGGGTCATGCTGGACGCTGTCTTCAATCACAGCGGTTATTACTTTGAACCCTTTCAGGACGTGTTGAAAAATGGGATCGATTCCGAGTATGCGGACTGGTTCCATTTAAGAGAAGACAAAGTCGTCACAGAGCCGCTCCCGAACTACGATACTTTCGCTTATGTGTCCAGCATGCCGAAGCTCAATACGGAGAATCCTGAGGTAAAAGATTATCTCCTGAAAGTCGCTCGCTATTGGATTGAAGAATTTGATATTGATGGATGGCGGCTGGATGTGGCGAATGAGGTAGACCATGCTTTCTGGAGAGAATTCCGTGAAACCGTCAAGGAAGCAAAGGCGGACGCTTATATCCTCGGTGAAATTTGGCATGACTCTATGCCATGGCTGCAGGGAGATCAGTTTGATGCCGTCATGAACTACCCGTTCACCAACGCAGTCATCGACTTTTTTGCCAAGAAGAAAATAGGAATGGAGCAATTCAAGAATGTGTTGTCCTATGTCCAGCATATGTATCCTGTATCGGTCAATGAGGTCGCGTTCAACCTGCTGGACAGCCACGATACACCTAGAGTCCTGACCTATGCCGATGGAGATAAACGAGCGGCTCAATTGATGTATCTTTTCCAGCTCTCTTATGAAGGGACACCATGCATTTATTATGGAGATGAAATCGGAATGACGGGCGGCGAAGACCCTGGCTGCCGTAAATGTATGATCTGGGATGAAGAGAACCAGGATGAGGAGTTGTTTGCCTTTATACAAAAGCTGATTAGGCTTCGAAAATCCGAGCCTGCCTTTGGAAATGACGGGCGTTTTTCTTTTGTGGATTACGGCAAGAATCTCCTGGCTTACGAAAAGCATTCAGACGAGCAGTCCTTATTGTTCCTGATCAACCCTACATCCGATTCCATTTCGATAGAGGGCTCTTCATCATCCAGAGTCGTAGACCAGGACCATCAGACGACGGTAAATGCTGAAAAAGCCATGGTAAGTCCGTACGGCTATTTAATTGTAGAGAAAAAGTAATGTAGAGGAGTCTATCCATGACTCAAACTAAAAAAATGACGCTGTTCGCCCTCACATGGCCGATCTTCGTTGAAGTTCTGCTCCATATGTTAATGGGCAACGCGGATACACTCATGCTCAGTCAGTACTCCGATGATGCCGTAGCGGCTGTTGGCGTATCCAACCAAATTCTCTCCGTTGTCATCGTCATGTTCGGATTCGTCGCGACAGGGGCCGCCATTTTAGTCGCGCAAAATCTCGGAGCTGAACAAAAGAAAGAGGCAGGGAGCATATCTGTCACCTCCCTCAGTGTCAACTTGTGGTTCTCTCTTCTTCTCAGCTTCGGCCTGTTCTTATTCAGTGAACAGATTCTGAATGTGATGGATCTGCCTTCCTCTTTGATGGGAGACGCCACTGAATACATGAACATTGTCGGCGGACTTATTTTTGTCCAGGCAATGCTGATGACGATTGGAGCGCTTTTAAGAAGCTATGGTCACACGAAAGATCCCATGTATGTCACGATTGGCATGAATATCTTAAATGTCATCGGCAACTACTTTGTCATTTTCGGTCCATTCGGTCTTCCCGTATTTGGAGTAGAGGGTGTCGCTTATGTAACGGCGGTTTCAAGGGCATTCGGCTTTCTCGTTCTCCTAGTGCTGCTCATTAAGCGTGTATCCGGGGATCTGCCATGGCGATCTTTTTATCACTATGAAAAAGCACATATAAAGAACCTGCTTCATATCGGTGTCCCGTCCGCCGGTGAGCAGCTTTCCTACAATGCCAGTCAGATGGTCATCACCTATTTTGTTGCCCAAATGGGAGCGACTGCGATTACGACGAAAGTCTATGCCCAAAACCTGATGATGTTCATTTTCTTATGCTCCATCGCCATCGGACAGGGAACGCAGATATTAATCGGCCATCATATCGGCGCTAAAGAGACGGAGAAAGCTTACCGTCAATGTATTCGGAGCTTGCAGTTAGCCATTGTGATTTCTCTATCCGTTGCGGTTGTCTTCTATTTTTCCAGTGACTTTTTGCTGGGACTCTTTACTGAAGACAGGACCATTTTAGCTACAGGCGGAACCTTATTGCTGCTGACTGTTCTGCTGGAGCCTGGACGAGCCTTCAACCTCGTTGTCATCAACTCCCTGAGAGCTGCCGGCGACGTGCGCTTCCCTGTCATCGTCGGTATTTTATCCATGTGGGGCATTCAGGTGACGATTGGCTGGATTTTTGGCATCCACTTTGCTTACGGACTGATTGGAATCTGGATCGGGTTTATCGCCGATGAATGGCTGCGCGGCGTCCTTATGCTGCGAAGGTGGAAATCGAGAGTATGGCTGAAGAAATCTTTTGTCACACCAAATGAAAAAGCGCACAGTCAAGCCAATACAAGCTGACTGTGCGCTTTCTTATTTTTTGATGATACAAATGGATATAATTGGTGTACCAGGTCATACATAAAATGGAAGTTCAAATCATCTCGGTGCCTTTACTCCTTCACTAAGATTGCTTGAGAAGGTTCTTAGTTTGTTCATATCGGAGACGTCTTCTTCAAATAGTGGGATTTGAATTAACTGCTGCTCTTTGAATTTATCTCTAATCTCCTCAAGATAGGTTCCTTCCTGTTTTCGCCTCTTTGCAAGAAATTCCCCGTCTGCGTAATCGGGCAGCACTTTATTGATGATGAGTGTTTGAACCATCAAGTCATGCTGTTTCAATTTACGAATTGCCTGCTGGGTCTCAAGGATTGGAAGCCGCTCCGGAATCAATACAAATACAAATCCCGTTTGAGCAGGATCCAAAATCACTTCCCTTACGGCAGCAAATTTCTCCTTCCTTCGTTGCAGCACATCGTAAATCGGGTCATCGACCGGATCACCATCATTCAACAACTGCGTGTAGTTGTCATTAATCTTTTTCCTACGTTCGAGCATTCCATCAATCCAAACACTCATGAGCTCTGGCAGCGTCAATAAGCGGATGGTATGCCCTGTCGGAGCTGTATCAAATACAATCTTGTCAAAATGCTCGGATTCTTCCAGAATAATAGAAATGAGGCGGTCAAACAGAGCCGCTTCATCCGCCCCCGGAGATGCACTTGCCATATCGATCTGCCTGTGAACCTCTTCGACCATTTTTGATTTCACAAGCCCTTCCAAATTGTCCTTTACACCTGCAATATATCGTTTGGACTCATGAACGGGATCGATTTCAATTCCCCAGAGGTTTTCCATTAGGATTGTCTTCTCGTGATTAACTTTTTCGTGAAAGATATCCCCAAGGTTATGGGCAGGATCTGTTGATACGACAAGAGTACGATGTCCTTCTTTCGCAAACGCCACAGCAAGTGCAGCAGAGGATGTCGATTTTCCTACGCCTCCTTTTCCTCCTACAAAAATAACTTTGTTCTTATGCAAGCCTTCCATTCTATTTCCTCCTCTAACAACAACGAATGCCATCGAGCGGAGACTTTTCCATCCCCATACGCAAATGCCAGTCGTGGAACTTTTCTATGATGTGCGGATATAGCTCTAACGTATAATAAAAAGCTGGATTCGGGATCCCTAACATGTCTGAGTACACAAGAAGTAAAAAGAGATCATCCTCATCCCTCAGTTCTCTGGCAATTTCCTGCTTGTGAGGGAGGCTTAACACTTCATCATAAAACTCAAATAACCGCTTTAACGAAAACTTTTTCTCCATGCCTCTCCCTCCTTATTTTCAACCCATTTACCATTAATGAACAAGCTGTTGTATCGCATTCGAAAAAAGATTGACCGTAACGCACTCCAAATAGATACATGTCCCCGTTTTACGTGTTTCATAAAATAAACAAGAATAGCCAGGAGATTCCTTGGATCTACATAATCCACATGAACCCCTTCGCTCTGGTTCTCTCTATACCACTCCCCTAACTTTTCCCTGTCCGGATCGTGGTGCTTAAACTCATCTTTCATGTTAATGAAACCATCGTCATCGCTGCATATTCCCCCACAGCATCCCATGCCAATTTCCTTCTCAGGACGTATGATCATGATTTCTTTCATGGAGTTGATGCTCCTTTCAAGGAAAAAGAAAGCCGACAAATGCCGGCTTCCTTTTAAGATTACGCACTTTTCTCAATAGAATCGTCACGATTCCCTGCTATGGCAGAAAACGCTGTAATGAGAATCCAGAAGGTAAAGACAAGGATGATGGCACCGAAAGTAAACAGCATCCAGTCACTTCCTTCATTCCATGGCGCCCACTCGGTCACCACTTGATCAATCATGGCCCACAACGTCATAAACATGAGGAAGACCATTGGAATGATTGTTGGCAGATAGTTTCGTCCTTGACGTTTCAACCAAATGGAAACGAGCAGTAAACTGATTCCTGCCAGAAGCTGGTTTGAGGTCCCGAATAAAGGCCAAAGCAAGTATCCACCAGAACCGAACCCTTTAGGGCCCTGAGGAATTAACGTCAAAGCCGCACTGGAAACCACAGCGACTGTTGTCGCCACATGCGTTTTCGTAAGAGGCGTGACTTTATATTCCGTACCAAGTTCCGCGATGATATAACGCATCAAACGAACAGAAGAGTCTAAGGTCGTTGCGGCAAAACTGACGACGATGACGGAAACAATCGTTGCTGCGACAGATGCCGGAATACCAAGTCCGGAAGCAAGCTGTCCTGCGCCCTGGATAAAGACGCCCAGTCCCGCACCACTCGCCGCAGTAAATCCGCTGTACGTTGCTGAAAATTCACCGGCTGTGGGGAAAAAGGTGACAACAGCGATAATCGCTACGAGAGCCAAAGCCCCTTCACCGACTGACCCTAAATAACCGACAAAACGCGCATCTGTTTCCTTATTCAATTGTTTAGAAGACGTTCCTGACGACACAAGACCGTGAAAACCGGAGATCGCTCCACAGGCAATCGTAATGAAAAGTAACGGGAACCAGGACGTATCCGCCGAAGCGTTCGTCACAGGTGCCGTAATTTCAGGGTTTGTGAAAAGCAGACCCAGGTAAAGAAGACCAAGTCCAACAATTAGCTGATGCGAGTTGATGTAGTCTCTCGGCTGCAACAGCTTCCAAACCGGCAAAGTGGACGCGATATACACGTACACCATCAACACGACAATCCATACGAAGAAAGCCATGGACGTTGCATTCAAACCAAATAATGTCGAAGCACCTTCCCCACCGAAATAACGGACAAGGTCGATTTGCAGGGCAGGCACATAGCTCGCAACAATGGCTGCTAAGTACATGACCGCAAGCGCCACAATGGAAGGAAGCAGCATATTGCCCTGCTTTTTATACACACTGTAGCCGATCCAAACAGCCAGCGGAATTTGGATGAAAACAGATAATACACTCGCAGGGAATGAAATGAATAGATTCGCAATAACCCAGGCAAAGACCGCGTTTACCATTAAAACAAGTAGTAAAATGATAAATAAAAACAACACTTTCGCTTTTTGACCGATCAACTTACTGGCAAGCGTTCCGATGGATTGTCCTTTATTTCTGACTGACAAAACAAGCGTACCGAAATCATGAACCCCGGCAGCAAATACAGTTCCTAGCAATACCCAAAGCACAGCCGGCAGCCAGCCCCAGTAGACAGCAATCGCTGGTCCGACAATCGGAGCCGCTCCTGCGACAGAAGTGAAATGGTGTCCCCATAATACAAACTTATTCGTTGGGACAAAGTCCACACCGTCCTTATACTGATGGGCGGGTGTTACATAATTCGGATCGAGACGATAGATCTTCTCGGCAATGAATTTTGAATAATACCGATAACCTAGAAAAAAGATGAGACCTCCAACAACAGCTAACCAAATCCCACTCACAAAAACCCTCCTCAATCTACAAAAATATGTATGCGTTTACATTTAAATGTATTATATATTACTTTCTATTCCGAATTCAATGCGATATACAGATTTTTCTGAAAATAATAAATATGAATGAGGTACGTACGCCTATTCTTTTTCCTCCATTATATAGAAGAAATGATGCAGGAATATAAGCTGGGGTAATGGTAAATATCCTCTCATTCAATTTGAATGCCCATTTTTATCCATTAAAGAAGGTCTAAATACCTTTTCAACGCAGGGACTTGGGAATATCCGTTCGTAAAACCTCCTTAACAAGCCTCAAATCATAGCAACTATCCCAACCCGCATTTTGAAGGAAAACAGCAAAAATGACAGAATTATTAGAATATAAACTTTTAAGGAGGAATACATTTGAAGTTCAAAAAACTAGCAACATTATCACTGGCCGCCACACTGGCCTTCCTGCCGACAACAGGGCAGGTATTCGCTGATTCCAAACCGGAGTCATTGAACAAAGTCAACGTACAGGAAGACAAAGGAGAGTTCGTAAAAGGAGAAGTTGTGGTTAAGTTCAAAAATGGGAAGTCTTTGAACAAGCAACAAATGAAGGCATTCGGAGCAAAAGAAGTGACAGCAGAACGATCTTTCGTAGATTCTAAGGTAAAAGTACTTAAAGTCGGAAACGTAGAAGCTGTAGCAAAAGCACTGAGCAAAAATCCAAATGTGGAATATGCAGAACCAAACTACGTTTTCGAAGCAACATGGACGCCAAATGATACTTACTATCGTGGATACCAGTACGGTCCACAAAACACAGACACAGAAGCGGCATGGGATATTACCCGCGGAAGCAGCAGCCAGGAAATTGCCATCATCGACTCCGGTGTCGACTACAATCACCCGGACCTTGATGGAAAAACAATCAAAGGCTATGACTTCGTCGATAACGATTATGATCCAATGGACTTAAATAACCACGGAACACACGTGGCAGGAACTGCAGCTGCAGAAACGAATAACGGTTCAGGTGTTGCAGGTATGGCACCAAACACGAAAATCCTTGCCGTCCGTGCTCTTGATGCAAACGGTAGCGGTTCTTTGTACGACATTGCAGATGCGATCCGTTATTCTGCTGACGTAGGCGCTGAAGTCATCAACCTATCTCTTGGTTGTAACTGTGACACGCAAACACTTGAAGATGCCGTAAACTACGCCTGGAACAAAGGATCAGTAGTCATCGCCGCTGCAGGTAACGATGGCGTATCCACAACTTTCGAACCTGCTTCCTATGACAACGTCATCGCTGTTGGTGCAGTAAACAGCAACAACAACAAGGCTTCCTTCTCAAACTATGGAACATGGGTAGATGTGACAGCTCCTGGTGTCAACATCGCTTCCACTGTACCTAACAGAGGATATGCCTACATGTCCGGTACATCCATGGCCTCCCCTCACGTAGCCGGATTAGCTGGATTGCTTGCGGCTCAAGGTCGTTCCAACAGCAACATCCGTGCAGCTATCGAACAAACAGCTGACCCTATTTATGGTACCGGCTACTACTTCGAACACGGTGTCATCAACTCTTATGATGCTGTAAACTATTAATCTAAAAAAAGCGGCCCCCGGCCGCTTTTTTAGTTTCACAATAGCTCCCGTTTGTGGAAGACTCAGTTTCGAGATGTTTGTGTCATTCTAG
>NZ_JAFLHE010000013.1:0-60874 GCF_017307035.1 Halobacillus sp. GSS1
CCGCGCTCTCGCGGAAAGCGAGCTATTCCCCGGACCCCCATCCACTCAACAAAAGTCTCGAAACTGAGTCTTCCACAAACGGGAGCTATAGTGGAATTAGGGAATTTAGGATTTTATTAATACAAAGAGCAACGTTTTAATATAGTATAGGGACATGCACCTATAAAGGAGGCAGCTCATCATGCTTTTCAGTTATATTCTTCTCGGCCTATCATTATCTGCTCCAATTGGTCCCATCAATGCTGCCCAGTTTGACAAGGGTATTCGGTATGGTTTTTGGCATGCCTGGCTTGTGGGAGTAGGAGCGATGTGTGCAGATGCCTTATTTATGCTCCTGATTTACTTTGGACTTGCTCAATACGTAGAACTGCCTTTAGTAAAAACGTTCCTTTGGTCTTTCGGTGCTTTCGTCCTGATTTATACAGGCATAGAAAGTATGACTGCATCCCATACAGAAGAAACGGTTCGTTCCCTATCATCTACAAAAAAGAAGGCTTTTCGGACAGGGTTTCTTATGGCGTTATCCAATCCTTTGAATATTCTTTTCTGGATCGGCATTTACGGCTCCATTTTAGCTCAAATCTCTTCTCAATATGAACAAGCTCAACTTCTTGTTTACAGCGGGGGAATTTTTATTGGGATCATGTTGTGGGACCTGACAATGGCTGGAGCCGCTTCAGGTGCTAGAAGATGGATGACATCAAGAGTGCTCCGAGGCGTTTCTGTACTTTCAGGACTTATGCTGATTGGTTTCGGGCTTTATTTTGGATATCAGGCAATCAAGATGTTTGTTGGATAGACAGTCACCTATATATGCTCTCTCCAATAGGATATGGATGTATCCTAGGAGGGAGATTTCTTATGTTGTACACCAAAGAAGATATAGAGAACCACGTGAACGATTTGGACCTGTGGCAGTATGAGGTTTACGAAAAATTTTCGAGCATGATGAATCAGCGGGAAACCCCTTATCCGTGTGTCCCCGGCATACAAGGGTTCATGAAGAATATGCTGCGTTTCGGATTCTTGGACGATCCACGTACAGGTAATAGTACTGATCAGTTGGCTCGTTTATTAAAAGATTATGGGGAAGTTTCAAGAGACACAGGGAATTATGCTTCTCTTGTCATCTTTTGTGATACCCGATCATTGTTGGATGAACAAACAACCATCGATGGATATGAAGAGCATTTTTGGACCATACTCAATGAAATACACAAAAAAGATCCTGCCCCCTGGCCTGAAGACATCCCGAGAGACCCTGAGGACCCTGCTTGGGAATTTTGTTTCAATGGGGAACCTTACTTCGCTTTCTGTGCAACACCTGCTCATGAAATAAGAAACAGCCGCCGCTTTCCTTGTCTGCTCCTCGCTTTTCAACCTCGTTGGGTTTTTGAGGAAATCAATAATTCTACTCCTTTTGGCAGGAAGATTAAAAAGGTGATTCGTAAGCGTTTGGTGGAGTATGACGGCATCCCTTCACACCCGGCTTTAAAGTGGTATGGGCAAAAAGACAACCATGAGTGGAAGCAGTACTTTTTAAAAGACGATGAGTCAACTTTACCCCAATGTCCTTTTACAGCTTTGAAAAACAAGTGGAAAAGTTTACGCCCCTGAATGGGGTGTTTTCTTTTGCTTCACCCATGTAGCCATTGAGATGAGGACCAAGAATGAAAGGCTTACTAAAAATCCGATTCGTGTCATGGCGTCCATCCATGTCCCTGTAATGGCAGCACCGATCAGGCCGATACCGAAGAATACGAGCGTCACTCCCTTTTTCCCTTTCACCATCAATTTCCGGTAAGACAATAGGATAAATGCCCAGTTGTATAAGAGCATCAACCCTGCTGCAGTCGTTACATATTCAAAAATGCGATCAGGAAGGAGTACGGCAAGTATAATAGAAAGAATGACGACGACAATCGTCAGAAGAAACGCAGGCTTTGAGACTTTCCCTTCTTCTTTTTCTGCAAATACCCCTGGTGCGTCCCCTTCCTCACTCAACGTCATCAACATCGTCGTCACAGCATAAAGGGAAGCGACCATGGTGGAGAATCCGGCAATAATTAAAACGCTGTTGAAAACATGTGGCACCCATGGAAGAGAATATTCCGTTAAGGCTGTGAGGAAAGGACTTTCGTCTGTCGAGATGTTCTTCCATGAAGTGAGCTTAATCACAAAATAAAAGGCGGTCACGTAAACCACGGTGAGTACCATCAGCATCAGTGTCCCTGATTTGGGTGCATCTTTTGGATCTTTCAATTCATTAGACATCAACCCCATGACTTCAATCCCTCCAAATGCATAAAACGCATAGAGCAGAGCGACCCAAAGACCAGACCAATTCCCATCAAAAAAAGAAGCCAGCGGACTTGTCAAAGGCCTCGGTGTTCCTCCACCGATATTTCCAGTCATAGCGAGGATCGCAATGATAATGAACATGATGATCGCAGAAATTTTTATCAGTCCGAAAACATTCTCCATCCGCTCAACTTGTCTTACACCTAGCCAAAGCACTAAGAGACCAAGGACAGCAAAAACACAAGCCAGCATCCACAGTGGGACCTTAGAAAACCAGAACTGCGCAAATATGGCGAGGGCTGTCAGCTGGCTCCCCATGATTAACATTTCCGAGGACCAGTAAACCCAGCCGTTACTAAATCCAGCCCATGGTCCAAAAGCTTGTTTGGCATAAGTACGAAATGACCCTTTTTCAGGATGGTTCGCCGTCATAGCTGCGAGCGAACGGAAAACAATATAGGTCCCGATCCCCGCCAATAAATAAGCTAACAGCACAGCAGGTCCTGCTTTTTCGATAGCAATGCTCGATCCTAGAAAGAAACCTGTTCCAATAATGCACCCAATTCCAATGAATGAAAGCTGCCACCAGGATAGCTTTCCTTTTTTATGTACGTCTGTCATTCCCACCCCTCCTCCTGCAATTAGTTTGAAATGAATCGTCAGGATTATGTGCGGGAGAGCAAGAATGTTTTTTCGTGATGAGGAGAAAGTATCAAGAGATGAAAAAAGGAGCGTGATATTCATGATCTCATTGACCCCTCATTGCTGGAATGAATCCGACGAACTTAAAAGTGTCGTCGTTTGTAAACCATCCGTCCTCCATGTCCCTGATAAACAAACGGCAACAGATCTTCGTTGGGAAAAGACAGCTGACAGCGATAAAACAAGACATTGTTTCAACAAAATGGTGGACGCCATGAATAACGAAGGTGTTCAAGTCATTGACTATTCCACTTTTCTTAAGAGTGAGGAACGGGCGTTCCATGAACAATTGATTAACCGCGTTTTTGTCCGTGACCTCGCATGCGTGTTCGGGAATCAGGTAATTCCCGGGGAAGCGGGTACTACCATGAGAAGGCCTGAGTACATTCATGCCCATAAAGTTTTTGAGCAGTGGTTTGATGAAAGACATTTCTCCATCCACCAAAATGATACAGTAAATGCACTTGAGAACGGGGATGTATTCGTTTTAAACAAGGATGCGGTTTTTATCAATGTAGGAATGCGGTCAAGCTACGAAAGCGGAAAGGCATTAAAAGAGAAATTAATCCCTCTCGGTTTTTCCGAAGTGGGGATCATCGACCTTCCCCGTCGTGGAGATACGATGCACCTTGATATGAACTTCAATATTGCAGGACATGGACTAGCTTTGGCCAAAAGTTATATGCGCTATTTTCCTGTCGAAGTTTTATCTGCAAACGGAGCCTCCTATGTCATGATGCACGAATTCCTTCACCGTCATGGGTTTGAAATCATTTGGACCGATGAAGTGAAACATACCGTGGCTGATATCAACTTTTTGAATTTGGATCCCGAAACGTTATTAATCAGCACGAAAGCCCACAAAAAGATTTTCCACATTGAACAATTGAAAAAGAAACGGCTGATTGAAGTGGATGTTGACGAATTAGAAGCGGGCGGAGGCGGAATTCGATGTATGACCTTGCCTATTGAACGACGATAGAAAGCGTTCTGAAGCAGGGCCAAAAGCTTAACATGAACGAGCTTTTCAAGTAGGAATGATGGACGATGGAGTGAGAAAGGATAGGACCGAGGAGGTGTGCATTTGGAACATGTAAAACTATTCGCAATGAAATTCATCTTTACATTTGTCGTCCTTTTCCTCATTTTAGGTGGAGGATTTAAGATTTCGTTTGGAGATGTTTCTCTGATCAGCTTTGTCCTGAGTCTGGTGGGTTATGCCATCGGGGAGTACAAGGTTCTTGACCGTGCAGAAGTGGGAATTAATGTAAGACCTAGTCATCCAACATTAGGGGGACCAGGTCTTCTTTTTTTATGGACATTTGCTTGTCTTCTTCCTGTGTTGAATTATTTAACCATTGTGACTGGACAGGTAGCTACATGTAAAACATTAAAGCTAACACTGCCCACAATCTTACTTTTGATTGCACCTAATCCTCGAGACCCCATAACGATACTATAGACATTTGATTCTTTTGCTTCTTTAGCAATTTCAAAGTCGGGTGAACCAATTCTCATTTTTGTGTGTACGGCGATATCAGAATTACCGATTGCTTTCAAGGCTTCATCAATTACTTCTTTAGCGTTTTCCTGCTGGTACTGACGCACTTCTTCTCTGCATACAAACCGATTAATATTAGGGGAATTATAATTATATTGAACATTTAAGAGAAGAATCTCAGCCCCCATTGCTTTTGCTATCTCCATTGCATGTTGTAAAGCTCTAATCGAAAAATCCGAACCATCAATCGGCACTAGAATTTTTTCTGTCATTTACATTCACTCCTTCATAGAAAATAATGAATAGATGGCTTCACCACAAAAAGAAATCGCTTTCATTGTCATAAAAAAAGATCCTTTTCCTTCGAAGACTTTTGATGATTCAATCGTTATGCTAAAGGTTTACTTATAAATATTTTATCAAATCTACTCTCTTATAAATACAAAAAATTCATTGCTAAGGAATCCCGTTTTCTTCAGGGGGCTATTATGAATGAGAGGTGAAGAGGCGTGACAAACCCCTGTGGGAAGAATTAAGCATAAAAAAACCACCAATGTATGTATTGGTGGAGACGGTGGGAGTCGAACCCACGTCCGGAGATATCGGCACTCGGGCTTCTACGGGCGTAGTTGATATATTATATTTCACTGCCTCTTCAGCCTACCAACAGGCTTCCGAGGAGCTAGCCTGATTGTTCTCTTCGTTTTTCCTCAGGCGGTGGAAAAACGCGTAGCCCACTTTAGTTTGAGACCCTTCATCTAGCACATGGGCGATACCAGGAAGGATCAGCTATAGACTACTTACGCAGCTACAGCTAGGTTTTCGTTAGATTCGCCAGTTATATTTAGGCAAATGACGGTTTTACGAGGCGTCGCTCGACTCGCAACCCGAGCTCGACCTATCCCCGTCGAATCCGTAACGTCCCCGTTAGGATTAAGGGATAACAGTCAAGCTGTTCATCCATGTCGCGTTGACGACAAATTCTATTATAGCAGAAATATAATATTTTTCAAGGGGTAGGCGTTATCGAAGACTGTCCTTGATCGCACGGTCGATTTCACGCTTCTGCTGTTTACGTTTCAGATCTTCCCGCTTATCATATTTCTTCTTGCCTCGACCAACTCCAACCAGCACTTTAGCCACACCATTCTTTATATAGACCTTCAATGGAACTAAAGAATAGCCTTTCTGTTGTGTTTGGCCGATCAGTTGATTGATTTCCTTTCGGTGCAGCAACAGCTTACGTGCCCGAGTGGGTTCATGGTTGTAAATATTCCCCTGCTCGTATGGAGAAATGTGCATGTTGTGCAGATACACTTCACCTTTATTGATACGGGCAAAGCTGTCTTTCAAGTTCAAACGTCCATTACGAATCGATTTGATTTCTGTGCCCTGTAAAACGATTCCTGCTTCAAACGTTTCTTCAATGGCAAAATCGTGACGGGCTTTTTTATTTTGAGCTAACGTTTTTCCATGTCCTCTTGGCATACCTTTTCCTCCTCTGTTGCGTCCCTTCATTGTACCAAATCTCTTAGTCATTTCCAATTGATAGCTTGCGGATGAGATTTGACCTTTCTGAATAGACTTTTTCTGTCAGCGTGTGAGAATATAAAGTTGCATATGCTTGATAAAGGAGATACAACGTATGGAACAAGTCATGAATGTAAAACCCTTAACGATAGAAGACTACACGGCTCTCAAAGAAATGGATACAGGAATTGAAGACGACTATGTGGTAAGGATTTTCGATCGACTCGTCACGTCGGACAGTCATGAGCTCTTCGGGCTTTTTCAGCATGGGCACATGCTCGCTGTCGGCGGTTACAGCCTCTTTGGTCAGGACAAATTTGCCATGCTTGGCAGGCTTCGAAGTGACCGCCGCTTTCATATGAAAGGGCACGCCACAGAATTGCTAAAACCTGTTGTAGATCAATTAAAAAAAGACCCAAGAGTCAGCTGGATCGGGGCGAATACACACCTTGGCAATTTACCAGCAAGGCGTGTCCTTGAAAAACTCGAAATCAACCAGGGACCAATCATCCACTACCTCACTTTAAAACGCCCTGACTTGTTGACAGGCCACACGCCGGGAGCTGTATGGAAGCCTGTTCACACTCTAAAAAGAAAGCGCAGCCTGCTGAACAGTTTGCAAGGAAACTCCTTAGGAACCTTTCCATACGAATGCTACTATCCTTTTCCTTTTGACGGAGCTCTTTTTACCGATGATTATTTACAGGCTTGTTCCTTTTTTGAAAATGATGATCAAAGTCGCTTCGTCATCATTAAAAACGATACAAAAAAATACGATTATTCCCATGTTAAGTACTTCTGGGACGATCATTACAATCAACCAGGTTTTTTTGAAACCATTCTTCATCATTGGAAGAACAACCCAGATAATGTTGGCTGCTGGATCGATTTTTCAGACCAGGGATTTAAGAACATTCCTGAACTGACCGCCTATGATGTCCAGGAACCTTGGATCCTTTATGGCTCTTGGAAAAAGCCACAATTATGAAAATACTCCCGCATATATTGACAAGCTCCTTCATAGTATTTAGAATCCTCTAAGGAAAAATTTTAACGCAAGAAAGGATTAAAGACTATGAACTTTATGCAAGCCGTTCAGCTGTTAGATGAAGGTCATGCTTTGGAACGTCATACATGGAAGAATTCCGGATATATTGTAAAGGATGAAAAAGGAAAAATTGTTTTCTTTGATCATAATGAACCTGCTTTTTATTCTTTAACTACAGAGGATGCTCTCGCTTCTGATTGGGAAAAAACAGACAAAGATCAATGGACGATTGTTTCTGTCACCCATGACCGCGAATTGATGCAGGGTAAACTTTTTGTTTCTTATCACATTTGCTCCGAAAACAAAGGCAGCATTATGAACAACCGCCTCGTAGAAGAAGATGAATTGTCACAGTGGTCCCGTTTCGTAGATCTGGACCTTACCAATTCCGCACGCTATTTAAATGCACAGGATGTAGCCACTGTTCAAAATACGATCAGTGCATAAAACGCCACTAAAAAACGCGCGAAATGATTTCGCGCGTTTTTCTTATTTCTTCTTTTTGCTTCCTTTTTTAGGAACACCTTTATTTCTGTAAAAAGGTTTGTTCCCTTTTTGTTTGTTTTTCTTCTTCTCTTTTTTCCGGTCAGGACCCTTAGATTTAATCTGTTTTGGACGTTCTGGACGCTTCCGTTCTTTTCTCGGTTTCATACCATCAATTTCAAAATCAACGACGCGTTCTTCAATATTGACATTGGTCACCTTGATGGTTACTTCATCACCGATTCGATAAACATTCCCTGTGCGTTCCCCAATCATGGCATACTGTTTTTCATGATAATGATAATAATCGTCGGTCAATGTACTGACGTGCACCAGACCTTCTACCGTGTTCGGAAGTTCGACGAACATTCCGAAACTGGTCACAGAGCTGATGACACCCTCATATTCTTCTCCGATTTTATCCTGCATGAATTCTGCCTTTTTCAGGTCATCCGTTTCTCGTTCCGCATCCACAGCCGCACGTTCCATCTCGGAAGAATGGCGGGCAATTTCCGGCATTTGATCTTTCCAATGTTTCCGTGTCTTATAATCCAGTTTTTCTTCGACCAAGTAAGTGCGGATTAGACGGTGGACGATCAAGTCAGGGTATCGGCGGATCGGAGAAGTGAAGTGGGTATAGAAATCCGTTGCCAATCCGAAGTGGCCTAGACCTTGAGGATCATACTTCGCCTGCTGCATGGAGCGCAGCATCAGCTTCGAGATAATCATATCTTCCTGTGTACCCTTCACTTCTTCTAACACCTTCTGCAAAGCCTGTGGATGAACATTGTCTGCTGTTCCTTTGACGGAATATCCCATATTTGCAACGAACTCAAAGAAGTTCTGCAGCTTATCTTCATCCGGATCCTGGTGAATACGGTGAATGAACGGAACATCCATCCAATGGAAGTGTTCTGCTACAGTCTCGTTCGCAGCCAGCATGAATTCTTCAATCAAACGCTCTGCCACAGAACGCTCACGAAGGCGGACGTCGACAGCTTTCCCTTCCTCGTCAACGACAACGCCAGCTTCTTTAAAGTCAAAATCAATGGCACCGCGTCCCATTCTTTTTCCTCTCAAAATACTGGCCAGCTTCTCCATGTCTTTGAACATCGGCACAAGCTCTTCATATTTTTTCATCAATTCAGGATCTTCGTCCTGTAAAATGCTGTTCACATCTTTATAAGTCATTCGTTCATTGGTCTTGATAACACTTTGGAAAATTTCGTGGTTCACGACTTCCCCACTACTGTTGATTTCCATTTCACATGTTAATGTAAGACGATCCACTTGCGGATTCAAGGAACAGATCCCGTTGGATAAACGGTGTGGAATCATGGGAATAACACGATCCACCAGATACACACTCGTCGCGCGTTCTCTCGCTTCCTGATCAATAGGCGAACCTTCTTTTACATAATAGGTGACGTCGGCAATGGAAACACCCAGCTTATAGTTTCCGTTATCAAGCTTCTTGACCATGACAGCATCATCAAGGTCTTTAGCGTCCGCTCCATCGATCGTGACAATCATTTCATCACGAAGATCGCGGCGGTTTTTGATTTCGTCCGGATGGATCTCATCCGGCGTATCTGCCGCTTGTTGTAATACTTCCTCAGGAAAGTCCACTTTAATGCCATGTTTATAAATGATGGAGATGATATCAATACCAGGATCATTTTTATGGCCTAGAATTTCTACGATCTCTCCTTCAGCACTCATCCGGTCTTCGGGAAACTTCGTAATGTTCACAATAACTTTATGTCCATCAATCGCTCCGTTATTCTGACTCTTCGGGATGAAGATATCATTTGGAATCCGTTTATCATCGGCAATGACAAAACCAAAATTCCGGCTGGATTCGTATGTTCCTACGACACGTGTCGTAGCTCTTTCCAAAATACGGATGACTGTGCCTTCCGGGCGTGTTCCATCCTCTTTCCTTTTCTCAATGCGAACGAGGACTTTATCATTGTTCATCGCTGAATGAAGGTCGGAATGATGAATGTACACATCATCCTTATCCTCCTCATCAGGAATTAGAAAAGCGAATCCTTTCGCATGCATTTGTATACGACCACGAATCAGGTTCATCTTCTCAGGAAGACCGAAGCGATTCTTACGGGTCCGGACAAGCTCCCCCTCTTCCTCAAGTTCATTCAGTACCTTCATGAGGTTCTTGAATTCATCAGAACTTCCAAGTTCCAATGTCTCTTCAAGCTCTTGTACAGATAGTGGTTTTGACGCTGTTTCTTTGAAAAAGTCTAAGATTTGTTGTTTTAACTCTATACTCATTTGTCTTACCTCCTTTTAAATGAAGGACAAGACTCCGGCATCATGACCAGTCCAGAGACTCCAGGAAAGCGAGGATATCTTCGTGCAGCTGCTCTTTTTCCTTATCCATCGTGATCACATGACCAGAGTTTTTGTACCATTTAATATCTTTTTGATCGGCTTCTACTTGTTCATAAATATAGTTTGCACTTTCTGTGTTAATCATTTCATCATTTTCTGCCTGTACAACAAAAGTAGGTGTGTAGATTTGATCGACTTCATCATGAACTTCCGTAATAAACCCGCCTAACTGTTTGAACATCTCTTGCGATTCATTAAGAAGTTCCTGTACTTCACGATCAATGGTTTCTTTATCTTTTCCTTCGAGTTGTTTATACTGTCTCGCTTTGAATTCGAACCCTTGGGTCAATTGCTTCTCATTATCAAAGAACATCGGCGAGCACATGGTAATGATTCCTTTGATAGGCTCTGAATAAGCAAGCTTCAGGCCAAGTACACCTCCAAGGGACAAGCCCGCGACAGCAATTTTCTTATAGCCGAGTCCGCGCAAATGGTTCAAGGCGGCCTGGACATCCGCCCACCAGTCCTCGGGTCTTGCTTCGATCAATGCTTCAAGTTCTTTACCATGCCCTGCATAAATTGGAGCATGTGAGGTATAGCCGTGCTTTTGCAAAAACCGGCCAAGCATCCGCACATCAGCAGAATGGCCAGTAAATCCATGTAGTAATAATACCGCACGCTCTCCTTCCTCAAACGTAAATGGCTGAGGTTGTTTAATTTTCATGTCATTCTCTCCTTACTTCATCTATGTCCTGTTTTTAAGATTTCATTCTAAAGGGCAATGTATTCTATTTTACCAAAATTAAGTTCCCCTGGCACATTTTGAACCTCAACAAGCTTTTCCCGCTGTTATTCAGCTATATGGCAGGATTGTGAAAGACTCAGTTTCGAGACTTTTGTTAAGTGGATGGGGGCTGCGGGGAATGACTCGCTTTCCGCGGGAGCGCGATGAGCCTCCTCAGGCTGACGCCTTCCGGGGTCTCACCTAGCACTCTTTTCCCACAGGAGTCTCGCCATTCCCCTCCGTCCCTTAACCAAGGAAGTTTCTCGAAACTACTACCTAAAAAATCAGCTTGTATGGTTAAGAGAAGTAAATGATATAATCTCTACCACATTGACTTTTAGCATACGCAAATGCTTGATACTACGCACTATATGCCCGCCTAGGAGAGAAGAATTGGAACATTACTTATGAATACAAGTGTTCTAATCATCGACTTCCCTCAACCATTCAAGCTGACCCTTTTAGAAGTGGTTCCGAGACACTTATAAGGTAAAGGGGCGGAGGGAAACGGTGAGACTCCTATGGGACGTGTGGGACAGGTGAGACCCCGGAAGGCGTAGCCTGAGGAGGCTCACCGCCCGCCCCATGGAAAGCGAATCGTTTCCCGGAGCCCCTAGAATTACACAAAAATCTCGAAACTGAGTTTTCAACTAAAGGGGGCTATTGTGAAGGATTAAGCTTGAAAAGGAGAACATAAAAAAACTGCGCTTCGTTTTCATGAAGCGCAGTTTTTTTGATTAACCGAGGATATATGCAGTTAAGAAAGCTAATACAAAGAAAAGAACGCCTGTTACTACCGTTGCCTTGTGCAATACGGCATCAATTCCTCGTGCTTTCTGCTTCCCAAATAATTGTTCCGCTCCGCCAGAAATCGCTCCTGAAAGACCGGCACTTTTTCCGGATTGCAATAGTACAAGGACGATCATTGCAATCGTGTTAATGGTTAATAAAGTAATTGCAAGTGTTTCCATGATGTGCCCACACCTCCTAAAAACGTACAGATAACTAGTTTAAATGTAGCATAAAAGCCTTTCATCAGCAAGCTTATTCTAGATTCATTAAAGGTATGGACACACGTATAGGAAAAGCGATAAGAAAGAGAATATCGATTATATAAAACTAAAGATGTTTAATGAATCAGAGGACAAGTACTTTTGGTGGTCACCCCTTTTGACACGTAACGCTTTTTTCAGCGAGGTACAAAAAACTGAACCTAATATCCGCTCTTCCTTGAACAGTTTTGATTGTTTTTGAACGTTTTTGAAAGTTTATGGTTGATTTTTGTAAGGGTTTTCTTTTATTATAAATATAGATAACAAGCAGGGAGTGTAGGAACATGCTTACACCAGAACGTCATCAACTTATAATAAAAACAGTCAAAAACGATCATACATCAAAAATCAAACGTCTAGTTGAAGTAACAGGAGCGTCAGAATCAACCATCCGTCGTGACTTAGATCAGTTGGAGGAACAAGGACTCTTAAGGCGGGTTCATGGCGGAGCTTCATTAAATAGCTCTGCAAGTGAAGAGCCGACTATGGTGGAAAAAGTCACAAAATTCCATAGTGAAAAACAGGCCATTGCCCAATTCGCAGCCTCGCTCGTCCAGGAGGGGGATTGTATTTTCATTGATGCTGGTTCCACTACTTATGAGATGATTCCCTTCTTGAAAGAGAAAAACATCATTGTTGTAACGAACGGATTAAGTCACTTAGACGCGCTGAATAATCATCAAATTAAAACCTACGTCCTAGGCGGTCTTGTTAAACACCAGACAGGCGCTGTCGTCGGTGCCGGGGCGATTCAAAACCTTCAACAATACCGCTTCGACCAGTGTTTCATGGGAGCAAACGGAGTAACCCTCAAGGATGGGTACACCACTCCCGACCCTGAAGAAGCGGCAATTAAAGAGATGACATTGAATTTATCAAAGAATCGTTTTGTACTTGCTGATCATTCTAAATTTGAGAAAGTCGCTTTCATGAAATTCTCTGATCTTTCAGAAGCAGAAATCATTACCGATTTTAATGGAGCATCCATCGAAGATTACCGTAAGAAAACGAATATAAAGGTTGTGACAACATGATTTACACGTGTACATTAAACCCTTCCATCGACTACATCATGAACGTCGATGCTTTTGAGGCAGGAGCTTTGAACCGAGCCAAGGAAACCTTCTATTACCCAGGAGGAAAAGGCATCAACGTTTCTCGTGTCATGGGCCGGCTTGGTGTTAAAACAAAAGCACTTGGATATATTGGTGGCTTCACAGGTGCTTATGTCCAGCAGTTTTTAGACAGGGAAGCTGTTGATCATGCTTTTATTGAAACGTCTCAAACGACAAGAGTGAACGTCAAGCTGAAAAGTGACATGGAAACAGAGATCAACGGGCCTGGAGCTGAAATATCAAAACCATTACAAGAAGAGCTGTTAGAGCAAGTGAGAAACCTTTCTACCAGCGACACACTTGTTCTTGCTGGAAGTCTACCTTCTTCCCTCCCGTCCGACTTTTATATAACCATGGCGGCCATCTGCGCTGAAAATGGAACAAAAGTCGTGGCTGACACATCCGGCAAAGCATTGGAACAATTGCTCGGTCACCCGCTCTTCCTACTGAAACCAAACCATCATGAACTGGGCGAGCTTTTCAATGTAGAGATTGATACTAAAGAAAAAGCAGCTCAATACGGAAAGCGGTTGATTGATCAAGGTGTTGAGCACGTCATTGTATCTATGGGCGGTAAAGGTGCTGTATATATGGGCCGAGAACACGAAATGTTCGCCAATGTTCCTCGAGGTCAAGTGAAAAACTCAGTCGGAGCAGGAGATTCCGTTGTCTCAGGTTTTCTAGCCGCACTGGAAAATGAGGAATCCATCCAGGAAGCTTTCCGTTATGGAGTGGCATCAGGAAGTGCCACAGCTTTTCAGGATGACCTTTGTCAAAAAGAAGATGTTGAACGTTTACTGACAGAAATCCAAGTTTCCAATATAAACTAAGGGGAGTGAATCACATGAAAATTACAGATTTACTGACGAAAGAAACCATCGTATTGAATATGTCTGCCTCTTCCAAACCAGAGGCTATTGATGAGCTTGTTGGTCAATTGGACCATGCCGGTAAGCTGAATGATCGCGATGATTTCAAGCAAGCCATTGAAGCACGTGAACAGCAGAGTACCACAGGAATTGGGGACGGAATCGCCATCCCGCACGCAAAAACTTCTGCTGTAAAGGATCCTGCCATTGCTTTCGGAAGGTCCCAGGATGGATTGGATTATGAATCACTGGACGGTCAGCCGACGAATCTATTTTTTATGATCGCAGCTTCTGAAGGCGCTAACAACACTCATTTGGAAACACTGTCCCGTCTTTCTTCCTTTTTAATGGATAACAAATTCCGTCAGCAGCTGGAGGAAGCGAAGACAGAAGCTGATGTGATTGAAGCGATCAATGCCAAAGAAGCGGAAGAAGACGATGAGGAAGAAACGGAAGAACAAAACACAGGTAAAATTCTTGCGGTTACAGCGTGTCCTACCGGAATTGCCCATACGTATATGGCAGCCGACAAACTTAAAGCGACAGCGAAAGAAATGGGTGTGAACATCAAAGTTCAAACCAATGGTTCCAGTGGAGTCAAAAACCGCCTGACAAGTGAGGATATTGCTGAGGCTGATGCGATTATCGTTGCCGCGGATACAAAAGTTGAAATGGAACCTTTCCAAGGAAAGCCGGTCATTGAGGTACCCGTCGCTAAGGCCATTCATGAACCGAAAGAATTGATTGAAAAAGCTACCAAGAAAGATGCGCCTATTTACCAGGGTACTGGAGAGAAAAAAGAAGGTTCTCAGGATAAAGGACAGCGCACAGGTTTTTACAAACATTTGATGAATGGTGTATCAAACATGCTGCCTTTCGTTGTTGGAGGAGGAATTTTAATTGCCCTTTCCTTCTTCTGGGGAATCAATTCTGCGGATCCATCAAATGAGGAATACAACCGCTTCGCAGAAATGCTTAATATCATAGGTGGCGGAAATGCTTTCTTCCTGCTCGTGCCAGTCCTTGCCGGTTTTATTGCTTCCAGTATTGCGGATCGGCCAGGTTTTGCGCCGGGAATGGTTGGTGGATTAATCGCTATCACACAAACGGCCAATGAAAATGCAACGAACGGTTCTGGTTTCCTTGGCGGATTGATTGCAGGTTTCTTAGCCGGTTATTTGACACTGCTTGTTAAAAAGTGGCTGGAAGGTTTACCTGCTATATTGGATGGGATGAAGACCGTACTCTTCTATCCTGTTATCACGATCTTTGCTACTGGTATGATAATGTTACTGATTAACCCTACGCTGACAAGCGTTTATACAGCATTATTCGGATTTCTTGAAAACATGAGTGGATCGAACCTCGCTCTTCTTGGTCTCATTGTCGGTGGTATGATGGCAGTCGATATGGGAGGCCCAGTGAACAAAGCGGCCTACACATTCGGAATTGCAGCCCTCGATGCAGGGAACTATACATTTATAGCAGCCGCGATGGCTGGTGGCATGGTTCCACCTCTTGCGATGGGATTAGCTACGACCCTTTTCAAAAACAAGTTCACGAAACAGGAGCGCGAAACAGGAAAAGCCGCTTATCCACTTGGAGCTTTCTTCATTACAGAAGGAGCCATTCCATTCGCAGCAGCTGACCCGGCCCGTGTGATTCCTTCTATGGTCGCAGGAAGTGCTTTGACAGGTATGCTGACGATGTTGTTCGGAATCGGTCTACGCGCTCCGCACGGCGGTATTATCGTTGCCCCGCTCGTAGAAGGTGGGTTCATGCAGATCCTCCTTTATCTAGTGGCAATCATTGCCGGTACAATTCTTGCAGCAATTGTTGTAGGATTCTTGAAAAAAGACATCCAAAAGGCTTAAAATAATAAAGTTAGGGTAAGTCATAAACAATAGCATGTTTAAGGAGGAATTATAATGGTAGAGAAATCTTTTAAAATTACATCGTCTGACGGTGTTCACGCTCGTCCAGCAACAGTACTTGTACAAAATGCAGGAAAGTACGAGTCTGATATCAACCTACATTACAAAGAAAAATCCGTAAATCTTAAATCCATCATGGGAATCATGAGCCTTGGGATCCCTGCAAACGCTGAAGTTAAAATTACAGCGGAAGGCAGTGACGAACAAGAAGCGATCGACCATATGGAAACTACAATGAAGAACGAAGGCTTGGGGGAATAACAGCATGACACAGCTTCAAGGTATTGCAGCTTCCAGCGGAATTGCTATTGCAAAAGTTTACCGCTTGGAAGCTCCGGACCTTTCTTTCAATAAGAAAGATATTGAACAGCCGGAACAAGAAGTCAAGCGCCTGCATGAGGCTCTGGATATTTCAAAATCAGAGCTTGAGAAAATTAAAGAACATACAAGAAAATCTCTAGGTGACGAACACGCGGAAATCTTTTCTGCCCACCTATTGGTCTTAAGCGATCCAGAATTGATTCAACCGATTGAAGATAAAATCAAGAGCGAGAACGTTAACGCAGAAGCCGCTCTTTCTGAGACGGCCAACATGTTCATCGACATGTTCAAAGGCATGGATAATGAATACATGCGTGAACGAGCAGCAGACATCAATGATGTTACCAAGCGTGTAATGGCACACCTTCTAGGTGTAACATTCCCGGACCCTGCGCTGATTAACGAAGAAGTGGTCATCGTCGCAGACGATTTAACACCTTCGGATACCGCGCAATTGAACAAACAATACGTAAAAGGCTTCACGACAGATATCGGGGGCCGTACCTCTCACTCAGCGATCATGGCTCGTTCTCTTGAAATTCCAGCCGTTGTTGGAACGAAAAATATCACTTCCCAAGCTGGAAAGGATACCATGATTATTGTCGACGGAATCAACGGAGATGTCATCATTGATCCAAGTGACGATCAGATTGCGGAGTATAAGCAGAAGCAGGACGATTTCGAGAAACAGAAACAAGAGTGGGCGAAGCTTAAGGATGAAGCCACTGTCACTTCTGAAGGCGACCACGTAGAGCTTGTTGCTAATATCGGAACCCCTGACGATGTTGAAGGTGTCTTGAACAACGGTGGCGAAGGTGTCGGCCTTTATCGTACAGAGTTCCTTTATATGGGCAAGAGCCAGCTGCCAACAGAGGAAGAGCAGTTTGATGCATACTCTTCAGTACTGAAGCAAATGGGGGACAAGCCTGTCGTCGTACGTACACTGGATATCGGTGGAGACAAAGAGCTTGACTACTTGGATCTTCCTGAAGAAATGAACCCATTCCTTGGTTACCGTGCCATTCGCCTTTGCTTAGAGCGCGACGATATTTTCCGCGTTCAGCTTCGTGCATTGCTGCGTGCCAGCGTCCACGGAAACTTGAAAATCATGTTCCCAATGATCGCTACATTGGAAGAATTCCGCCAAGCTAAGGCAATTCTTGATGAAGAGCGCGCAAACCTTAAGGAAGAAGGTCAGGATGTTTCAGATGATATCGAAGTCGGAATGATGGTTGAAATTCCTGCAACAGCAGTAATTGCCCGTCAGTTCGCTAAAGAAGTCGATTTCTTCAGTATCGGTACCAATGATCTGATTCAATATACAATGGCCGCAGACCGCATGAATGAGCGCGTGTCATACTTGTATCAGCCTTACAACCCAGCCATTCTGAACCTGGTCAATAATGTGATTGAAGCCGCTCATGCCGAAGGCAAATGGGCTGGCATGTGCGGGGAAATGGCTGGCGACGAAATTGCTATCCCTCTCCTACTTGGACTTGGTTTGGATGAATTCAGTATGAGTGCAACATCCATTCTTCCTGCCCGTACACAGATTAGAGATCTATCCAGGAAGGAATGGACTTCTTATAAAGAAGAAATCCTTTCTATGGGTACAGCAGAAGAAGTTGTCGCATTTGTCAAAGAAAAAACACAAATGAAGTAGTATTTGTTGAATGAGTGTGGGACAATAGGTGTGTGCCGGTCTACATCCGGTTCTAGTTATAAACGAGAAAGAAGTGTGTTTCCATGACATTTACTGTGATCATGATTGTATGTATCGCAATTGTTCTGGGGATTGCCGCCATGTTCGGCATGGCTGTCTCTAAAGGATACGATTACGAACACACCGTTGACCCCTTACCAGACGACAAACGTCATAAAGATGAACATAAAAAAGCTGACGCTTAACAAGAGCGTCAGCTTTTTTCATTTCCATCATGTAAATCAAGTTTATGGTGAATAGGTGTACGCATTTTTGGCTTCGGAATTCGTTTTGGATAGCCCATCTGCAGTACAGATACCAATTTAAAGTGCCGGCTATCGAGCCCTATAGCTTCCGAAAATTGAGCATCGTGTAAGTATGGACTCGTGGTCCAAAGAACGCCAACTCCCGCTTCCCACGCTAGTAGCTGCACATTTTGTATATAGGCGCATACAGCAGCATAATCTTCTTCATATTTACGTACATCCTCATCCCTCTCCATATAGATCAAGGCATGATGTGGGATATTCATTAAAAAATCGCGAATTCCTTCCTGAAGTCGATTCGTCTTGTCTTCCTCATAACCATCAAAGAACCCCTGCCTTTGATAGCTTTCCATAACAGCCTGAGCATACCCTATCTTCCCATTATCCTGGTACAACCGTATCTGCCATGGTTCTTTCATCCGGTGGTTAGGTGCCCATGCGGATTCAGCGAAGATACGCTCCAGTACTCCCTCATCCACTTTCTCCTCTTTATACTCATGAACCGAACGTCGGCTTCTAATCGCTTCCAACAATTCCATCAGGCACACCTCACAACATAATCAACTTAGTTACAGGCTGCACCATCCAATAGCCCCATTCACGCAAGAAAAAAGGAACTTTCGTTTCCATGCTTTTATAAGCCGAATACTGCGTGGGCACACCTTCAACCTTCATACCCAGGTGCTTGGCCATAGCTACAGCCCTTTTTAAATGAAACTGGTCACTGACGATGAAAAAGGACCGAATTCCTTTTTCATCACTGACTTCTTTCGCGTTACTCAAGTTATCTTCTGTTATGAGGGATTGGTCCTCAAACAGAATATCTTCTTCTTTTACTCCATGCTCCATCGCATAACCTTTCCCTACTTCTGCTTCAGAGGAGGCGGCTTGTTCACTTTTACCACCCGTAAGAATAAGGTATTCGACGTGTCCTTCTTTGTATAATTCAATCCCCTGCTTCAAACGCCCCTCAAAGACAGGGCTTGGCTTTCCATTCCATTGTGCGGCCCCGAGAACGATAGCTGCATCCGCTTCTGATACTTTTTCATCCCCATAGGTCCATACAGAATAGCCCGTGTATAAGGCATAGCTGATCATCAATAATAAAATGATTTGAATGAATCGTTTCATATCACCTGGTTCTCCTACTCCCTGAATATATGTTCCATCATATCATAGAAAAAAGCCTCTCTGAATCATCAGAGAGGCTCATTTTAGAACTTATTTATTCAAGTTGTAGAATGCTTTCTCGCCAGCGTATGTCGCTGTTCCAAGCAGCTGGTCTTCAATACGAAGAAGCTGGTTGTACTTCGCTACACGATCTGTACGGGATGGAGCACCTGTTTTAATTTGACCTGCATTTGTAGCAACAGCGATGTCTGCGATTGTTGCATCTTCTGTTTCACCAGAACGGTGAGAAATGACAGCAGTATAACCGGCGCGCTTCGCCATTTCGATGGCTTCAAATGTTTCAGTCAGTGTACCGATTTGGTTCACTTTGATCAAGATGGAGTTACCCACGCCTTCTTCAATCGCGCGGCCTAACTTCTCTGTGTTTGTTACGAACAAGTCGTCACCGACAAGCTGTACTCGGTCTCCGATACGGTCTGTAAGAAGTTTCGTACCTTCCCAGTCGTTTTCATCAAGACCATCTTCAATAGAAACGATTGGATACTTGTTTACAAGCTCTTCGTACCAGTCAACCATTTCTTCAGACGTACGTACCACACCTTCACCTTTCAGGTTGTACTTACCGTCTTCATAAATTTCAGAAGAGGCAACGTCCATTGCAAGCTTCACTTCAGCGTCAGGCTTGTAGCCAGCAGCTTCGATTGCTTCGATGATTGTAGATAGAGCTTCTTCGTTAGAACCTAAGTCTGGAGCGAAGCCACCTTCATCACCTACACCAGTGTTGTAGCCTTTGCTGCCAAGAACTTTTTTCAGAGAATGGAAAATTTCCGCACCCATACGTAGAGCTTCTTTGAATGTTGGCGCACCAACTGGCATAATCATGAATTCCTGAATGTCTACGTTGTTATCTGCGTGCTCTCCACCGTTAAGGATGTTCATCATCGGTGTTGGAAGCGTAGCTGCTGTGAAACCACCAAGATATTTGTAAAGTGGAAGACCTACAACATCTGCAGCAGCGTGTGCTACAGCCATGGATACGCCAAGAATAGCGTTTGCACCTAGGTTTCCTTTGTTTTCTGTACCATCAAGTTCTCTCATCATTTGGTCGATGATTACTTGTTGCGTTACGTCCATACCCAGAAGGTTTGGAGCAATCTTTTCGTTTACGTTATCTACAGCGTTTTGTACGCCTTTGCCAAGGTAACGTTCTTTGTCACCATCACGAAGTTCTACGGCTTCGTATTCACCAGTAGAAGCACCACTTGGAACAAGAGCTGTACCGAAAGCTCCGGATTCTGTATAAACTTCTACTTCAACAGTTGGGTTACCACGAGAGTCAAGGACTTCACGTGCATATACGTCAGTAATGTAAGGCATGAATATCTCTCCCTTATTTTTTAATTAGTGATTTACCTGTCATTTCTTCAGGTTGTTCAACGTTCAAGAGTTCTAACAATGTTGGTGATAGATCACCAAGAATTCCACCATCACGGAGTTCTGCCCCATCTTTAGTCACGATGACAGGTACAGGGTTTGTCGTATGAGCTGTCATAGCGTCTCCATCCAAGGTCGTCACCTCATCAGAGTTCCCATGGTCAGCTGTAATGATGGCATGTCCACCTTTTTCATGGATCTTATCTACAATTTTACCTAGGCATTCATCTACGGCTTCAATTGCTTTAATCGTCGGCTCAAGCATTCCTGAGTGTCCAACCATATCAGGATTGGCAAAGTTTAGAATGATAGCATTGTGTTTCTCTGAGTCAATCGCCTCAAGAAGAGCATCTGTAACTTCATACGCACTCATCTCCGGCTTCTGATCATATGTCGCAACTTTAGGAGAATCGATGAGGATGCGCTCTTCCCCTTCAAATTCTTTCTCACGACCACCACTCATGAAGAAGGTCACGTGTGGATACTTCTCCGTTTCGGCGATGCGCAGCTGCTTCATATCATTATCAGCAAGGACTTCTCCAACGGTATTTTTCAAGTCGTTCGGAGGGAAAGCAATCTTGCTTCGCACCTGATCGCTGTATTGCGTCATCCCTACAAAGTGTAGATTCTTCGGTGCATTCTCTCCGCGCTCATAACCATCAAAGTCATCGTTTGCGAATGTACGGGAGAGTTGGATCGCACGGTCCGGACGGAAATTGAAGAAAATGATGCTATCTTCATCTTCCACTGATCCAATCGGGTTGTTGTCCTCATCTGTTAAAACGACAGGCTCAACAAACTCATCGTACACTTCCTGCTCATAAGAATCGTCGATGGCTTTAATTGGATCCTTGTACGTCGGACCCTCACCATAAGCGATGGCATCATAAGCTTTCTTCACACGTTCCCAGCGATTGTCACGATCCATCGCATAGTAACGTCCGGAAAGAGTAGCGATTTGCCCTACGCCGACTTCTTCAATCGCTTCCTGAGTCTGTTTGATATAGGTCTTAGCTGATTGCTGACCAACATCACGTCCATCCAGGAAAGCGTGAATGAGAACTTTTTCGATTCCTTCTTCTTTCGCCAGCTTCAAGGTAGCGATCATATGGTCGATATGACTATGAATCCCGCCATCAGATAACAGGCCGAAAATGTGAAGAGCTTTATCTTTAGTCTTCGCCTCACGAACTGCGTTCAGCAGCACTTCATTCTCAAAGAAGTCACCTTCACGAATGGAAAAGTTAATTCTCGTCAGACTTTGATAGACGACACGGCCTGCGCCGATGTTCAAGTGCCCAACTTCTGAGTTACCCATTTGACCTTCTGGCAGTCCGACAGCTTCCCCGCATGCCATTAATTGAGAATGCGGAAATTGGTTCCAGTAACGATCAAAGTTCGGTGTGTTCGCTTGTTTGACAGCATTGCCTTTTTCTTCATCGCGAAGAGCGTAGCCGTCAAGGATGATTAAGGCAGCCAGGTTTTGCTTACTCATTTTTACCTGCCTCCACTAGTTTTAGGAAAGAATCAGCTTCAAGGCTGGCTCCTCCTACTAGAGCACCATCAATGTCGGACTGAGATAGTAGTTCATCAACGTTTGCAGGCTTCACGCTGCCGCCGTATTGAATGCGGACAGCTTCCGCTGCATCAGCACTTACATAATCAGTGACAACTTTACGAATGTGTGTACATACTTCATTCGCTTGTTCAGATGTAGCTGTACGGCCTGTACCAATCGCCCAGATCGGCTCATAAGCAATGATTGTCTCTGCACATTGATCATTTGTCAGACCGTCCAATGCTTTTTTCACCTGTGTCTCTACAACGTTCATCGTTTCGTTCGCTTCCCGTTGTTCTAGAGATTCCCCTACACAAATGATCGGTGTCAAGCCATGGTTAAATGCAGCATGAACTTTCTTGTTCACCTCTTCATCCGTTTCCTTGAAAATTTCACGACGTTCGGAGTGACCAAGTACGACGTAAGATACGCCAAGCTCTTTCAGCATGACCGGGCTTACTTCACCTGTAAACGCACCACTTTCTTCAAAGTGCATGTTTTGAGCACCGATTTTAAGACTTGTACCTTCTGTTTCCTCTACGAGTTTTTGTAGAAAAGGAAATGGAGCACAAACAACCGATTCTACCTGCTCAGAGGAAGGAACTTCGTTCTTAGCTGTTTGAATAAAATCTTCCGCTTCACGGTGGTTTTTATTCATTTTCCAGTTACCAGCGATTACTTTTTTACGCATATGGTTTCACCTCTCCTTTTTATTTATCGTTCAACAAGGATACGCCTGGAAGATCTTTACCTTCCATGAATTCCAAGGAAGCACCGCCACCAGTGGAAACGTGGTCCATGTCATTTGCATATCCGAATTTTTCAACGGCTGCTGCAGAGTCTCCTCCACCGATGACCGTGTAACCCTTTGTTTCAGAAAGAGCATTCGCTACAGCTTTTGTACCGTTAGCAAATGATTCGATTTCAAAGACACCCATTGGTCCGTTCCAGATGACCAATTTAGAATCTTTAATCACTTCTGCATATTTTTCTCTCGTCTTCGGACCGATATCCAGCGCTTCCCAGTCAGCTGGAATGCTATCGATTCCTACTTCTTCTTTGTTAGCAGAATCAGAGAAATCATCAGCAACGACGACATCTTCAGGCATAAGGAAGTTTACACCTTTCTCTTCTGCTTTTTTCATATATTCTTTAGCTAGATCAATTTTATCTTCTTCCAGCAGCGATTTACCGATTTCATGACCTTGGGCTTTTACGAATGTGTAAGCAAGCCCTCCACCGATAATCAAGTTATCGACTTTATCGATCAAGTTGTCGATGACACCGATCTTATCTTTCACTTTCGCACCACCAATGATGGCTGTGAATGGACGCTCTGGATTAGACAGGGCTTTACCTAGAACATTGATTTCTTTTTCCATCAGGAAACCAGCAACAGCAGGAATATATTCTGCCACACCTGCTGTGGAAGCATGCGCACGGTGTGCAGCACCGAAAGCATCGTTTACGTAGAGGTCAGCCATGTCTGCAAATGCCTTGGCTAGTTCCGCATCATTCTTTTCTTCACCAGGATGGAAGCGCACGTTTTCGATCAGAAGAACATCGCCGTTTTCCATTTCAGAGATGGCTTTGTTCACTTCAGCCCCGTGTACTTCATCCGTTTTTGTAACCGTTTGTCCAAGAACATCACTTAGACGGTTGGCTACAGGATCAAGACGAAGATCTTCGACAACTTCCCCTTTAGGACGTCCAAGGTGACTGGCAAGAATGACTTTCGCACCGTTTCCAGTCAGGTGCTTGATTGTTGGGAGGGCAGCTTTGATTCGAGTGTCGTCTGTGACCTCTCCCTCACTCATCGGTACGTTGAAGTCAACACGGCAAAAGACGGTTTTCCCGTTCACTTCAACATCGCGGATTGTTTTCTTATTCATAGAATGACAACCTCCTTGGTTTGTGGTCAGGTTCATCGCCTGCCCTTATGTACGTTTCCACAGATTCATGTTGCAGAAACGCCGATAAGCAGGATGCGAAAAAACATGGATAAAGGAGGAGGACCTGAGACCTCCTCCTTTCCAGCTTTTTCATAGTATTTTCTAAAAAGGCTCAGATATTACAAGCCTTGGTTTTTAAGGTATACAGCCAAGTCTACACAACGGTTGGAGTAACCAGTTTCGTTGTCATACCAAGAAACGATTTTAACCATGTTGTTTTCAAGGATAAGTGTAGAAAGACCATCAATGATAGAAGAGTGAGTGTTGCCATTGTAGTCTGTAGAAACAAGTGGCTCGTCACTGTATCCAAGGATTCCTTTAAGGTTACCTTCAGCTTCTGCGCGAAGTGCTTCGTTCACTTCTTCTGCAGTTACGTCTTTATCAAGCTCAGCAACCAAGTCTACGATGGATACGTTAGACGTTGGTACACGCATAGCCATACCGCTAAGCTTACCATCAAGGTGTGGAAGTACTTTTGCAACAGCTTGTGCAGCACCAGTTGTTGTTGGGATGATGTTTTCAGCAGCTGCACGAGCACGACGGTAATCTTTGTGTGGAAGATCAAGGATCTGCTGGTCGTTCGTGTAAGAGTGAACAGTTGTCATCATACCGCGCTTAAGACCGAATTTCTCGTCAAGAACTTTTGCGTATGGAGCAAGGCAGTTCGTTGTGCAAGACGCGTTAGAGATAACGTGGTGAGAATCTTTGTCGTACTGATCTTCGTTTACACCCATAACGACTGTAAGGTCTTCTTGTTTCGCTGGAGCAGAGATGACTACTTTCTTAGCACCTGCATCCAAGTGTTTCTTAGCATCGTCACGCTGAGTGAAGCGACCTGTAGATTCGATAACGATATCTACGCCAAGATCTCCCCAACCAAGTTGAGCTGGATCTTTTTCAGAAAGTACTTTGACTTCTTTACCGCCGACAATCAGGTTGTCACCGTTTGTTGTCACTTCTTGATCAAGCTTGCCATGTACTGTATCGTATTGAAGCAAGTGTGCCAGCATGTTTGCATCTGTCAAGTCGTTAACCGCTACTACCTCTACTTCATTGTTGTTCAAAGCAGCACGGAAAACATTACGTCCAATACGTCCAAATCCGTTAATACCAATTCTTACTGTCATGCAAAATTCCTCCTTAGGATGATTGAAATCATATTTATTTAAAGGGATAAACCCCTTATTAACTCTTGGGCTGCACCTTCATCAGTGATCAGGACATTACTCTGGCCCGGTTGGAAATAAGATGAGATGGCTTGTGCTTTCGAGCGACCTCCAGCAACAGCAATGACATGTTTCGCACGCTTCAGATCTTCTAACTGTAGACCCACCGTACGAACTTTGTGAACGATCTCACCCTCAACATTGAAGTAATAACCAAAAGCTTCGCCTACAGCGTTGTGTTTTTTGATTAACTCTAACTGTTCAGGAGAAGTCTTTCTTCGTTCTGCCATCGTGAGTGCATCTCCGACACCATGAATAACGATTTCAGCATTACGGATGATATCCAACACTTCTTTAATTGAAGGTTCTTCTTTTATCGTCTGATAAGATTCCTCACTAAGAGGATCGGGTACATATAAAAGACGATAATCACCCCTGGCTTTTTTCGCCATTTCCGCACAGATCGTGTTGGCCTGGTTTTCAACTCTTTCACCTAAACCTCCACGTGCAGGCACGTATAAGCATTGATCAGCTCCAGACAGCGGCGTCATCACTTGTGCGACGGATGCCATCGTTGTTCCGCCAGTAATGGCAATCACCTGATCCGGCGACATATGTTCTTTCAAATATTGGACACATGCTTTTCCCATCTCTTGTTTTACCCAATTAAGCTCATCACTATCACCCGGAACAACAACGACATAGTCTAAATTTAATTTATCCTTTAATTGTTGTTCTAAAACCTTTATCCCAGAGACCTCTTTAATAAATTCGGCTAACTGATCAAGAATGTTCTGTCCCTCATAACTTAAGTGCATACCTCGTGAGGTAATCTCTACAGCTCCTTGTTTATTCAGAAAGTCCACTTCACTTCGAACCGTACGTTCAGCCAGTTCAACACTTTCAGCTAACGCTCTTCGGCCCACGGGCTGCATGATCTGGATATAATACAACAGCTGATAACGGCGCTGTATAACGTCCAGGACATCCGGGAATAATTTTTTTTGTAAGTCGATGAACGCTCTCATGGAAAAAGCCCCTTCTTTGAAATGGTACCAACCGGGATGTATTACGTCCCAGCTAGTCATATTATGTCCCGCTCGGAGCAAAAAAATATCTTATTTCAGTTTTATATTAACAGTGGGGTAGTCCTCGTGCAAGTGAAAACCTAGACGTTTTTCATTGTAAACGCTTCATTAGTTCGAAGTAATCAATATGACGATAATCCAGCTCTTCTTCACCAATCTTCAATACCGGCACTTCAAGCATATACTTATTCAGCAGGACAGGGTCAGTACCAATATCCACCAATACCACTGCGACATCAAATAGAGACAAGAGATCCTTAACTTCCTCACATAATCCGCAGTTTTCTTTAACGTATAAAATAACTTCAGACATATACAGGCCTCCCTGAACTTCCTTCTTCATCATACCAAAGGAAGGCTGCCCCATCCATTTCTCACTACTATTTATTCACAAAAAAAGACACGCTGTTAGGATGCGTGCCCTTTTTTATCATAAAAACCATTATCGATTTTCAACTTCCGTTTATCCAAGAAATGTGCTAACTCTTCGCCTACATAACTTTCGGGTGTCCGTTTCAATAACTTATAGTTGAAGGATAACTTTTGCTGTTCCTGCATGTCGAACACGTGAATCCGCCGGTCTTCAGAAACCTCTTCAGTCGACAACATTTTGTAACGGATTAGGTTTGTCATAAATACCCCTCTTCTAAATAAAGCGAAAAGTCTGACTTTATTTCTTCAATAGTAACATAGAAAAAGCCCGAAATAAACTACATCGCGATAATATAACCAAATAAACGTTCGTATAATTTCTGTGAGATTCCTGTTCAATTAATATTTAAATAACATTGATGTAACCATTAAAGATTCGACAAACTTCATTATACTAATATAATGAATTTCTTGTAAAAAAAGGACCTTCCTTACATCTGAGGAAGGTCCTTTTAGTTTAGCGCGCCCGAGAGGATTCGAACCCCCGACTGACGTAGAACCGGAATCTATTCGAAACTATCAACGCAAGGTTCATCCGTTAACCCCTCGCCAATGCACGGTATCTTACCGCAACGATTGCGAGAAATTTTCCGAGTAGACGGTTACTGGTCGTCAAATGACGGACGCTCCGTTTCGGAATTTATCCTTATTATAAACGGAATACATCGCTTATGCAACGATATATATTCAGAGGGCTTGTCGAGAAACATCATATAGTATATGTCGGATTGCTTCAGAAAAACACTAAGGTAGTCGTATTTACACTAGTTAAGTAAATAATATGGAAAAATAATCCTTCCATAATTATTATAAGTTTATATCTATTACATAGGAGGTTTGTAGCATGAAGAAATTATTAAAATTTGTACTTTATGCTTTTCTTGCGATCATTGTGATTGGCGGATTAGCAGCTGCTTTTGGAGGAGACGGGGAAGACACCACTAAGGAAAACGAGACTGCAGAACCCGCCACTGCTGAGGCAAGCGATACTGAAGATGTAGAAAGCAAAGAGGAAGAGTCCTCTGAGTCAGAAGAAAAATCATACAAGATAGGAGACACAGTTGAAGTAGGAGCAATGACATACACTGTAAACGGGGTTTCAACTACTGACCAAGTCGGACCAAGCGCATTCCCTACAGAAGCAAGTGGTAAATACGTAGTTCTTGAAGTCACCGCAAAGAATAACGGTAACGAGTCGGTAATGATTGATGGTTCATACTTTAAATTAACACAAGGCGATAAAACGTTTGAGTCTGACGCGATGGCAAGTACGTCTGCCAATCAAAATGAAGACGGTACTATGGGTGATACATTCTTTTTAGAACAACTCAACCCTGGATCTGAGCTCTCTGGAAAAATCGCATTTGATGTGGCACCAGAAATAGCTGACGCTGCCGGTTTCTCCGTGGTTGCTCAGGAAGGAGTTTTCGGCACAGTCTCCAAAACGATCGAATTAAATTAACAACATATTCAAAGTGGGCTACCAAGCTCACTTTTTTTATTAGGTTTAAAATGAAGATTTGGAGCTATTGTTCAAACGTCGTAAATACCGTCTTGGATAAGTCTAATATGGCGGAATAAAAAGTTGCGGAGTTCACCGTAGGGAAGATCGTGGATTTCGGATTGTACGTAGGTGATCGGATAGGAATTGGAATGGCGGTCGCCTACGTCGATGAGGCGGTTGCCATCCGGCATTTCAAACGTGGCGGTAATTTCATAGCGTCCGCGGCCGGCAAATTCGAGGAACATTTTCTTGCGGTTTTTGTAATCGTTCATAAATACACTCCTTTTTAATGTAGTCGGATGTATTAATTCGACAAAGTATTTATTGCCTCCTCTAAAAAATAAAAAAAAAAAAACAACTCGGCTAGCCACCGAATTGTAAGTTAAAAATCATGCAAATCATACCTCATACTTACTGATCCTTTCCCTTGCTTTTGCATCTTATGCTCATTAACAATAAAGCCATTCTTTTCATAAAAAACTGGTGTGTCTGAATCATGTTCTATATCTGCATCTACAGTTAGAAACCTGCACCCGATTCCGTTTTCTTTCATTTGTTGAGCAATCCCTAAGCTTATTTCTAGCAAAAATGACCCATATGGATAATCTTTATATTCTTTTGATACAGCTAACTTCCCTATTTTCATAGCAGGGACAGAACTAAAAGGCACATCTAACTCCAGGTCTTTTTTTTCCTGTTTATGTAATAAAAAAGCATCAGCCAAAACAGCTAAATAACCGATAACGTTATTATTTCTCTTATCGATTAACAGATGCATTGAACTGATGCCATTTTCAATATAATACTCTGCATCGTGAATCAAAAAATTATTATAATCGTCTATTCCACATTCAAAGCTTTCAAGGTCGTAATCTTTAGAATAGGGAACAAACCTTGTATAGCTTGATATTTCTCCATAGACGGTACTATCTCTGTATTTCAAAGAAGCATCCTCAAATTATTGAGATATTCTTTGCAACAAAGAAAGTGCAGAGTTTCTTCTTTGTTTACTGTATTCCGTATCTTTTTTATTTAATGTTTTAACAAAATTCTTTAAATCTTCACCTTTTAACACTGGTGTCGCTTCAATTGGTTTTGCCATTAGTTTTCCCTCCCATTTTTCCACAACTATCCACCATCCATTCTTATAAATGATGGTAGTGTGAGTTCCCTTTGAGAAAATTATACAATAATTTACCACTTTCATCAACTGACCGTTAGGTTTTACTAAAAAAAAAACCTTTTATAAACTATATATTCTAACTATAGCCATTATGCTACAAACTCAAACGCCGCCAGGCAAAAAGCCTAGCGGCATTCATCTAATGCTTCGTCTTCATCATCTCGCTCAGTTCGTCCATCTCTCGTTGCATCTCTTCGTCGGAATAAGTGCGAGTGGCCTTCGGAGAACTTTCGTCCATGATCTCGGAGCGTTCGACTAATCGTCCGTGCAACTTATACCACATCTCGAGAGCTTTAACGGAAGCCTGCCCGTTATTTGATGTTCCTTCGATCAGCTTCATTAATTGCGAATCGACTTTACTACGATAGGACGCCAGAGAGACATCAGAAAGAGCTTCCATATACTTAATGAAGATAATCTCCTTCTTCCACTCGTAAATAGTTTTTCTGGATACTCCCACCTCTTCGGAGATATCTTCAACCGTTCTTACCTCACCCTTTGGTGCGAAGTCATTAGCAACTAATAGATGTGCCGCCTTGATCTTTCGGTTATCTAAGTGTGCTTCAATATCTTTAATTGTTTTCATACTTCAGTTCCTCCTCTTTATGCATTTCTTCCAGTAAATGCTCAATCGAATTATAGTGCTCGATTACTTTTTGTATTTCTGAGTTTAAAAGAGACTCATCTTCCCTAAACCTTTTAACCTTTGCATCGTGCGTTTTCCCGTCTTCTTCCAGTATGTTATAGAAGATGTGCCCTTCCTTTTGAAATATTTTAAGAAATCTGCCGCAATTGAATAACCTCTTTTTGATGTCCTGAAAATCGTGATCTTCGCCGCTTTCTAATCGGGAGTTATTTTTCTTCATGATATCTATTACTCCGCGGATCGAACCGCTATAAAAATCTGACTCGGAATACTTAAGAATCGCGAAGGTGCGCTCTGATCCCTCGAAAAAACTCGTATCAACCGGAAATATTCGCCCGGCTTTTATCGTACTAGCGATATACTTCGTTACGACCGGTATGAATGGTTTAATCTCACTTTCGAATAAGACGCGAGCCAGCGCACCATCTACGAACTCCATATCCGGAGATTCCGGAGGAAGGCCGGACTTAACCCGCCTTTCCCGCACCTTTTCCCGCATTTGCTCAATTCTTTCGCGTACCTCTTCTCTACTTTCGCTCATTTATATCGCTCCTCTCGCTTTTTGTGCGTTAAGTTTCTGATACTTCGTGATATCTGCCGCCGTAGCCTTCGCAATTTGCCTACTGTCGAGATATACCGGAACTTCCACCGTGTATCTTCCGCCGCTTGCCTCTTGCTGTTCGTTCGCCCGGTTATTACCGAAGCTGAAGGATCCGTTCGCCCGTGCTTCCGCAATTTGTTTCCCGAGGTTCTTCGCCTGATTGCGCATAGACTTAGGCATGTGCGTAAGCCAGTCGTTCATATAATCGGGGTCATCTCCGATCATTACGTTCAGGTACTTACCTAACGCGGAGTTACCGCTGAACTTGAACGCCTTCTGTGCCGACTTTTTAATTCCTTGCAACGGCTTATTCACGGCTTCAGCTAGGCGAGTTGCTGCGCGAGCTGCCGGAGATTCCATGTTACTGATACCGATGACTAGACCGGAACCAACATCGTTACCTACTCCGATCATTACGCGGGAAGGGGAATGAGAGTCCATGAAACCGGTGATTGCGTCCTTCGCCTTCTTCGCGATTCCTTTCGCAGCTTCCCAAACAGCTCCGCCCATTGACGTTATACCGTTGATTAAACCTTGGATGATATCCTTACCAATTTGTACAAGGTCGATGTTTGATAAAAATTCTTTCGCCCTGTTCCATAATTCGATAATCTTATTTTTCACTTCGATCATCTTGTTTTGAACAGCTATTTTCATCTCAACGAACTTACTCTTAACGGCGCTGACCATATTTACAATGATTGACCTTGCTTGGTCTTTCGCCTGTTGGAACTTCTGCTGTACCTGAGACTTAATTTGAGACATCTTGTCGGTTACAGCTGTCTTCATTTCGCTAAACTTCCTATAGGCCCACGTATAAATTGCAACTGCCGCCTCAATCGTTTTAGCTTTCATAACGGCCCAAGCCGAAGTCATGAAGGTTTTTGCCGCACTGAACGTTTTCTTCGTCCAAGCCCAGATTTTATCCCAATTCGCGATGATGACTGTCGCCAACAGAGCAACGATTGAAATAATAATTCCGACTGGATTGGAGAATGTTAGCAAGAACGTCCCTGCTCGTGAAATAATCGGCAACATGCGAATGAAAGCTCCGCCTAGCTTTCCGATCCATCCGAATAACATCGAAATAGCCGGCCATATCGTATTAACCACGTTTGTAACAAGGATGAACGCCGGAACTAGCATCTTCAGTCCGCCGATTAAAACGGGGAGTATAGCGACCAAACGCGCAATAATCGGATTACCCTCCATTAACGTATTCATAAATCCGAGGAACTTCGAAACTAATGGCGTCATTATCTCGCCGACCCACGCGAAACCTTTTCCGAGGTTGATGGCGATAGTAACGAGCTCTCCGATAAGCGTCATTATTTGGGGAGTATTTGTACGGACGAACTCCACAAACGACTTAAACCCTTCGTTTTGTGAGAGCGTTTCACCCCAGGTTCGGAACTTCTGCGTCATCTTTTCGAATCCGGTTAACATTTCTGCGGATAGAGGAGCAAATGCGGTCCCCATACCGACGAGCCCCATCACGATATTTCCGACAATGGATAATAGCTTCCCGCCGTTTTCTTTCACGTAATCGATGAACCTGCGGAACTTGTCCGATGCCGATAGAGAGTCCGCCCATTCACGGAATGCCGAGGACATTCGTAATAGTCCGGCTTCCATCGTGATAGCCAGCGGCGAAAATGCGCGCAGTAAGTTTAAAAGGCCAACCGTTGTATTGCCGATTATCCTGCTCCAGTTCTCGAAAGCCCTCGGAGCCGCCGTAGTAAGCCAGCTGAAGAACGATTTAACGTCCGCGTCCCCCATGCTGTTCTTCATCGCCTCACCCATCCGCGAGAATGCGTCAGCTGTTGAATGAATCGCCGGTCGCGCTAATCCGATTGCCTGTTCTGCAGCGTTGAAGAACCCGGCCATCCCTTGATAAATCGGATCCCTTATCTCGTACTTGAGTTTACCGAACGCCCCTTGCATCCCATCGAGGGCAGTAAGAGCGTTTTGCGTTTCCTGTGAGAACCCTCGGAACTTAGCCGACGTTTTATCTACGTTCTCATCGAGTTTGAAGAGGTCGGCCCCTAAAGTCCCTATAAAAGGCGCAAGTAAACCGGCTCCTGCTGCCGCGGCACCCATCGAACTAGCGAGCCCCATAAATCCGCCCCCAAGCGTTCCAAGCACCGGTAGCAAAGATCCAATCCCGCCTGCTAAGACGCCCAATGCGTTAGCTGCGATAGGTGTTCCGGCCATGAGCCCGCCACTAAATGCGCTTTTATAGACGGTTGAGAAGTTCCGGATCTTGTCGGCTACTGAGTCGATGTCCTGGTTAAATTTATCGACGTTAGAAACGACGTGGACGTAAATTAGGTTAGGGATCGACTTCGCCTTCCGTTTAACATTCTCGAGGTCCGCGGTTGCCTTCGCGGTTTGAACGTCGACTTTCGGGTTAATTACTTTATTGTCTACGCTCTCGACCGTACGTTTGAAGCTCTCAAGCTGGGATTGCATGCGGCGAAGAGGTTTCGTGAACCGGTCGACAACCGAAACTCTGTACTGGATGTTCCGTTTACTGGCCACGTTCCCCACCGCCCTCTAACGCAATGCGGGCGAGGTTAAGGTTATACGTCGCTAAATCTAGGCTAGGTTCATTGAGCGTATCAGCCGCATGAATAAGGCCAGTTAAAGCCGCAATGAGGTACTGTCTGGATACCTTTTCATGAGACGATAACTCCGATTCGGGCAACTGCTCAATTTCCGCCTTTCTGCGTTTTAGTTGTTCCGCAACCCTTCGCGGATCTTTGCTGTAATTCCGCCAGGTTCGCTGTGCTTTATGTGCTAATTTCATATATCTACTCACACTGTTTCATCTCCCTTTAGTTTGACTTTGACTGTCTTTGACTTTTCAGATAATAAAAAACCGCCCCGAAGGACGGCCCGAGCATGGATACGACGCCTATGAGCGCCTTTTCAACTCCTCCGCCTGGCAGGTGGCATCATCGGAGCGTTAATTTTTAAAATAACTGAATTAGATTTGTGATACTTTTATATTGATTTATAGTTTCTTTCGGATTAATGCTGTTTGTCGGTAATTTATATCTACTCTCTCCGGCAACTGCTCGGCTGCCTTAACGCTAAGCAAGTCCATGTTGCGGACGTCTTGAACAGAAGATACTAGGCTGTACGTTCTAACAGGATCATCATACTTCCCCGCCTTTTCTTCTACTTGGTTAATAACGTCGCCTATATAACCTTGAAATGCAGTTTTTTGAGCATCAGAAAGATAGGATATATCTTTTTCTGCTTCGCCTAATAACACGCTTAAATCGTGAGAGTTTGAAATTTGGGAAATATTTAGTTTCAAGCGATTAGCCATCTGCTCTGCAACTCTCTTATCCGTATCTGTGACGTTTATTTGGGCTTGGGCCGCCTTTCTCCGTGCATGTTCAAGTTGGTCTGCTCGATATTGCGCATACTCAGCTTGAAGGGCTTTGGTTTCAGACTCGTACTCATTCCATAACTTATCCAATTCGTATTTCCGCACTGCATCTTGTTGATAATACGGGTTGTCGCTTTCCTTGACCGCGCGTTCCCCTTTCTTGAAATTTGCCGTCAGTTCATCGGCTTTTTTTCGATACTCACCGTGTTTTCCAAGTGAAATCTCGGTTGCCTTACCTTCCGCCTTTAATTTTTCTGCGGTTTCAGCAGGTAAGTTTGTAATCGAGTGTTGCTTGTAATTTTCGTACGGTTTAAATAGGAATACTGTTTGTTCCACATTCAACAACTCCTTCTTATTTGGTAAATGGATTCCATGCTCCTTTTTTCTGGCCGGGCTCTGTATAGTTTTTCTTTTTGTTTTCTAAGTCTTTAGCGAGCTCTCGTGCGTCACTTTTAATCTCAGATTCACTAGAACCTTTCACATATTTGGTGTAGTGGTCGACCTTCTCGTAAGGAACACCTTCGTTGAGTAGACTCACTTTCTTAACTAGATCCAGAGCTTCAGTTTTATAGTCGATGCTTTCTTCCTCAGAATCGGCAGCATCACTTACTTTGACTTCCTTTTGCTTCTCCCTGGCAATCCGCTCTTGAACAATTCTGTTTACTTCGTCTTGTGTGAATAACTTTTCATCCATTTGTAATTGCCTCCCTTATATTTTCCGTCATCATCGTCAGCTTCCTGCGCTTCTAGCACCGTCAGGTAACCCTCCGGATTGTTCAAGTTATTCGCGATATCTTGCCCGAGCAATCCGCGGACGTGATTCGTCACCGCCAGCCCGAACAATGGCGCCTCTTTCTCGCGTTCGGCTGATTCGATTGTGCTTCGAGCCTCACGGACATCTTCCGGCACCAACGCGGTGTTGATTTCATCAAACTTGCTACTGAGCTCCGATTTTGCTTTCCCCGGCTCTTCTGCGACGCCTAGTGACGTTTGGATAATCGTCGGATAAACCGCAGCCAACTCTTCCGCATGATACTGCGAGCTAACGTGCTGATCCGTGAACTCGTTCAGCTTGCGCATGGCCTGGTCGAATCGATTCGTAAGCATTAAATCCGTCTGGAATTTCGTTAGATTCCGTTTAAATCTCGCCTGATCCCCGTCGGACGGCAGCTCGACCGGTTTGTCTGCGACTTCCTTCGCTTCGGCGATCGCTTGATCGAGGATTTCGTTGCGCTGACGTTTCATTTCGATAGCGTCCTTGAGGAGTTGCTTGCGGGCAGACTGCTGTAATTGCATTCTGCGCTTCTGCTTGCCCTCCTCCGTGAGTTCTTTATCTAGGTTTATCTTGCTGAATGCGGATTGTAGCTTCTGAGACACCGAGTTATACCACGGGGTTACCTCTTTAATCCTCATGTTTAGCGCCTTTTCGAATTGCTCTTTATAATTTGCCATTACTGATCGTCCCCTTTTTGATTTTTGATCTGTTCTAGGATTTTCTCTGTCCATCCTTTTCCGCCATTCATCCTCTTTCTTCTGCGGTCCTCTCTCGGACTGCGTAACTTCTTTTGATTGTTTCGAGCCAATAGCGCCACCTCCTCTAAGACGGTTTACAAGCGCATACGCGTGATTCTGCCTAAAATAATCGGGGGTAGCCCCGCATTTCTCATGTACTTCGGGAGCGACAGGTGTCATAGGTATCAAACCGCCTTATTCCGCAGAAAAAGGGGGCTGCTATTTCCCTCGATAAAGCCGGATTTGCTCCTTTGCTGCATATCCTTCGGCTGCAATTACCGTCCCGTCTTCGTCCTTGTGCGCTAAAGTAACGTTAGGCACACGCTCTAGAATCGCTTTAATGTGCGGTGGATAGGTCGAATGCACCGACCAGGCGTCACTCACCGGATCGTAGGAGTACAACGTTTCTTGTTCATTCCTTGGGTAGTAAGCCATTTATTTTCCTCCTTTCAAAACAAAAAGCACCCCGATAAGGCGCTTTCGATCGTCGTATATCTCCTTTTCCAGCCTTGACTATTGACTTTTTAAAATGTAATATGATTATGGGTAAGTTCGAATAAAAATCATAAATCGCTTAAAAATTCTTTTCTGATCCTGTAAAGTAGCTTCTCGCTAATCCTGCGGGCGCCTGTTTCCATTTGCGAAAGGTATGGATCGGTGATTGAAAGACGCTCCGCCATTTCCTTCTGAGTTAAATTGTGCTCAAACCTTATTTTTCTTAATTCTTTCCCGTTCAACATTCCGTTCCTCCTTTTAATAGTTTTGGATTAATTAGCTATATACTTAAAAAATATACTCTTCATACTGTATATCCGATCACGAGAAGGTAAGCCAGGCCTACGCTTACTTTCCCCACTATACTTATCTACTGCGCCTAAATTTACGGTGCTCCAACGCCTTCCTTCGCGCTGAATTCAGATGATTGCGCCCGTATTTCCTATCAAGATATTCCGCCATCTCCTTCGGATCCATTCGATACGTCTTTAATTCGCTAGGTTTCCGGTCAGTTTGCGAAAATTTCACGCGTACCTTATGCATTCTTTCGCCTCTATCGTCCTTCGCCTCGAAGTATTTCTTTTTCCTACGTCCGCCGAGTAGCTCCGTACGTTGTTTGGCTGCGGCGATTTGTTCCACTTTGTCCAATCCGTAAGATGGTTCATGTTTCCATGACTGTTTCAGCATTTCGTATTCATCGAGCCAGAACGGGTATTCCAACCAATCGAGGTAATATTCTTCTCGTTTCGTTTTCTTTTTCGGATTCAGGAGCGCTTTGTCCGCTTGTTTCATTCTCCGTTTAAGTGTATCGCTAGCCACCTTGCACTCTTTCGAGCATGTCTTACTATTATTCGGCCGAGTGTGGTCGCGATATGGATAACCACAATAGCCGCAACGCTTAATCCTTTTATCTTCTGTATCGTGAAGTTCATCCTTCATGAGTGAAATGATGACGGATAGAGAGTCTTCCATTTCCATGCCTTCCACAAACGTCCTCGCGTATTCAATTGCTCCGGTTCCAGGATTGCGATACTCCTTCTGATTAATTCCCATTTAACATTCTCCTCTGTCGTTTCGTCTGTCGTTGGGCCGTGAAAACCTTTCTTTCTTTTTGGCGCCTCTTTTTCTTTCTTTGGAAAGTTCTTTTGTTCGTAAGATATATTACTTATACCTTTTCGCTCGGTCTTTCCTTTACGGAATATCTTTTGCGATATAGATATACTGCAAGCGTTCTTTGCTTGCGGAAACAATGAGCGTAAGCGAATTAGTTTCCATGTGTTTTGACCTTCGCTTTTTAACGCGCCTATTACTTGTTGCTCTTTTACCGTTGCTCTTTTACTAATTGCTCTTTTTACTGATACAAAGAAGGTATCTCCCTTTGTTCCGTCTGCGGTACTTATGGCGTGTACTTTAAAGGAACTACGGGAATTTTAAGGAGCTATAATCCGGTACAATACACTCGCCGTTTTCATCAACAAGGTATCCGTCCTCCGAGATTCGAGGACAAAAAGACGGTTTATACCACTTATAACGCTTAGTCCCCTCGTAAAAATCTCGAACATCCGAAAATATACCGTTTATCCGGAGTATGTCGGTCAGCAACTTATGCCTCTTCCGATCAATTCCGGTCATCTCCTGGATACGTCCCTGACTAGGGAACCCGTATCCATAGCGCATATTTAACGCCCCGTCTTTCCGGTATTCATTTCCGTCCACATATGAAAGGATCGCAAAATAGAACGGAATGATATCTCCGGCTCCACTCCTCGCCTTTATCGCTTTTACTTCCGCTATGATTCTCGGGAATACCCTACGAATTAGCTCACGGTTATACACCTCATATCCCTCCATATCTAATAAGACTCGCTTATCATTCGGCATTTCTTTTCGTTGTTTCATCTGTCGTATTCCTCCTTTAATTTTTTCGATAAGATAATTCGCTCATGGCCCGATGTAGTTCCGGCGTGTCCTCAAACATAAACGCAGCCTTACCTCGCCTCACATTCGACGGCTTTACTTCGACCACAGTGAATCCTCGCTTGATTAGGCGGTCTGCCATATAGATGCTGACGATGGCTTTTCGATTTTTCCGCAATAAGATCACCTCCTAAGATGTAATACGGTTCTCGAACGCTACCTTTGCGCCCTGAGTCGTAACTTTGCGCGTAATATGTTATAGTCCGTCCGATACGAAAGTTTGCGCCCTACCGAACATTTCGCACAAATACGAACAAACGTTCTTGATTTATCCGATATATTCCTTTACAATAAAAAAGAAGCCAGCGATATGCCGTCGCTGACTCCTCGTATTTGCCGATCTGTTTGCCGCCAGACCGTGGCTGTTAAGGTCGCTCATACGATACCGCCGGATCCGAAGTTAACGCTTCGGGTCTTTTTACGTATGTAGAAACCTCCATTTACCTCGAACTGTTGCCGCAGTTTATCGAGCACCAAAGTATTCATTTAATCGATCCACTCGCGCATTGCTTCTTCAACCGTTATAGGGCAGCCGAGGCTTTTTTTCATAGCATCGCCTTTTTCCACCCTCCGGACATAATCCGCCTCGACCTTTCCGACGTTCTTATTTAATAAGTCGTACATCGGCTGGATTCGAACTAGCTCGTCCTTAACGGCCCTACGTCGATGAAGTATCGTTTTGATGCGCTTAGAATGCTCATACCCTTCGTCCGGTGAAAAGTCCACGGAGATACGTTCCAACTCGTGATAAGCCCGAGATAAAGCCTTGTCGAGTTCCGATTGGGCTGCGTTTAATTCCTCGAACCTTACCGTAACCTGATCGGACAACGCCTTGAACTCCTCGAAATAAATTTGCGCTTCACTCATTTAAACAACCTCCATTTGATCGAATAATTGACTCGCTACAGAATCGCCGAACAACGCAGTAATTTCCGTCAGGTAAATTTCATCGGCTTTCACCGTAAAGTACCTCGACGTTTCCGGATATAACTCGTAGAATCGACCGGCTGATATAACCCTTTTCGCAAAGACTCGTCCAGCTACGAATAACCTTGCGGAGATATTCCCCGTCTTTTCGCGCTTGAATACGACTTGAAACTCGATTGTTTCTGCTGGTGATGGCGTCAGATAAACGAAGTCGCTCATTAGTACGTACCTCCTTCGTGTGCTTCGCTGTTCAGTTGAACGGCACAGCGCAACCAGTCGACCACACTTACGCCTTCCTTAATCATCGCCGTAATCCTATCGTGTGTTTCTTCGTTACCTACGAGGTAGTTGAACGAAAACAATGCGTGATTGTCGTTCCAGATTTCGACCGTATCGCCATCCCTACGATCATACGCGTAAATATCAACTTCGGACCCTTCTCCGTAAGCTAAGACGTATCCAGGCGTCAGGATGCGCCCCTTGTCTGCGGGTAATACCTTAGTGCTGCCGTTTTCTTCCTTAACGTGGAACAGTACGTTTACCTCTTGCGTTTCTTCTCTTACCATCAAAAACCCTCCTCACATTTGACTAACTTTCGTTGTCACACCCTTATAATAAACTGACTAATTTACGTTGTCAATAACTTTCTGACAATTATACGTAGTCAATCGGATAAAATATGGTAAACTTAAGATAAATCTTTACATAAGTAAAGGAGTGATTAGGATGACAGTTGAAATCAAGTGTACATTAAAGGAAGTATTGGATAAGAAAGGTTGGTCAATTAGGGAGCTAGCTAAAAGAAGTGACTGTAAGTTTGAATCTGTACGTAGGTTATATAACGATGATACTATGCGGTTTCAACGGGATACTTTAGCGAAGGTTTGTGAAACTTTAGAGATTGATGATATTGGTAAGATATTGAAGATTGTAGACGTCGAAAAGTAAGGCGTCTTTTTTCTATGATTATATCCACTCCACACGATAAACGAGGATCGAATACTGGGAAATAAAAAAAAGCTCAAAATTGAGCTTTTTTAGGGGTTATTTTTATCTATTTCTATTATCTTGTTTTCTAACCTCTCGCCTGGAGGATACTTTTCACCATCATATACGAAGTATAAATAATCGTGATTCTCAAGGTGTTTCATAAAATCTGCTCGACTATCAACATTGTACGGTTTAGCAGCTTTTATTATTCTTTCCATGTATTTTTCCGCAGCTTGTGTAGTATCCAAAATAGCTACCACTCCACTTTCTACCAATTCATCCACTGCAGAATAAACGTTGTCGTTAGCTCTGTAAATAGACATACTTAATTCCTCCTCTAACTTTAATATAGCACCAACAAATATGTATTTGTTAAACTTTTGGAAATAGTTTTATAGGCGGCGTAATTTCCTCATATTTATATCGAAAAGCATGGTGAATATTTCATAATTGCCAACTAATTCTCAAGGTAACAACTTAGTTTGTGTATTTTTACCCCCGAGGTCAAAAATTAGTTCTCGCTTACTTTCGACAGCCGGCAGCGGCCCGCAGATCGACCCCTCCCCGGCGGGTAATATTACACCGTTCCAGCATGCAAATTAACGTATAGTATATTCATTTCTAGTTAACATAATCGCCGTTATACTGAATACAATCGCTGTATAAACGTTGATTTGACGGTGTTTATTCGACTTGGCGATATTATCGATTATTCACTTATTCATACATCGTTGATTTGGCGCGGTTTGTGCGGTGGTTAACCGATCGACTCATCGGTTAATATTGCATATATCTCAGCGCTGAGGGAACGTCCATAAACGGTTGAGCCCTCGGTTTTTTAGCGTGCGCGTCCGTCGGGAGCCTGCGCCTGGTATTTGCGGTATCTGTTACGTACAGTTACGTTAATTATACACGCTGTCCGCCATCTCTTGCAGTATTATACGCCGACTAACTCGTACCCATGAGCGATATAGATAACCGGTTAGCTTGCGTACCTTTCTCGCTTTATAACGCCTCACACACGCTAGGAATGCGTCTATATACTCCGTATGATCTTCCGCCCTAATGGACCGATCGACACTCGCCTTTGCTCTCAAAAGCACGCCGTAAACCTCGTAAAGCTCCTCCGCATTGAAGAACGGAGCCATGACGTTATAGATGGATTCCGGAATAGACTGGCGCAAGCTCCTCGTATCTAATAATGTATTATTTGATTTACGCTTGGGTAATGTTTCTTTTCGCAAATTGTCGCTTTCAACCGTTGTTGGACGTGCCTTCTCCTCGACTTCACGGTCGGACATGCGCTCTGACATATACGGCAATATACGGATAATATTCGCCCCTGATCCGCCTGATTTCTTGCGCATGAACGGAATACGCTCGATAATCCCTAACGCTTCCAGGCGGCTTAATATGCGTCTGATAGTTCGGTCAGTCTTTCCGATGGATTCCGCTATGGTTGTCGTCTTCAAATGCGCGGCTCCTGCGTACTTAACGGCATAGCGCGAAATGAAACGGAGAACAGTACGCATGGTCGCAGTTAATTCGTCTGCCTGCGCCTTCTCATGCGCGGAGACTTGGTGATTCATCTCCTCAACGCTGTTGAACGTTGAATATTTGGATAGATATATCGTCATTGCGGTTCGCTCCTCGTTTGAGGCAATACCGAACGTATGTTCTTAAAAATGCGCAGACTGGCAGAATATTGACAGTCCCTTAATTTTTCGATATACTTCACTTAGGCATAGCGGTGTATATCGTCAAGTGTGGCAAGTCCATACTTCGGCGGTTGCACCCTTTTTTTATTCTTAAAGTCTCTTTGTGTCTTTAGCTGTGACTTTATCGAAATTCTCCTTAACTCTTTCATCTGTGTACTTCACATAGACTTCAGTTGAAGCTAAGTCTGAATGCCCCAATATGGATTGAAGTGATTTGAGATCGCCCCCAGAACTCAGAAACCTGACAGCGAAAGTATGTCTCAAAGAATGTGGAGAGGCGCGGCACTCACCTTTTAAACCTGCTTTTCTCGCATACTTATCCAACCTCTTCCGAAGATGGTCATCTCTTAATTGTTGGCCGAACTGACTCACGAAAACTTTTTGAATATCGGGTCCGAAATACTCCCTCTCTTCTGCAATTAAATTTCTAACCTCTTGTGCAACCTGCACGGTCATCGGCACGCTTCTAGATTTACGATTCTTGTTCTTTGCACCTGGTAACATCATCACGCGATTATCTAGGTCAAGGTCTATGATATCTAGTGAATTAACTTCATTTGAACGAAGCCCACTTTTTAACATAACAAGCATAGCTACATAGTCTCTGTATCCAGCAAACGTATCAGTATCTACTGCATTAAAAAGCCTCGTCACCTGATTATCTGTAAGTGAAAATACTTTCCCTTCGTCTGTTCTAAGCTTTTTCACACTGTCTAAAGGAGATTCTTCAAGTATGTTTTCGGAAACCATGCGATTAAAGACACTACGGAGGCTTGCAAGGCGTATGTTTACGGTGACGGGAGATAACCCTCGTTTATCCAATAAAAACTTTATATAACGCCTCGCATCATCTTTTGTGATATCTGACACGTTCTCTCTGCGGACAATCTCGATGAACTCCTCATAGTAAGAACGATAACTACGGACAGTCTTTTCTCGATAACCTTCCGTTTCATAGACGAGCATTACTTTCTCCAAAGCATCTGAAACGGAAATTGATTCGTTCGATCGAGAATAAACTGTCGAATCCCAACGTTTCATTACGCCAGGCTTACGAGCTGCTCTACGATTCATTTTCGGCATAACAAAAAAGACCTCCCGCTCACAACCGTTTGGTTGCGCGAGAGGCCTCGGATTGACGTAAATACTCCGTAAGATAAAGACGATAACCCCACGGAAAATATGCGTTCCGTTTTACGAGGTTTACGTCCTTCCGTTATCTTACCGGAGACGATTACGCTGAAATTTTCGAATGTAAACACCGTCATAACAACGATTGTTTACGGTTAGCGCGCCCGAGAGGATTCGAACCCCCGACTGACGTAGAACCGGAATCTACCGCTCTATCCAACTGAGCTACGGGCGCAAAAGCGACATGCATTTAATATTATAAGTAGAATCAGCAAAAAACGCAACCCATTTTTTGATCTTCAAGATAAGCTTACTATTTTAGTAGGCTTAATTAGGAGACATTTGCGTGAGCGGTTCAGGGCGTCCATGGGAAGCGAAACTTTTCCCGGAGCCTCTAGAATCCCACAAACATCTCGAAATTTAGTTTTACCCGGTCCTGTCATATAGCTTAAATATAGGTATGGACGTTTATATAGGTAAATTTAGGGTATGATGGTAGAAGGAATTGGAACACATCACATAGAACGAATAATAATAACCGTTTTTCATACTTAAAAGGCGCAGCAACCCTTGCTGAATGAAAGAATAAAAGGTCGATTGTTTTTGTTTGACCTTTATTGACCTTATAGGTATGATGAATGTATTCCATCATTATTAATTTGATGTTAAGGAGGAATTTCAAATGAATTTAGTCCCTACAGTTATTGAACAGACAAACCGCGGAGAACGTGCTTATGATATTTACTCCCGCTTACTTAAAGACCGCATCATCATGCTGGGAAGCCCGATTGATGATAACATCTCAAACTCTGTTGTTGCACAGCTGCTTTTCCTTGCTGCTGACGACCCAGAGAAAGATATTTCCCTATACATCAACTCTCCTGGTGGATCGATCACAGCAGGTATGGCGATTTATGACACGATGCAGTTCATCAAACCGAACGTATCTACAATCTGCACAGGTATGGCCGCATCAATGGGAGCATTCTTGCTGAACGCCGGTGAGCCTGGCAAACGTTATGCACTACCTAACAGTGAAGTCATGATTCACCAACCACTTGGAGGAACACAAGGTCAGGCTTCTGACATCGAAATCCACGCCAAGCGTATCATCAAAATGCGTGAGAAGCTGAATAAGATTCTTGCTGAGCGAACTGGACAACCGATGGAAGTCATCGAACGCGACACGGATCGTGATAACTTCATGTCTGCTCATGAAGCTGTAGACTATGGTTTGATTGACAAAGTCATGGAGAAAAACGAACAATAATAAAAAGCAAAATCCGCTGTGAATTCCACAGCGGATTTTTTTGTTCTGTATGAGAACGTTCCCTCACTGGAGAACGTTCATTTTTTCACATAAATACAGATTATTCATTCTTTACGAAGTCTGTCAGCACCTGCATCGCTTCTTCCTCATCAGAACCATCTGCAATCAATTTGATTTCTTCATCAGTTCCGACAGCAAGGCTCATTAACCCCATTATACTTTTGGCATTCACCCGTTTTTCACCTTTTTCAATAAAAACGTCTGCGGTAAATTTGTTCGCTTCTTGTACGAATTGTGCAGCTGGCCTTGCCTGTAAACCTGTCTCTAGCTCAATTACGATCGTCCTTTCAATCACCTGTCATTCTCCTCTCATTCTATATTTCAACTTCTTTGTAAGCGGATTCAATACTTAGGAAAAAGAACGCTCTCTTTTCGAAAGCGTTTATAATTGTATTTCATTATAGCATGAATTTGTTAAGGAAACATTAATTTCTTGTGTTTTCTGTCACTTCGCCTTTTCTTACTTTTTCGGCGAACTCGTCGATTTTACGCAGCCGGTGATTGATGCCGGATTTACTAATCGACCCGCCGGAAACATACTCCCCAAGCTCTTTCAAGGAAACTTCCTGGTGCTGCAATCTTAAGGATGCAATCTCCTGCAATTTATCTGGCAGAGCTTCTAGACCTACTGTCCGTTTAATGAATTTTATGTTCTCCACTTGGCGGAAAGCGGCCCCGATCGTTTTATTCAAATTCGCCGTCTCACAGTTGACGAGACGATTGACAGAGTTCCTCATATCCCGGACGATCCTTACATCTTCAAACTTGAAAAGGGCCTGGTGTGCTCCAATATTGCTAATGAGCTCCGTAATTTTATCCGCTTCTTTCAAATAAGTGATGTATCCTTTTTTACGACTGAGTGTCCTTGCGTGCAACCCGAAGCTATTCATAAGCTTACACAACGCCTCGTTGTGTTCCTCATCAGAAGAGTAAATCTCAAGATGATAGGAAGAGGTTTCCGGGTTATTGACGGAACCGCCTGCAAGAAATGCTCCTCGTAAATAAGCCCTTTTACAACACGTATCGTTCAAATACTTTTGAGGGATGTCTGGATTAATGGATAGAGGACCTTTCAGAATTTCAAGATCTTCAAGAACGACTTTCGCTTTCTCCGTCATCCTGACAATATAAACATTGTTCTTTTTTAACCTCATTTTTTTCCGGACAAGGAGTTCTACCGGGTAGGGATAAAGCTTTTTGATTAACGTGTAGATCCTTCTGGCAATCGCTGCATTCTCTGTTTGTACATCCAGAATATATTCACGATTGGAAAGGGAAAAGGTTCCGTTCATGCGCACAAGGGCAGCCAGTTCCGATTCCATACAGCAGGTATCTGCTTCTACGTTCGTTAATTCTTTTTTAATCTCTGATGCAAATGACATGATGTACACCCCCTTCTACCTACCAAGCAACACCTAAAGCATAGAGTGCAATAATTTTGCTAATTTATCTGTGTCATGACGTAACATAGGCTTGCTATGGTCGATGATATCTTCTTCTATGACTTTCAATCCCATGGATTTAATTCTTTCAATATCGTAAACAACGGGTTCTGCATTTTCTTCTGCATACGCAGCCCTTACTCCTTGATCAATGGGTTGATTATGCACAATCACTGACTGTAACACACCTTCTCCAATATGATCAAATAGGGCCTGGATATGATCAGCAGCCGTGTAACCGGAAGTCTCTCCCTCCTGTGTCATCACGTTGCATATATAAGTGACCATCGCTTTCGTTTCTTTCAATGCCTGCCCGATTTCTGGAATGATGATATTCGGCAATATGCTGGTGTACAGACTTCCGGGAGAAATCACAATTAAATCTGCAGACTTAATGGCCTCTACGGCTTCTGGCAAAGGCTGAATTGGCGTAGGACTTACATACACCCTTTTTATTTTCTTGTTTTGTTTCGGAATACTTGATTCACCGGTAACGACCGTTCCATCCTCCATCTCCGCATGGAGGTTCATGGAATGATTGGCAATCGGATAAATATGACCACGCACATTCAGGACTCTGGAGATTTCCTTAATTCCTTTATAAAAGTCTCCCGTCATTGATGCCATCGCAGCCAGCAGAAGATTCCCCATAGAATGACCGGACAGGCCATTCCCCGCTGCAAACCGGTGTTGAAAAAGCTCAAGGAGCATAGGTTCAGCATCGGATAGGGCGGCCACGACATTCCGGATATCCCCCGGGGCGGGAATGGCCATCTCGTCCCGCAGGCGGCCGGAACTTCCACCGTCATCAGCAACCGTGACAATGGCTGAGAGATCAATCGGTAAATTTTTTAATCCGCGCAACAGCACAGGCATTCCGGTCCCGCCACCTACAACGACGACACGCGGGTTGGTCTTATGATCCATCCGTTACAAACCCTTTCTTTTATCAATGTCTCTATGCGTGACATGAGTCACGAAGTCTGTAGAGAAGTATTCCGATAAATGCTCAGCAAGAGCTACAGAACGGTGTTGACCGCCTGTACAACCGATAGCAATGACAAGCTGACTTTTTCCTTCTCGTTTATATTGAGGAAGCATGAAATGCAGCAGGTCCTTCAGTTTTTCAAGGAACTTCTGTGTATCTGTCCATTTAAAAACATAGGAGGAGACTTCTGTATTCAACCCTGTCAACGGCCGCATATGTTCAACATAGTGCGGGTTCGGAAGGAAACGCACATCAAACATTAAGTCTGCATCAATCGGAACGCCATACTTGAAACCGAAGGATACCATCTGAATGGAAAACACTTGTTGTTCCTGCTGACGGTACTTTTCAATGATCCGCTCCCTCAGTTCTTTCGGTTTCAACGATGTCGTATCAATAATCGTCTGCGAACGCCCTCTCAGCTCATCCAGCATTTTTCTCTCTCTACGAATACCTTCAAGGGGCAACCCTTCTTTTGCAAGTGGATGAGATCTTCGTGTTTCTTTATAGCGGGAAACAAGCGCCTGATCTTCTGAATCAAGGAATAGAATGTGTTCCTGCAGCCATTCTTCTTTTCCAAGACGGTCAAGAGAATCAAAGAGCGCATCAAAGAATTCTCGTCCACGCAAATCCATCACAAGAGCCACATTTTGGATATTGTTGCTGGAATCTTTCATCAGTTCAAGAAACTTCGGAAGCAGGGCCGGTGGTAAGTTATCGACACAAAAAAAACCGAGATCTTCAAAACTTTGAACAGCTACGGTTTTTCCTGCCCCTGACATTCCTGTGATGATTACTAACTGAGTATCGTTGGCATTTACTGGCATCTTTCATCGCTCCCCATTAGTCAGGTCGTGACGGATCCAAATCTTCATCGATCAAGCGGAAGTCCGTCGTATATACAAATGTTCCATATACTTGCTCTTCACTGCTTAAGATGTGCTTGAAAATTCTCCGATCTCCCTCTGCCATCGGCTTTTGTAGAACTTCACTAACCGGAACCCACTCCAGTTCACCTTCTTCACTTTCATCAAGCAGATCTCCAGAATAGCTCGTACTGTAAAATGTAAACATCATCCATTCTTGAGCGGTTTTCTCCTCTTCCCGCATGACGAATGTAAAGGAACCACGAAGCTCTGGATTTTCGATGGAAAGACCCGTTTCCTCTTTAAACTCACGGACGACAGAATCTTTAATATTCTCTCCGGCTTCCATCTTCCCGCCAGGGGCAACATACCAGCCTCTGCGTGGTTTTTTTAACATCAATACGGAACCATCAACTTTCAAAATACAATTCGCTACACGCTGCATCGTTATGGTCACCTCAATTTCTTTCTAGAGGGCATCTCCACCCATTATACAATGAATACACAGGTTGCTACAATATTATGTTCCACAGCCTGAATTGAAAACTATTTCCTTAAACTTATCTTGAATCTATACAGGTCGCCCTGGAAGACCCGGTTTCAAAATTCATGTGTGAACGGAAGCTTACGGGAAGGCGAGTCATACCCCGCCACTCCTTTCCCATTCCATCTCGAAATCAACCCATTAAAGTCCTGCTATTCAAACATCCCGATTTAACAGATCAAAACAAAAAAAGACACAGATGACGAGCACCTGTGCCTCATAGAGATTAATCTATTAAAAGGGGGTCAATTAATCATTTCCATCGTAACAGGAAAATATTTCATGGGTGTTACACCCGAGTTAAGATGGTGTTTCTTTTTAATTGACGACCTTTAATTCCTCTAAAAGATTTTCAATATAGTGCTGGGCCGATTGTGCGGCGATACTTCCATCACCAGTTGCTGTCACAATTTGACGCAATTCTTTTTCACGGATATCCCCGGCAGCGAATACACCAGGTACTTTCGTTTCCATGTTTTCATCTGTTTCGATATATCCTTGTTCATTTGTAATGCCTAGGCTTTCGAAAGGTGTGGACAATGGAATCATTCCGATATAAATGAACGTACCATTGGTATCGAAATCATATTCTTCATCTGTTTTTTTATTGTGAAGCGTGACGCTTCCTACTTTACCATCTTTTTCATTGATGGATTTGACAACGGTATCCCAGATGAAATCGATCTTGTCGTTATCAAATGCGCGATCCTGAAGAATCTTCTGGGCGCGTAATTCATCACGACGGTGAACGATTGTCACTTTGCTTGCAAAGCGTGTAAGGTAGACCCCTTCTTCTACTGCAGAATCTCCTCCGCCTACAACAACCAGTTCTTTATCACGGAAGAATGCGCCATCACAAACCGCGCAATAGGAAACCCCGCGGCCTCCGAGTTCTTTTTCACCCTGCACACCAAGTTCTTTATATTGAGCACCTGTCGTTACGATGACAGCACGTGCTTTATATTCTTTATTACCAGCTTTGACTGTCTTGTATTCCTTGCCGTCTACGACCTCTTTGATGTCGCCGTACGCATATTCTGCACCGAATTTTTTCGCGTGATCGAACATCTTGTTGGATAAGTCTGGTCCAAGAATACTTTCAAAGCCCGGATAGTTTTCAACATCTTCCGTATTAGCCATCTGACCACCTGGAATCCCACGCTCAATCATAAGCGTATCCAAGTTGGCACGGGAAGTGTAAACAGCTGCTGTCATACCAGCAGGGCCTGCCCCGGCAATGATGACATCATAAATGCGATCTTCACTCATCAATCTTCACTCCTTATGAATCCGAATAATCTCAGTTGCATTTCTTGTACATATCATAGTAAATCATACGAAAACAGTCCATTAATGTGCTTACAGAGAAAAGAAATGCATGTTCACCTATTCCTGTTCCCAGGGCCCGCCTTCTTTTCCCATCTTCGGGAACTGTTTGCATCCCTGTTCCCAAAGCTGCAAGGCTTTAGATGGGTTACCTGTATGATAAACAGAGATGCTGTACCATTTGTAATACACTCTGCGTCGAGTGACCTGCTTATCGCGAAGCGACTTGAACCGTTCGACCGCTTCCTTGTAATAGCCCGCTCTCGCTAGCGTCTCAGCTACGGCTAGTTTTTGCTGTTCATGCATTGGAAATACATTACGGAGCCGTTCAATGTGAAAAGCCGCTTCTTCCTTCATGCCCTGTTTCAAATAAAAGGCAGCCAAATTCACGTCACAGTGGATGTTCGCTGGTTCCTTCTCCAGGGTCTCTTTTTCAAATTGAATCGCTTCGTCACGGTTTCCGTTCATGAATAACGCGTAGGCGTATCGGTGTTTGGCGATTTTAAATTCTGGGAAAAGCTCCATCATTTCATCAAGAACACTTAAGGCCTGATCCCATTCTTCGTGTTCTAAATGGTAAAAGGCAGTTTCCTGATAGATGATGAGCTCATCTTCGTCCTCAAACGCCCAATCATCGTCTTCATCTTCTTCCTCTAAAGAATCAAGCATATCCCTCAATTGTTTAGCCGCTTCTTCAAATTCGCCGTCACCGGGTTGTTCTAAATAGGTGTCTACATATTTTTTGGCATCATTAAGAAGACCGAGGTGTGCGTAATTATTTGCCATCAGATAGTAACAATCAACGTATTCTTTTCCGTGTTCAGCCAACACCTCAGTCAGTACCTGATTGGCGGCATGATAAGAGCCAACTTCCGTGTAAACAACAGAAAGTTGGCATGGATACAATGGTTCCTCGGGAGAAGCTTCAACCGCCTTTTTCAGCCACTTGACAGCAGCACTGAAACGACGCTTTTGAAAAGCCTGAATCCCATGAGAAAAATAAAATGAACCTGTAGGTACAAATGGGATGATGTTCGTATCCTGTTGTGCTGTAGTTCCTTTAAGTGTTGTCGTCATGACTGTCCCCCTGTTTCCGTTTCAAATCTCACTAATTATGCAGTATAACATAAATGTTTACAGAGAAATAGGAGAAAAATGTAATCCTTTTAGGAATGACGTTTTTCCAAAACATCAAGAACATCATCCAACGGAACTTGACGATCCGTAAGAATTAATAAGAGATGGAACAATAGATCGGCAGACTCCAGAGCAATTTCCTCTGGATCATCATTTTTCGCAGCAATGATGACTTCCCCTGCTTCTTCACCGATTTTCTTCGCAATCCGGTCGACACCTTCCTGAAACAGAGTGGATGTGTAAGATCCTTCAGGAAGGGTCGCTTTTCGATCTGCCAGAACAGTTTGAAGCTCGTCCAGAATGTGATAACGATTTTCCTTCAGCTTCTTTTCGGAATCTGTAAGCTCTTCAGAGAAGCAGCTGTAATCCCCTTTGTGACAAGCTGGACCCGACGGTACCACTTGAACAAGCAAAGCATCCTGGTCACAATCGTAATGGATGCTCCTTACTTCCTGTGTATTTCCGGAAGTTTCCCCTTTGTGCCACAATTCCTGACGGGAACGGCTGTAAAATACCGTTTCACCGATCTCCAACGTTTTTTTCAAAGATTCTTCATTCATGTAGGCTAAGGTCAGTACAGCTTTGGACTTGGCATCTTGCACAATCGCCGGAACTAGACCTTGTTCATCAAATTGAATTTCATCGATATTCATCGCACAGGCACTCCTTTTCCCTTCAAATACGCTTTCACGTTTTGCACAGATGTTTCTTTATAGTGGAAAATCGATGCGGCGAGCGCAGCATCTGCATCAGCTTCCGTAAATACGTCATAAAAATGGTCACTCGATCCTGCCCCTCCGGAAGCGATGACAGGAACATTCACAACTTCCTGCACGGCTTTTAATAAAGGAAGGTCAAAACCGGATTTTTCTCCGTCTTTATTCATGGAGGTCAGCAGAATCTCTCCTGCTCCGAGCTTCACCGCTTCTTTCGCCCAGTCTGTCACAAGCCAATCGGTCGGTGTGCGCCCCCCATGCGTATAAACGCGCCAGTTCGCTGTCTCTTTATCATACTTGGCATCTATGGCTACCACGATGCACTGACTCCCGAAGTAATCCGCTCCTTCCGTAATCAGAGCCGGCCTTTTCACAGCGGAAGAATTCAAGGATACTTTATCTGCTCCATTTCGGAGAGTTTCCTTGATGTCTTCAAGTGTCCTTATGCCACCCCCAACTGTAAAAGGAATAGCAAGTTCAGAAGCAACAGAACGGACGACATCGATCATCGTTTTCTTTCCCTCGTGACTGGCGGAGATATCGAGAAACACAAGCTCATCTGCCCCTTGTTCATCATACACTTTCGCAAGTTCAACAGGGTCGCCGGCATCACGGATATCAACAAACTGTATGCCTTTTACCACACGGCCTTCCTTCACATCCAGGCAGGGAATGATTCGTTTTGACAACATTCAGTCCACCTCCACATCAAGTGCTTCTTTTAAGGTGAACTGGTTCGTGTATAAAGCTTTCCCAACAATCGAACCTATTACATTTCGATCCTTATATTCTTTCAGTTCGTTAAGGTCATCCAAACCTTTAATGCCTCCAGAAGCAATCACATTCACACCTGTTTCTTCAGCCAGGCGGACGATTTCCTTCGTATTCGGACCTGAAAGCATGCCATCCTTCGCAATATCTGTATATATGAACGTTTTCGCTCCAGCAAAAGCCAGGTCTTTCCCTAAATCCACCGCCTTCACTTCCGATTGTTCCAGCCATCCAGCTGTCGAAACAAAACCGTCACGCGCATCCAATCCAATGGCAATCCGTTCCCCATACTTGGAAAGAAGCTGTTTGGTTGTTTCCACATCGCGGACAGCAAGAGAACCGATGATGACACGGTCGACACCAGCGTCCAAGTAAAAGCGGACATCTTCTTCTGATCGAATCCCTCCGCCAATCTGCACACGACAGTCCAGTTCCTTCGCCACTCGCAGCACATGCTCCGCATTTTGCTTGGAACCTTGTTTCGCACCATCAAGATCCACCATATGGATCCATGAGGCCCCTGCGTCTACAAATTCCTTTGCCACTTCAAAAGGGTTCTCCCCATAAACGGTTTCTTTATCAAAGTCACCTTGCTCAAGACGCACACACTTTCCGTCACGCATATCAATTGCAGGATAGATCGTAAAGCTCATCGTTAAAACTCCTCACTGTTTACACATTACTTTACAAAAGTTCTCTAATAGCTGCATGCCGGCTCTCCCGCTTTTTTCCGGGTGGAACTGACTCGCTACAAGGTTTCCTTTTCCAATGATTGCAGGCACTTCCATATGATAATCAGAGGTCGCATATAAAATAGAAGGATTGTTCGTCTTCACAACAAAAGAGTGGACGAAGTAAACGTGGTCTTCCTTTACGTCTGTCATCAAAGGTTTGTCCGGCTGATGAATCTCAAGCTCGTTCCAGCCCATATGCGGAACTTTATAAGAACGTCCTCGCTCATCCATTCCTGGAAAACGGGATATGGTGCCTGGTAACAATCCTAATCCTTCCGTCAATCCACCTTCTTCACTACTCTCGAATAGCAGCTGCATGCCGAGACATATGCCGTAGACCGGTGTCCCCTCGGCCACTTTATCTTTTATAAAATCTATGAATCCATGCTCTTGAAGTGCTCTCATGGCATCCGGAAATGCGCCTACACCAGGGAGGATGTACCCATCACATTCTCCCAACGACTGGGGGCGGTCCCCGATTTTGTAATCCACGCCGAGTCGTTCAAGCGCTTTTGAAACACTGAATAAATTGCCCATTCCATAATCGATGATGCCTATCATTATAAACTTCCTTTCGTACTCGGAACTCCTTTGACGCGTGGATCGATTTGAGTCGCTTCATCCAAAGCACGTGCAAAGGCTTTGAACATCGCCTCAATAATGTGATGGGTGTTATGCCCATGATGTAAGACGATATGTAAGTTCATCCGAGCTTCTACAGCAAGTTTCCAGAAGAATTCATGAACATTTTCCGTATCAAAGGTACCCACACGATCCTTGGGAAGCTCTGCCCGCCACTCCAGGTGCGGACGGTCACTCAAATCTACAGCTACCGTGACAAGCGTCTCGTCCATGGGCAGAGTCATGGAGCCGTAACGTTTCATGCCGTATTTATCGCCGGCCGCTTCTCGTAACGCCTGTCCAAGACAAATCCCGATATCTTCCGTTAAGTGATGATCATCCACTTCTACATCGCCTCGACCGACAACGGATAAATCGAAGAGACCGTGTTTTGTGAACAATTCCAGCATGTGAGAAAGAAAAGGAACTTGAACATCTAAGTCCGCTTTACCTCCTCCATCGATTCCAAGTTCAAGCTGAATATCTGTTTCTCTCGTTTTTCGCTCAATTCTAGCTGCTCTCGTTTCTGTCATTTCCATCGCTCCTTACGTGTCTCTACTGCGCGTGCGTGGGCTTCCAACCCTTCCAGCCGGGCGAACCGGGCAATTTTGTCGACGTTCGTTTCAAGAGCCTGTCTGCTGTATGAAATGACGCTCGATTTTTTTACAAAGTCATCGACATTGAGAGGACTTGAAAAACGCGCCGTTCCATTCGTTGGCAGTACATGATTGGGTCCTGCAAAATAGTCCCCGACAGGCTCACTGCTGTATGGCCCTAGAAAAATCGCTCCCGCATGCTTGATTTTCCCCAGTTCCTGGAACGGATCTTCCGTCACTATTTCCAGGTGTTCGGGCGCTATTTCATTGATGGTGCTAACTGCTTCTGTCCAAGTCTCACAGAGCACGATCATTCCATAGTCTTCCACGCTCTTTCTTGCGATATCAGCACGAGGCAGGGAATCCAGCTGTACCTGCACTTCTTTTTCCACAGCCTTTGCAAGACGCTCACTTGTTGTCACAAGGACGCTTGAAGAACGGGCGTCGTGTTCCGCTTGAGATAGAAGATCGGCAGCGATTTCTTCCGCACGGGCGGAATCATCGGCAAGAATGGCAATCTCGCTTGGGCCGGCGATCATATCAATATCGACATCCCCGAATACTTCACGCTTCGCAAGCGCAACGAAGACATTTCCAGGACCCGTTATTTTATCCACAGAGGGAATCGTTTCTGTTCCATAAGCAAGAGCGGCAATGGCCTGCGCTCCCCCTACTTTAAACACATCTTCCACGCCAAGGATTTGTGCAGCAAGAAGGACCCCGTCTGGTACTTTTCCATCCTGTCCGGGAGGAGTCACCATGACAACCCGCTCTACACCTGCCACTTGAGCCGGAATCACATTCATAAAAACAGAAGAAGGGTAAGCGGCCGTTCCCCCCGGCACGTAAACCCCTGCGGCATCAATCGGGGTGATTTTTTGCCCTAATAGAGTGCCGTCTTCTGAAGCATCAAACCAAGAAGAGGTCTTCTGCTTTTCGTGGAAAGCTCGGATGTTTGCTGCGGCCTCCTGTAAGATTTGGACGAACTCCCCATCTAAAGAAGCATACGCCTGTTCAAACTCTTCTTTTGAGACTTTGAACGTTTCCATAGTGGCCCTGTCAAAACGCGCTGTGTATTCTTTAACCGCTTCGTCTCCCCGGCTCTTCACCTGTGCAATAATCTCCTGGACAGATTTTCGCTGTTCCTCTGTTCCTTGGTCGACGGAACGCTTCAATGACTGTAAATCAGACTTATTAATGATCTTCATCAGCGCTCCCCTTCCATCACTTCACTTAGTTTGCTTACCATTTCCTCAATTTCGTTACTCTTCAAACGGTAACTGACCGGGTTTACAATCAAACGCGATGTAATCTCTGTAATCTTCTCATACTCCACCAGCCCGTTTTCTTTCAACGTACGTCCTGTCGATACGATATCGACAATTCGATCTGCCAAACCGATCAGAGGCGCGAGCTCAATGGATCCATTCAGTGGAATGATTTCAATCTGTTCGCCCTGCTCTCGGAAATAATCAGAAGCGACTCTCGGATATTTCGTAGCGATCTTTGGTGCAATCCGGCTCAATGGCTGGTCAGGCAGTCCAGCTACAGCTACATAGCAGGGGCTGATTTTCAAATCAAGCACTTCATAAACATCCCGATCCTGTTCAAGCAGGACGTCTTTACCGGCGATCCCGATATCCGCCGCTCCATATTCTACATATGTGACGACATCCATAGGTTTGGCCATCATGATGCGGATGTTCTGTTCAGGAAATTCCAGGATTAACTTTCTTGACTCATCCATGTCTGCTTCCAGCTCATAGCCCGCTCTTTTCATCAGTTCCGCCGCTTCTTCGTAAATACGGCCCTTCGGCATGGCAATGGTCAACGGCTTACTCATCACGCTCACCTCCGCCTTTCGTGAAATCGATCGTTTCTAATAATTCCGCTTTAAAAGCCTGTAAGTCCGGGATTTGGTCCACGTGTTGTAAAAGAACCGCCTGACCATCCTCACGGTAGCGCTTCGCTTCCTTCAACCCTTGGCCGTAACTATCATCGTCAACGATGACACCGATACGCCCGTCACCTGACTCCTGTTCGTTCAATGCTTCTACCAGACGTTCCAGATGGACGGCAAATCCAGTTGCTGAGGCACTGAGCTGGAAAGAAGGAAGTAAGGTATCATAGCGGCCTCCGTTACAAAGAAGGGCCCCAAGGTTCGGCGCATAGCCTTCGAACAGAATCCCAGTGTAATAGTCCATGTGACTGATCAAATTTAAATCAAAGTGAATATATTTTTCGACCTCGTACTGCTGGAGGAGACGATACAACTGTTTCAGTTCATTTACGGCCTGCATGCAGGCTTGATTCCGAGCAAGTGAACGACTGCTCTCAAAGATTTCTTCGCCGCCTTTCAGAGCGAGGAGCTGAAGAAGGGCGTCTTTTTTATCTTTCGATACAGAAAGCTCTTTTACCGCTTCCCTGTACCCGACATAATTTTTTCTATATAAGTAATTTAAAAGGTATTCCATCGTATCCTCATCATCGCCAAGTAAATCTGTGAAAAAGGCTTTCACATACCCTATGTGACCGACTGTAATCACAAAATCATCAAGCCCAGTCTGCTTTAAAGATTCAACGAGGAGAGCGATGACTTCTGCGTCTCCATAAGAGGAGTGGTCCCCAATCAATTCCGTTCCGACCTGCTCAAATTGGGCCGGCTTCCCCCCTTCGGTCTGCTGGGCACGGAAAACCGGGCCTTCATAAGCAAGACGAAGCGGAAACTCAGCATCTTTCAGTTGAGACGCTGCCACCCTTGCGATCGGTGCAGTCATGTCCGGTCTCAATACAAGTGTGTGTCCCTGTTGATCCAGAAGCTTGAACAATTGCTGATCAAGTGTCGCACTCACTTTTCCTACCGTTTCGTGATATTCCATGATCGGCGTATCCATGAACGAATATCCGAACGAAAGAATGGCATTCGATAATTGTTGGCGCGCTTTCGATTTTTGATTATAAAAAAAGGGAAGCGTATCCCGCATTCCCAATGGCTTTTCAAACATAAGGCGTTTAACCAATGGTATTCATCCTTTCCCGAAATCCTTTAGCTTGCTAATATGCTAACATGATAAAGATAGAGCGTCAATGAAGAAACTCCTTAGCTTTGTTCCCCTTCTTATCATAGCAGAAACCGTTTCATTAATACGGGGCCTTGCTGGTAGAGTTCGCGTTTTTTCAGTTAGAGGACATTAAACAGTCGGTAGAGGATATTAAAAGTTTCAAAACATAATAAAAAAGACGCACAAAACTGTGCGCCTGTTCATTCAGGAGAAAGCTTTATTCAGATGGAGAATTTCATCAGCGTAACGAAGGGCAAGTGGTTCTGCATTCGGTCCCTCACTTTGCATCTGTCGGTGTATAAACAGTTTCCCAACCTTTTCAAACCTTGCCCCCTTTTCCATCATCTCAAGAGCAATGACGGATTCATAAAGCAAAGCCATTTTTTCAGCAAGAGATTTGCTGTAATAGGTTTGTACTTCAGCCGGCTGTTTTAATACCTCGTCTACATACGCGATAAAATTCAGAATCGCCTCTTTCACCAGCGTATGCTCTATCCCATGATGAGCAACTTTGTCCAAGCGTTCTTGAATATGTTGGACAAATAACTCGTGCCCCTGATATTTATTGAAAAGTTTTAAGACTTCCAGGCCGAGAATATTCGCTGTTCCTTCCCATACTGTCAATACTTGAGCATCACGCAAAAGACGAGGCGTAACAAAGTCTTCGATGTATCCATTACCTCCATGCATCTCAATCGCTTCATGTGTAAAATCCACCGCCTGTTCGGCTGTTTCTTTTTTCATGATCGCAATGCGGACACGGTTCAGGATGTGTTCTTCTATTCTTGCATCTTCTGGCGTACGAGCCACTTTTTCAAAGGATTGGATTAAATCGAAAACCGCTCTCGTTTCCACTTCCTGCTTAACCGTCATAGAAACAAGGGTATCTTTCACCATCGGATATTCAATCAGCGAGTGCCCGAATGCATTTCTCTTACTGGCATAATCCTGGGCTTCTGTTAAAGAACGACGCATAATACCAATCGAAGCGACCGCATTACAAACGCGGGAAAGGTTCAAGGCTTCCATCATATAATAGAACCCCCTCTCCGCTTCTCCAACCATAAACGCTTTCGCTCCGGTAAATTCGACTTCAGCGGATGGTACAGCACGGACGCCTAGTTTATCTTTCAGTCTTCGGATCTGAATACCATTCAATTCTCCATTTTCATTCCTCCAGGGAACAAGAAACAGACTGAGACCTCTCGTCCCTGATGGAGCGCCTTCTGTCCGCGCAAGAACCATAGCCACCCCGCAGGCTCCCGCATTGCTGGCAAAATATTTTTCCCCATTGATCCTGTAATACCCGCCTTCTTTAATGGCTTTCACTTCGTTAGCGCCCACATCTGAACCGCCCTGGCGCTCCGTTAGAAAAGTCGCACCTTCATACATTTCGACCTCTCCCGTTGATAGCACGTGCGGTAAATATGTTGTTTTCAACTGTTCATCTGCGTAATGATCAATCAAATAAGCGGTAGCCATCGTCAACGTCACTGGACAGTAAAAACCAGGCTCTGCTTGAGAGAGAAGATAACCTTGCGCGTACGAATACATGTAGTCACCTTTTTTTCCAAGCTCAGGAATATCCTTATGAAGATAACCAACGATTCCTTCCCCATAGGTTTCTTCTATAGTTTTTTTGTACCCTTCATTTAACCATACTTCTGAAATATCGTTGCCCATCTTGTCATATTTGATCAATTTCGGCTGACCCTCACGATCAGTGTGAACCGCCCGTTCATCAATCTCCTGGGCACACCTCTCACCGAAAAACCGGAGTCGCTCATCGGCCCACTGGTGAAAAGGTCCATCCCACGTTTCCTTCAGGAGATCCTGAAGGTTCTCGTCCCTTTCGTAAAAGTTCATTTCACAACCCCCTTAGGCTTGACGCGCCTGTTCTCGCAATCGATGTTTCAATAATTTACCCGTCGCGTTCCTCGGAAGCTCTTCCATTTCCTCATAGAGCTTCGGAATCTTGTAATCCGCCAATTGATCCTCCAAAAAGCGTCGGCATTCATTTTCCACATCTGTCATTTGCCCGTTTTGAACAATGTGCGCTTTGACCGTCTCGCCCCAGTCTGGATGAGGTACGCCTACGACAGCCACATCCTCAATGTGTGGATGCTGCAACAAGAGCTCTTCTACTTCACGTGGATAAACATTGACACCACCCGAGATGATCATATCCTTTTTACGGTCAATGACCCACAAGTAGCCGTCTTCATCCTTTTCGCCCATATCCCCTGTAAGGAGCCATCCATCACGGAAGGTTGCGGCCGTTTTTTCTTCATCTTTATAGTAGCCTTTCATAATTCCTTCACCTTTAAGAGCGATTTCGCCCACCCGGCCATTATCTACTTTATAGCCATTTTCATCTACTAGACACATTTCACAATGAAGGGCCGCCCGTTTCCCGACACTGCCCGCTTTTTCATCATGCTCCTGTGGAAGCAGCAACGTTCCGCTTGGCCCTGCTTCCGTCAAGCCGTACAAACAGCAAAGGCTGTCCGTTTCAAACTGCTCTCTCACAAACTCGACTTCTTTTTTAGACAAAGGTGCGCCGCCATAAGTCCAATATTTCACCCAGCTCAAATCCGTTTCCCTCACTTTGGGATGTTTGGCCGTCATTAAATAAGCAACAGGTGCCCCGAAAAAGTGTGACGCCCGTTCAGTCGAAACAAGCTCAAGTAATAAGTCCGGAGTAAAAGTAGGAGCGATGATGTGTGTGGCACCGACAAACGTGCCCCCTGCTAAAAAGAGATGTAATGGTGCGGAATGACTGAAGGGCATCATATGAAGCATACGGCTCGATGGTTTCATTTCCAGTTCCACGGCCATCATTGAAGAGACCGTCAAAATATTTTTATGGGTAAAGACAACCCCCTTTGGCTGCCCAGTTGTCCCTGAAGTATATAAAATCGAAGCTTCTTCATCTTCATGGGCTTCATTTACCATTTCCAGTGGCTCTTCTTTTGCAAGAATATCCGAAAACGAGTGCCAGGCTCCGTCAGCGTCTCCAGTTTTGATAAATGTCCCCTGTCTTTCATCAGCAAGTCCTCTCACCTGATCGATGAGCAAATCATGAGTGAGCAAAGCGACAGCATCACTGTGATCGTATATATAAGCAATTTCCCCCTGTACCAAACGTGCATTAATGGGAACGACGATAGCCCCCAGTCGGTGGATCGCAAAATAACTGATGACGAACTCCTTCGTATTCGGCATATGGATGATGACCTTGTCACCCGCCTGAATTCCTAGCCTCATCAAACCTCTGGCACACTGATTGACCTGGCTGTTCCACTCCTGATATGTCAAACGTTCTTCAGGTGTGACAATCCCTTCTTTTTCCGGATACTTACGAGACTGGTAAGCTAATAATTCAGAAAGATTCATACAGGATCTCCTCTCCGTTCCTTTAATTCTACTTCGAATTTTTCGAGCCACTGTCCCATTTCCGCTTTTAACTGTTCCAACTCCCGGATCCGATCGTCCACCTCCTGCATTTTTTCTTTTCCATAGGTAAGCGTCCGTTCAAGCTGACGGACCCCAGAAGGATCCTGGTCGAAAAGATGAATCATTTCTTTGATTTCTTCAAGCTGGAACCCATACTTTTTCCCACGAAAAACAAGCCCAAGACGTGTTAAGTCCTTCGCAGAAAAAGAACGGTGCCCTCCCGAGCTGCGGGAAGGTTTGATCAGCCCAAGTTCTTCATAGTATCGGATGGTCCGCTGGGTCACATCGTATCTTTCAGCCACTTGCTGGATAGATAAACGTCCTTCCATTCGATCCCCTCTCATTGAATGAAAATTCTAACAATTTTACTATACCATTAACGTTAACGTAAAGTTCAACTATAAAAATTTGGAAATTATCAATAGAAAAAGCACCTTACTCAGAAGGTGCTTTCATAAAGTATAGCTCCCGTTTGTG
>NZ_JAFLHE010000014.1:0-59914 GCF_017307035.1 Halobacillus sp. GSS1
ATCACTTGAAAAACCAGAAGATCATTCTTCTGGTTTTTTTCTATATCAACTTCATTAAACATAGACATAAAAGAAAGGAGGGATCGCTTGAACTGGTCATATTTCTTTCATGATGACATTCTTTTATTTGTTTTCCGGTTATTTTTTGCACTCCTTCTTTCAGGATTGATTGGCTTCGAGAGGGAAGTCAAAAATCATTCGGCGGGCTTCCGCACCCATATTCTTGTCGGAGTAGGGGCTTGTATGATGATGCTTCTTTCATTGTATGGATTTGAAACGTTTATTGATCAATATGAACATGTCCGTTTCGATCCAGCTCGTATCCCCTCCTACGTCATTAGCGGAATTGGATTTTTAGGGGCGGGCACCATTATCGTCAATGGGATGACTATTAGAGGGTTAACTACTGCAGCGTCCATATGGACGGTGGCTGGTATTGGCCTCGTTGTCGGCGCAGGGATGTATGATGTGGCGACGGTCACAACAATTTTTGTGCTTTTGAGTTTAGTTTTTCTAAATAAGGTTGAAAAAGAAAAGTTCAATGGGAATCGAAAAAATATTTTTCAAGTGACCATTGGTAAGGATGCACCGGTTAATAAAGTATTGACAGTATTTGAACAAATGAAGCTGGATGTCCGGAAAATAGATATTGTTGCATTGGATCAAAGTCAAAAAAAGGTCGTTGTTGAATTGAATAAAGGGCAAATGTATGATCGATCCCTTCTTTTAGAGCGTCTGTCTTTGATGGATGGTGTAGAAGAATGTGGACATCGGTACTAAAGAGCTGCACAGTTGATTCTGTGCAGTTTTTTTGTTTTATTTCATGATGAAAAGGGGAAACATAGAAGATGTAATTCTTCTAAACAAACAAGTTGCATGACAATCAAAAATGAGTATAATAAAATTAAAGTCAAAGATAGTCAAAGTCAAAAGAGGGGGAGGGAGCATGCGGAATATCTCTGATGTTATTGAAGAATATCTCAAGGAGATCTTAGATGAAAATCGACACCAGGCGATTGAAATCAAGCGTAGTGAACTTGCCGAGAAATTTGATTGTGTACCTTCACAGATCAATTATGTGATTAAGACACGTTTTACTGTGGAAAAAGGGTATATAGTGGAAAGTAAAAGGGGAGGCGGCGGGTATATCCGTATCAGCCGAATCCAGTACCGAAAAGGATCAGAAATGATTGAAGAGGTGATGGAGCTCATCAACCCCCATGTATCCCAAACGAAAGCCATTGATGTTCTTGAAAGGCTGGTAGATTATGAGATCATCACTGAACGGGAAAGCAAACTGATGGCAAGTGTTATCGATCGTGACGTTCTTGCATTTTCTTTACCTCTTCGCGATGAAGTTCGTGCGCGAATCATGACAGCGATGCTATTCACCCTTAAATATAAATGTTGAGTGAGAAGGGAGAGATTCAGATGGAGTGTCAGAAATGTCACCAGCGTCCTGCTACCGTCCATTTGACGCAGGTGATTAATGGTCAAAAATCAGAAGTCCATGTATGTGAAAAATGTGCGAAGGAAAATGGGTACATGAATTATGGGGAAGAGAACTTCACCTTGAATGATCTCCTTTCAGGTCTGTTCCATTCCGAGGGACCTTCTCCTTTAAAAGGGCAGAGCGCTCACTCATATACTCAAAAACCAATGCTGAAATGTCCCAATTGCGGGCTGAGCTACGAGGAGTTTGCAAGGATAGGGAAGTTTGGCTGTGCAGAATGCTATAAAACGTTCGATGAACGACTGAATCCCATTCTGCGCCGTGTTCACAGCGGGAACACAAGACATGATGGAAAGATCCCGAAAAGGGAAGGTGGAAACTTACACCTTAAAAAAGAGATGGAAGAATATAAAACTAATCTTCGACAATTAATTGAGCAGGAAGAATTCGAAGAGGCAGCGAAAGTTAGAGATAAGATCAGATCTTTAGAAAGTCAACTGCATCATAGGGAGGATGGTGATGAGTAATGTCTTTACAGCAATTCATGAATGAAGCCATTAGTCCGTGGATGAAGCAAGAGGGTCCGGACAGTGATATTGTACTCAGCAGCCGTATACGACTTGCTCGTAATTTCTCACAACATCCTTTTCCTATCATTGCTTCAGAGGAGACATTGAATAAAGTGTTGGAATTCTTCCAACAAGAGTTCCAAAAGAAGTCTTTCAGAGATTATAAAGATTTTGAGCTGGTCCAGATGAAAGATTTACAGCCGATCGAAAAGAGAGTATTGGTAGAAAAACATTTGATCAGTCCACATTTAGCTGAAAAAGCGGATAAGTCGGCGTCTCTCATTTCACAAAATGAACAAGTATCAATCATGATTAATGAAGAGGATCATATTCGCATACAGTTATATTTCCCCGGCTTTCAGTTGGATCAGGCACTGGAACAAGCCAGTCAACTGGATGATTGGCTCGAAGAAAAAGTGGATTATGCTTTTGATGAGAAACGGGGTTATTTAACCGCCTGTCCGACTAATGTGGGTACGGGAATGAGAGCTTCTGTCATGATGCATTTGCCTGCCTTATCCATGACGAACCAAATAAACCGTATGACGCCTGCCATTAACCAACTGGGTCTTGTGGTGAGGGGGATCTACGGGGAGGGCAGCGAGGCGCTTGGGAATATTTATCAGATATCCAATCAGATTACCCTTGGTAAATCAGAAGAGGATATTGTTGAAGACCTTCACAGTGTCGTCAAACAGCTGATTGAACAAGAGAGAAAAGCAAGAGAAGCATTGATGGCCCGCTCGAGTATTCAATTGGAGGACCGTATCTTTCGCTCCTATGGTGTATTGACCAATAGTCGAATCATAGAATCTAAGGAGGCGGCAAAATGCCTTTCTGACTTGAGACTTGGCATCGATCTAGGATTCATCGATCATATTCCGCGAACGATTTTAAATGAATTGATGGTTCTTACACAGCCCGGGTTCTTGCAACAATACGCGAAAACTCCTTTATCCCCTGATGAAAGGGATGTAAGAAGAGCATCATTAATTCGCGAACGACTTCAATTAGAAAATGAAGAATAATGTTAGGAGGGAATGTCCATGATGTTTGGGCGATTTACAGAAAGAGCACAAAAAGTATTGGCGCTGGCACAGGAAGAAGCTGTTCGTTTAGGTCATAATAACATTGGTACGGAGCATATCCTTTTAGGCTTAGTCAGTGAAGGAGAAGGCATAGCTGCCAAAGCTCTGACTGCATTAGGACTTGAGTCTTCAAAAATCCAGCAGGAAGTAGAGAAATTAATCGGTAAGGGAGAGAAAGTGTCCCAAACGATTCATTATACGCCTCGTGCGAAAAAAGTCATTGAGCTTTCTATGGATGAAGCTCGTAAACTGGGACACTCATACGTAGGAACAGAACATATCCTTCTTGGATTGATCCGTGAAGGAGAAGGCGTGGCCGCCCGTGTCCTGAATAACCTGGGTGTAAGCTTGAACAAGGCCCGTCAGCAGGTATTACAATTGCTTGGGAATAATGAGTCCACAGGTGGTCAAAACCGTCGTGGTGGTGGATCAGGTGCTCAGGCAGCGAATGCTAATACCCCGACGCTTGATTCACTGGCTCGTGACCTTACAGCGATTGCGAAAGAGGGTAACATTGACCCTGTCATCGGGCGAAGTAAAGAAATTGAGCGTGTCATTCAAGTATTGAGCCGTCGTACGAAGAATAACCCGGTTCTTGTCGGTGAGCCTGGTGTTGGTAAAACAGCCATCGCTGAAGGCCTGGCACAACAGATTATGAACAATGAAGTTCCGGAGATTCTTCGCGATAAGCGAGTGATGACACTTGATATGGGTACCGTCGTTGCCGGGACCAAGTATCGTGGTGAATTTGAAGACCGCCTGAAAAAAGTGATGGAAGAGATTCGTCAGGCAGGGAACATCATCCTGTTCATCGACGAGCTGCACACGTTAATCGGTGCTGGTGGGGCAGAAGGTGCTATTGATGCATCCAATATCCTTAAGCCGTCTCTTGCCCGTGGTGAATTGCAATGTATTGGTGCTACGACACTCGATGAGTACCGCAAATACATTGAGAAGGATGCTGCTCTTGAGCGTAGGTTCCAGCCTATTCAAGTGGATGAACCGAACCTCGATGAATCCATCCAAATTCTCCAAGGTCTTCGCGACCGTTATGAAGCGCACCACCGTGTAACGATTACGGATGACTCAATTGAGTCCGCGGTACGTTTCTCTGATCGTTACATCACAGACCGCTTCTTGCCGGATAAAGCGATTGACTTGATTGATGAGGCTGCTTCCAAAGTTCGTTTGCGCTCCTACACAGCTCCACCGAACTTGAAAGAGTTAGAACAGAAGCTTGAAGAAGTGCGGAAAGAGAAGGATGCCGCTGTACAGAGTCAGGAATTTGAGAAAGCTGCCTCTTTAAGAGACAGTGAACAGCGCTTGAGAGATGAGTTGGAACAAACGAAAGATGAGTGGAAAGAAAAACAAGGGCAGGAAGATTCCGAAGTTACAGTAGAGGACATTGCTTCTGTCGTATCTACATGGACGGGAGTGCCTGTATCCAAGATGACGAAAGATGAGAGCGAACGCCTTCTGCATCTTGAAGATACACTTCACAACCGCGTCATTGGTCAGGAAGAGGCAGTCAAAGCGATTTCCAAAGCGATTCGACGTGCCCGTGCCGGACTTAAAGATCCGAAACGTCCAATCGGTTCATTCATTTTCCTTGGACCAACGGGTGTCGGTAAAACGGAACTCGCTCGTGCTTTAGCGGAGAGCATGTTCGGAGAAGAAGATGCGATGATTCGAATCGACATGTCCGAGTATATGGAAAAACACAGTACGTCCCGCCTGGTCGGTTCACCTCCAGGTTATGTCGGCTATGATGAAGGCGGACAATTAACAGAGAAAGTACGCAATAAGCCTTACTCTGTGGTCCTGCTTGACGAAATTGAAAAAGCGCATCCGGAAGTATTCAACATTTTGCTTCAGGTTCTTGAGGATGGTCGTCTGACCGATTCCAAAGGACGCGTCGTCGATTTCCGTAACACGGTGCTGATCATGACATCCAACGTTGGTGCTCAAGAATTGAAGCAGAACAAATATGTTGGCTTCTCCATGGGTGATACCGATCAGGATTATAAAGATATGAAATCTAAAGTGACAGATGCTTTGAAGAAAGCGTTCCGTCCTGAGTTCTTGAACCGTATCGATGAAACGATTGTTTTCCACTCCCTGGAGAGAAAACACATGAAAGATATTGTGACATTGATGGTCGAAGAACTGCGTAAACGTTTGAAAGAACAAGAGATTGACTTCGTCTTATCGGATGCCGCTATTCAGCATATTGCAGAATCAGGGTTCGATCCGGAATACGGAGCACGTCCATTGCGCCGTTCTATACAAAAGAATGTTGAGGACCTGCTTTCCGAAGAACTCTTGAAAGAAAACATCGCCAAAGGGCAAAGCGTGAAAATTGAGCTTGATGATGATAAGAACTTTGTGGTTCATACCCAGCAAGAGTCTACAAAGTAAATAGTTGTATAGAAGCAGGAAGACTCGGATCACACAGATGGTGGAAATGACGAGGAGGAAGGGCTGCCCCCTTCTTCTAAATCATAGAAATTCATCATATAGTGAACAGAGCCTAAGAAAAATCGGAAGGGTTTGCCTTCCGATTTTTTTCTTCTTCCGCTATGATTTTACTAGAATGATTTAATACAATTGATAAGATCGTGAAACTGATTCACAATCTTTTACGTATAGAATAATAAGAATAAGGGGCGAGATGATCTTGGCAAAAAGGAAAACGAAGTTTGTTTGCCAGGAATGTGGGTATGAGACACCTAAATGGATGGGAAAATGCCCTGGGTGTAATCAATGGAATACGCTGGTTGAAGAAATGACAGCTGCTCCGGCGAATTCCAGACATGTGTTTCAGACAAGCTCCACTTCCGCAACAACGAAACCTGAAAAAATCACACAAATAAAGTCGCAAAAAGAACCGCGTATGCCGACAGATATGCCTGAGTTCAACCGGGTGTTAGGTGGAGGGATCGTGGCGGGGTCTCTAGTTTTGATAGGCGGGGATCCGGGAATCGGTAAATCCACTCTTTTGCTTCAAGTCTCTGCACAGATTGCGAAAAAAGACTTTCCTGTCCTCTACATATCCGGGGAGGAGTCATCGCGACAAACGAAGCTTCGGGCGGAACGGTTGGATATTACATCTGATGAACTCTATGTTTTACCGGAAACAAACTTACAGGATGTCATCAACCAAATTGAAAACATCGAACCAAAATTTGTGGTCATAGATTCGATCCAGACCATTTTCAAAGAAGATGTTACCTCTGCTCCAGGGAGCGTTTCCCAAGTTCGTGAATGTACAAGTCACTTGATGAGAATCGCTAAAAGCAAAGGTATCCCTATTTTCATCGTGGGGCATGTTACTAAAGAAGGTTCCATTGCCGGTCCACGTCTACTTGAACATATGGTGGATGCCGTCCTTTATTTTGAAGGGGAGCAGCATCACACATTCAGAATTCTAAGAAGTGTGAAGAACCGTTTTGGAAGTACTCATGAAATGGGAATCTTTGAAATGAAGGAGAAAGGCCTGGAAGAGGTTCTGAACCCTTCAGAAATTTTCCTGGAAGAACGTTCGCAAGGGGCTGCGGGTTCGATCGTGGTGGCTTCCATGGAAGGGACAAGACCGGTACTTGTAGAAATACAGGCCTTGATTTCACCTACGGCATACGGAAATCCGAGACGGATGGCTACCGGTCTTGATAACAGCCGTGTACCGCTTTTAATGGCGGTTTTGGAAAAGAGAGCAGGGCTCCTTCTTCAGAACCAGGATGCTTACGTAAAAGTCGCTGGTGGCGTGAAATTGGATGAGCCGGCGATTGACTTAGCCGTTGCGATCAGCATTGCCTCAAGCTTCCGGAATCAGTCTCCGAATGGAGATGATGTGGTGGTTGGGGAAGTTGGCTTGACGGGTGAGATACGAAGAGTTGCAAGAATTGAACAAAGGGTCCAGGAAGCGGCGAAATTAGGCTTTAAAAGGGTCATCATTCCCAAGAAGAACATGGATGGCTGGACGCCTCCCTCTCAAATCGAAGTGATCGGTGTCAGTACCGTTCAGGAGGCGATGAAGGTAACACTGGGGGATTCATAAATGGAATGGCATGAAATCAACGAAAATGGAATCGGAGAAATTCTTCAGCTGGTGGCCCCCGGCACACCACTGAGAGATGGTATTGATAACGTCCTGCGTGCAAAAACAGGTGGATTGATTGTGCTCGGCTACGGCGATCATATGCGGGATCTCGTGGATGGCGGGTTCCATATCCAGTCTGATTTCACGCCCGCCCACCTTTACGAATTGGCGAAAATGGATGGGGCGTTAATTTTAAATGATGAAGGAACGCGCATTCTGTATGCCAATGCACAATTGATGCCGGACCCGGATATCCTGTCCACGGAAACAGGGATGAGGCACCGGACGGCAGAGCGGGTGGCTAAACAAACAGGTGCTCTTGTCATAGCTATATCTCAACGTCGGAACGTAATTACGTTGTATAAAGGCTCTCTCCGTTACTCGCTCAAGGATATTGGTGTGATTTTGACGAAGGCCAACCAGGCGATTCAGACGTTGGAAAAGTATAAAAATGTGCTGGATCAAAGTGTGACGAATCTTGGTGCCATGGAGTTTGAAAACATGGTTTCCTTTTCTGAAGTCGTTCAGGTCGTCCACCGTATTGAAATGGTGCTCCGAACGAAGACCGAGATTTTGAACTATGTGAATGAGCTCGGTACGGAAGGACGTTTGATTCAGCTGCAATTGACGGAATTAGTTTCGAATATTGAAGATGAAGCAACCTTACTTTTACGGGATTATAGTAAGCGGCCGGATTATGAACCTTATTATATTCTGAGAAAAATGCAGGAAATCACCAATACGGAACTTCTCTCGGATGAGCAGGTATTGAAACTTATGGGGTATTCACCGAATACGAAATTGTCGGACCCTATCGTGCCAAGAGGGTACCGGATTTTAAGCCGGATCCCAAGACTTCCAGTTCTCATTATTGAACACTTGGTAGAAAGGTTTGGTACGTTGGAAGAGCTGATCCAGGCTTCTCCTAAAGAACTTGTTGAAGTCGATGGTGTAGGAGAGATCCGTGCGATGAAAATTAGAGATGGTCTTGACCGCATACAAGAACAGTTGTTCGTAGACCGGCATATATAAGAATATTGACTTATTTGTGAACAATATGGTATGATTATTTGTTTGCTCATTGACTTAATTTGGAAGTTGTGCTAAGTTAAAAACCATCATTCCTTTTTTATATGGTTAATGGTTGTTAGGTTTGGTCATACTGTGTTTGAGGAGGTGAATACAAGTGCTTAAACGTATCGTACAGTTGTTTATTGTCATAACCGGCGGAACCATCGGTTACCTCTATTTTCCAGAGCTGTTCACAACCATGGGACTGACCTGGCAGAATTGGATTCAATCTGTCTTAGGGGCCGTACTAGGAGCACTTATATTATTTTTATTTACTTTTTGGATTGTGGATTATATTGTGGATTTTTTAAGGTGGATTGAGGACACTCTCGTCCGGGCCCCAGTAGCAGATTTGCTGTTTGGAAGTCTCGGTTTGATTGTCGGGCTGATTATCGCCTACTTGATCAATATCCCTGTGCAAGATATCCAAATTCAAGTAGTTAATCAGGTTGTACCGATCTTTTTAACATTCTTATTAGGTTACTTTGGGTTTCAGGTCGGTTTTAAACGGAAGGATGAATTCCTGAATTTGGTTTCAAGGAAAGAGAAGAAGCCAGAAGGAGAACTTCAGGAGGATTCTACCTTGGATCCTGCTTTGATTCCGAAACGAAAAATCTTGGATACAAGTGTCATCATCGATGGCCGTATTGCAGATATTTGCGATACACATTTTTTGGAAGGAACAATTGTGATTCCACAATTCGTATTGGAAGAATTGCAGCACATCGCTGATTCATCCGATGGTCTGAAAAGAAATCGTGGACGTCGTGGATTGGATGTCCTGAACCGTCTTCAAAAAGATCTTCCTGTGAATGTTGAGATTTACGAAGGGGATTTCGAAGACATTCAGGAAGTAGACAGTAAGCTTGTGAAGCTTGCGAAAGTGATGGACGGGATTGTCGTAACGAATGATTTCAACTTGAATAAAGTTTGTGAGTTTCAAAATGTTCAAGTCTTGAACATTAATGATCTTGCGAATGCTGTGAAACCGGTCGTTCTTCCAGGGGAAGAGATGACGATTCAAGTCATCAAAGATGGGAAAGAGCAGAATCAAGGGGTCGCCTACTTGGATGACGGCACAATGATCGTTGTCGAAGAAGGGAAAGACTTTATCGGGAAGACAATTGAAGTGGTAGTGACCAGCGTGTTGCAGACATCAGCCGGTCGTATGATTTTTGCAAAGCCGAAATCACTTGAAAAAGCCTTGTAAAAACGGTATAAACAAATAGAGAATGACAAAAGTGATAACATGCGTGTTATCGCTTTTGTTATTTTATGAACGTCTAAACAAACGTAGGATGGATACACATGAAAAAATATACAGCCATTATACTCGCGGCAGGGCAGGGTAAGCGGATGCTCGCCGGCCGCAACAAACAGTTTTTGAGAATCGGTGACCAACCCTTAATCTGTCATACCCTTTCCGTCTTTGATGAGGATGATTGGTGTGAAGAGTTGATCTTAGTGACTAACGAACGCGAACGATCCCAGATGGAAGAGCTTCTACAAGAATATCCGCTCCGTCAGCCGGTCCACCTCGTAAACGGAGGAGCAGAACGGCAGGATAGTGTATTTGCAGGGTTGCAGGCGGTTCGAAACAGAGGGATTCCTGTGTTTATTCATGACGGGGCGCGTCCGTTTGTCCCTCAGGAGCTCTTACACGAACTGTCGGTGATGACATACGAAAAAGAGGCTGCTCTTCTTGCTGTACCGGTGACGGATACGATTAAGCAGAAGTCAGATCATGGGTTGGACACATTGGATAGAAGTACGTTATGGGCGGCCCAGACTCCTCAAGCCTTCTCTTATGATTTGATTTATGAAGCGCATGAACGAGCGAGGAAAAGCAGATACTACGGCACAGATGACGCTTCTCTCGTAGAGAGGTTGGATAAAGAAGTGGCCATCGTGAAGGGAAGCTATGACAATATCAAGCTTACGACTCCGGAAGACTTACATAAAGCCCAAGCTTACTTGAATAATCAGAGAAATGGAAAGGTGGAGGATGGCCCTATGTTTCGTGTCGGCCAAGGATTTGATGTACACCAATTGACGGAAGGACGTCCTTGTATCATCGGAGGAATTGAAATCCCGTATGAAAAGGGGCTGCTCGGTCATTCAGACGCAGATGTCCTGCTTCATACGATTGCGGATGCGTGTCTTGGAGCGATTGGTGAAGGGGATATCGGCAAACATTTCCCAGACACGGACCCTGCATTCAAAGATGCAGACTCAGGGAAACTGCTTCAGCACGTGTGGGATATCGTGACAGAGCGTGGGTATGAACTGGGGAACATGGATTGTACGGTAATCGCCCAGGCCCCTAAAATGGCGCCCTACATTGAACAAATCCGTGAGAGCATCGCCTCTCTCCTTAGGGTGGAACCTGGACGGATTAACGTGAAAGCAACAACTACAGAAAAACTCGGCTTTACGGGACGGAAGGAAGGAATTGCCGCACAAGCGGTCGTCCTTTTGCAAAATAATCAGCATACCTAAACAAAAAGTGATAAAATAAGTCAAGGATATAGACCGGAACATGAAAGGAGAACAATTATGTCTAACGAAGTAAGGGTGCGTTATGCACCAAGTCCGACAGGGCACCTTCACATTGGTAATGCGAGGACAGCTCTATTCAACTACCTTTATGCCAAAAACGCAGGTGGAAAGGTCGTCATTCGTATTGAGGATACGGATGAAAAGCGTAACGTCGAGGGCGGAGAAAAGAGCCAGCTCGACTACTTGAAATGGTTGGGTATTGAATGGGACGAGAGTTCTGAAAAAGGGGGCGAATATGGTCCCTACCGTCAGATGGAACGTCTGGATATTTACAAGAAATATGTCGATGAACTAATGGAACGCGGTCTTGCTTACAAATGCTATATGACATCAGAAGAGCTTGAAGCAGAACGTGAAGCGCAAATGGCACGTGGCGAAGCGCCGAAATACTCTGGTGCGCACCGCGACCTTACAGAAGAGCAAATCGCAGCATTTGAAGCGGAAGGCCGTAAGCCTAGTATTCGTATCCGCGTCCCTGAAAACCATACGTATACGTTCAACGATATCGTCCGTGGGGACATTACTTTTGAATCCAGCGATTTTGGGGATTGGGTCATCGTTAAGCAGAACGGAACTCCAACGTATAATTTTGCTGTTGCGATTGATGATTACTTAATGAAAATCACACACGTCCTTCGCGGGGAAGAGCATATTTCCAATACACCTAAGCAAATGATGGTGTATGAAGCGTTCGACTGGGAAGCTCCAAAGTTCGGTCATATGACATTGATCCTCAATGAAGAGCGTAAGAAACTGAGTAAGCGTGACCAGCACATTCTTCAGTTTATTGAACAATATAAGAATCTAGGATACCTTCCGGAAGCTCTCTTCAACTTCATCACTCTACTAGGGTGGTCGCCAGTCGGGGAAGAAGAAATATTCACGCAGGATCAGCTTGTGGAGATCTTTGATGCAGATCGACTATCCACTTCACCAGCGGTCTTTGACCCGGCGAAGCTGAAGTGGATGAACAATCAGTACATTAAAGCTTCTGATTTGGACCGCGTTGTTGAGCTTGCTCTGCCTCATTTAATTGAAGCTGGACGCTTGTCTGAAGATATGAGTGAGGAAGATCGAAAGTGGGCTCGTGAGCTTATCAGTCTTTACCAGGAACAATTGAGCTATGGAGCGGAAATCGTCGAACTGACCGAATTGTTCTTTAATCAGGAAATTCAGTATGATGAGGCTGCTATGGAAGTCCTTGAAGGGGAACAAGTACCGGAAGTATTGGAAACGTTCAAGAAGAACCTTCATGAGCTTGAAGAATTCACACCAGAAAACATTAAAAAGCAAATCAAAGCTGTTCAGAAAGAGACAGGGCATAAAGGGAAGAAGTTGTTTATGCCTGTCCGTGTAGCAACGACCGGTCAAACCCACGGCCCTGAACTTCCGAATGCGATTCATTTGCTTGGACTCGAAACGGTCACGGTTCGTCTCAATGATGTATTAAGCAAGTTGCAAGCTTAATTCGTTCACAAGTGGGAAAGAATATCATATAGTAGAGATACCTATACGAAACGTTGATGAGGAGAAGTAAGAGGCCCTCTCTTCTACAGAGAGAATCACCACGGCTGGAAGTGGTTCGTAGAGAAGCCTTTGAAATGCACCTCGGAGTCTTCGGCTGAACGAAGTATGCCGAAGCGGGTACCTTCCGTTATCAAGGATGAAGCGGGGAAAGGTGTAAAAGCCGATCCCAAACAGAGTGGAACCACGTTCGACGCGTCTCTGTGCCATTGGCACAAAGGCGCGTTTTTTATTTATGTGGGGAACGCTTCTGTTTCAGCACAAGGAGGGGAGCAAGTATGGGGCTGTTCAAAATGTTTAAAGAAGATGTTGATGTGGTGTTCGATCAAGATCCTGCTGCTCGTTCTTATATTGAAGTGATTCTGACATATTCAGGACTGCATGCGATATGGGGGCACCGGGTGGCCCATGCTTGTCACAAGCGGAAGTTTTTCTTCCTCGCCCGGCTGATCTCTCAATGGAGCCGCTTCCTGACGGGCATTGAAATACACCCTGGAGCGAAGATCGGGAGGCGTTTCTTCATTGACCATGGCATGGGTGTCGTTATTGGGGAAACGTGTGAGATTGGTGATAATGTGACGATTTTTCAGGGAGTGACGCTTGGAGGAACAGGGAAAGAAAAAGGGAAAAGGCACCCGACACTCCTTGATAACTCATTAGTCGCTACGGGAGCGAAAGTGCTGGGATCGATTACGATTGGGGAAAACTCTAAGGTAGGAGCTGGTTCGGTAGTGCTCCATGATGTTCCGAACAACTCGACGGTTGTCGGTATCCCTGGTCATGTCGTCATCCAGGATGGCAAGAAAGTCCAAAAGAAGGACCTTGACCATCACAAACTCCCAGACCCTGTGTACGACCGATTGAACGAAATCGAAAAGGAAATGGCGGAACTGCGCAAACAATTGAAGGAAACCAAAGGAGTGAACCAACATGGCGATTAACATATACAACACACTGACAAGAAAAAAAGAACCGTTCCAGCCGCTGGAAGAAGGAAAAGTGAAAATGTACGTTTGCGGTCCTACTGTTTATAACTACATTCACATAGGGAATGCAAGGCCGGCGATCGTATTCGATACAGTGAGAAGGTATTTTGAATACAGAGGATATGATGTCCATTATGTACTCAACTTTACAGATGTCGATGACAAATTAATTAAAGCATCGAATGAAATGGGCGAAGGAGTCACAGATATCGCCAATCGTTTCATTACGGCATACAAAGAAGACGTTGGGGCACTTGGCGTGAAAGAAGCCGTGGATCATCCGCGTGTGACGGAAAACATGGATGAGATTATCAGCTTTATCCAGGGGTTGATCGACAAAGGGTTTGCTTATGAAGCAGGAGGGGACGTGTATTTCCGTACGCGCTCTTTCGATCAATACGGAAAGCTTTCCCACCAGTCCATTGATGAGTTAAGATCCGGGTCCCGCATTGAAGTCGGGGACAAAAAGGAAGATCCGCTAGACTTCACACTTTGGAAAGATGCGAAGGAAGGCGAAATCACCTGGGAGAGTCCTTGGGGAAGCGGCCGGCCGGGGTGGCATATCGAGTGCTCAGCGATGGCGAAGAAATACCTTGGAGATACGATTGATATCCATGCGGGCGGGCAGGATTTAACATTCCCCCACCATGAAAATGAGATTGCGCAATCAGAAGCTCATAACGGGGAATCTTTTGCTCGCTACTGGATGCATAACGGGTATATTAATATTGACAATGAAAAAATGTCGAAGTCCTTAGGGAACTTCATCCTTGCCCACGATCTTGTGAAAAAGCATGACCCTCAAGTGATCCGCTTTTTCATGCTGAGTGTCCAATACCGTCATCCCATCAACTTCAGTGATGAGTTGTTGAAAGGGGCGAAAAGCAGCTTTGATCGTATCAAGAATGCGTATGAAAACATCCAGCACCGAAAAAATTCTACGATGAGCTTGAAGGAAGATCAAAGTGAGTGGCTGGATAAAGTGGCTGGTTATAAAGAGCAATTCATTAAAGAAATGGATGATGACTTCAACACGGCGAACGCGATTTCCGTCCTGTTTGATTTAACCAAAACTGCAAACTTATATTTACAGGAGGAGCAGACTCACGAAAAAGTCTTGACGGCTTTTGAAGAGTTGTTCGAAGAATTGACAGGGGTTCTCGGTATTCAACTGCAGGCTCAGGAAGAATTGCTTGATGAGGAAGTGGATGCTCTAATTGAAGAGCGGAAGCAAGCCAGAAAGAATCGTGACTTCGCGCGTGCCGACGAAATTCGTGATGAGTTGAAAGATCGCAACATCATCCTTGAAGATACATCCCAGGGCACGAGATGGAAGCGGGGGTAGGACGATGGCGATCGCAAATGCGAAACAGATGAAGAGTCTTGCTCTCGCCTATATGGGCGACTCTGTTTATGAGCTTTATGTGAGGCAGCACCTGCTTGAAAAAGGAGAGGTGAAGCCTCAGCACCTTCACCAGGCAGCCATCCAGTTTGTTTCGGCTGTGTCGCAGGCGAATGTGGTTAATGTATGGCAGCAAGAAGGAAGGCTCACGGAAGAAGAGGAAGGTGTGCTCAGGAGGGGGCGGAACGCAAAATCGGGATCCGTCCCTAAAAGCACCAATGTACAGACTTATCGCTATTCGACCGCATTCGAGGCGGTGTTAGGGTTTTTGTATTTATCCGGACAGATAGAGAGGCTAGAAACGTTGATACAAAACGCTATTCAAATAGTTGAAGAAAGGAGTGAAGAATCATGAGCGGAGAATGGATCATCGGAAAGAATTCGGTCCAGGAAGCCATCCGGTCAGGCAGACCAATCAATAAAGTGATGGTATCGGATCAGTTGCAGCACCAGGCTTACAAAAAGCTTGAACAGCTGGCCAAGGAACAAGGGCTCATTGTTCAAAAAGTGCCAAAGAAGAAAATTGACCAGCTTGTTGATGGAAATCACCAGGGGGTCATTGCTTCGGTGGCTGCGTATGAATACAGTGATTTGGAAGATTTATTTGCGAAAGCAGAAGAAAGGGACGAGCCTCCTTTTTTCATTATTTGTGATGAGATTGAAGACCCTCATAACCTCGGTTCCATACTGCGGACGGCAGATGCGGCAGGAGCACATGGTGTAATCATACCGAAGAGACGTTCTGTTTCTTTAACGGCAACCGTTGCGAAAACGTCGACAGGTGCGATCGAATATATTCCGGTTGCTCGTGTAACGAACCTTGCCCGGACGATTAATGAGTTGAAGGAAAGGTTTGTCTGGGTGGTCGGAACAGACGCTGTTGGGACGGAAGATTACCGCCAGCTTGATGGGAACATGCCGATTGCCCTCGTCATAGGAAGTGAAGGCCGCGGCATGAGCCGATTAACGAAAGATAAGTGTGATTGGACGGTCAGTCTGCCTATGGCTGGAGAAGTAACTTCTTTGAACGCATCTGTAGCGGCTTCCCTTTTGATGTACGAAGTCTATAGAAAGCGTCATCCTTTAGGGGAATAAGGCATGAACGTCTTAATTGTCGATGGATACAATATGATTGGCGCTTGGCCGGAATTAAAAAATCTAAAGGAAAAAGATCTCGGCCAGGCCCGGGATCTCCTTATAGAGATGATGGCGGAGTATCAATCCTACACCGGGGACCGGATCATGATCGTTTTTGATGCTTACCATGTCCGGGGAGTTGAAAAAAAACAAAAAAATTACAAAGTTGAAGTTATCTTTACAAAAGAAAACGAAACCGCTGATGAACGGATTGAAAAACTCGCTGGAGAGTTGAATGATGTTCGTACTCAAGTCTATGTCGCGACGTCAGACTATGCAGAACAACGAACCATTTTCGGGCAGGGAGCTTTCAGAAAATCAGCAAGAGAGCTGTATATCGAAGTGAAAAATATTGAAAACCAAATAGAGAAAGATGTCGAAAGCCAGAACCAGTACCCTTACCAATCTAAAATACCAATCAATAAAGAGGTAAGGGAACTTTTTGAGAAATGGCGCCGAGGAGATAAATAATTCTGACAACTTGTTGACGCTTTTCAGAATCGTACTGTATAATATTGCTATATTGAGGTAGCACGGTCGGAGGGATCCTGTGTGAGCATCTTACAAACGGAGAAAAGCACCAACGATTTGGATCTTAGCAAGCTTGATGACGAAGAAGTCGTTGAACGGATTAATCAAGGACAGGTCCAGGCGCTAGATTACTTGATTAATAAGTACAAGAATTTTGTGCGCGCGAAAGCTCGGACATACTTTCTTATTGGCGCAGACCGGGAGGATATCGTCCAGGAAGGGATGATCGGTCTTTACAAAGCCATCCGCGATTACAGAGAGGGCAAGCAGTCATCCTTCAAAGCCTTTGCAGAATTATGTGTCACCCGTCAAATTATCACCGCAATTAAAACCGCCACAAGACAGAAGCATATCCCATTGAATTCCTACGTTTCTTTGGACAAGCCTATTTATGATGAGGAATCAGACCGGACATTACTGGATGTCATCGCTGGTTCGAAGGCTATCGACCCACAAGAATTGATTGTTAATAAAGAGAAGTTTTCAGACATGGAAGAGAAAATGTCAGAGTTATTAAGTGATTTAGAGAAAAAAGTGCTGACCCTCTACTTGGATGGACGTTCCTACCAGGAGATTTCGGTTGAGCTTGATCGACACGTGAAATCTATTGATAACGCTTTACAGCGTGTGAAGAGAAAGCTTGAAAAATACTTGGAAGTCAATGAAATCACTCTATGAAAGCTGCATTGACAGTAATCGGTAAGAGTGCTACATTTAGTGAGTATGTGTAAACCTCTCTAGATTGAGGTGACGGATAATGAGAAAAAAAGTCATATTAGCTTGTACAGAATGTTTAAGTCGGAATTATAGTTCATATATAAATCGATCCAACCAATCCGAACGTCTTGAAGTCCGCAAGTTTTGTAAAAAGTGCGGAACGCATACTTTACACCGCGAGACGAAATAGAGAAGGAAGCCAGTTGGCGCAAGTTTGGGGGTATTACAGCATGTTTAAGTTCTTCAAGAATGTAGCACGAGAGATGAAGAAGGTTAGTTGGCCTAAAGGTCAGGAACTGTGGAAGTACACGGTTACGGTTATTTTGACTGTCACTTTCGTAGCTGTATTCTTCGCTATTGTAGATCTTGGGATTTCCCAGGTGATTGAACTCATCGCTCAAGAATAGTAGAGTGGTTTTTATGCTATAATAGGAGATAGACTTACAAAAAACCCGTCCCGCGGGTTTTTTCATGTTGGAGTAATATTCATCAACTCTAGTATAAGGGAGGGAAGGGCAAGCACTTGTCCTGCGAATATGGAAAAAAGATGGTATGTAGTCCACACCTATTCAGGTTATGAGAACAAGGTGAAAACAAACCTGGAAAAGCGTGTGGAATCAATGGGAATGGAAGACAAGATCTTCCGTGTTCTTGTTCCCGAGGACGAAGAAGCAGAAATTAAAAATGGCAAGAGGAAAGTGGCAAAGAAAAAAGTATTTCCTGGTTATGTTTTGGCTGAAATGGTCATGACAGACGACTCCTGGTACGTGGTACGTAATACGCCAGGTGTTACTGGTTTCGTAGGATCCACCGGTTCCGGTTCTAAGCCGATCCCTCTCCTGCCTGAAGAAGTAGAAACAGTTCTTAAGCGCATGGGCATGAACGAACAGCCAAAAGCGGAGGTTGACTTCGAGGTGAAGGAAAGTGTTAAAGTGACAGACGGACCTTTCGCAAACTTCACAGGATCCATTGAATATATTGATACGGACAAGCAGAAAGTGAAAGTCCACGTCAATATGTTCGGGCGTGAAACTCCGGTAGAGTTAGACTTTACCCAAATCGAAAAATTATAAAATTCAACTCTCCCCTTGCATATTGGAAATAAAGATGCTAGAATTTTTATGTTCTATATGCGCCCCAAAAGAGGGCGATTGCGTAGATATCGCAATGAGTGGGAGGGGTTGAACCCTATTACCACATCACGGACTTTAAGGAGGTGTGTCTCGTGGCTAAAAAAGTTATTAATGTTGTAAAGCTTCAGATTCCTGCAGGTAAAGCGAACCCAGCACCGCCAGTTGGACCAGCACTAGGTCAAGCAGGTATTAACATCATGGGATTCTGTAAGGAATTTAACGCTCGTACACAGGAACAAGCAGGTACGATCATTCCAGTAGAAATTACGGTTTATGAGGACCGTTCCTTTACATTCGTTACGAAAACTCCACCAGCTGCTGTTCTTCTTAAGAAAGCGGCAGGAGTTGAATCAGGTTCCGGTGAACCGAACCGTAACAAAGTAGCTTCTGTTAAACGCGACCAAGTACGCGAAATTGCAGAAACGAAAATGCCTGATTTGAACGCTGCTGACGTTGAAGCTGCAATGCGCATGGTTGAAGGTACAGCGCGCAGCATGGGAATCACGATCGAAGATTAATCCCACAGCGTTACATGGAGATAGGAAAAGGTTGCGGAAATGGAGCTTGTGACTCTTTCGCAACCTTTATTCGTGGGAGGAAAATCCGTTAAAACCACAACGAGGAGGAAATTAATAATGGCTAAGAAATCGAAAAAGCAACAAGAGCTAGCGAAGCTTGTTGACCGTACAAAAGCTTACGATGTGCAAGAAGCCATCAAGCTTGTAAAAGAAACTTCAAAAGCGAACTTTGACGAAACTGTCGAAGCGGCATTCCGTCTGGGTGTAGATCCTAAGAAAGCGGACCAACAGATCCGTGGCGCAATGGTGCTTCCACACGGTACAGGTAAATCTCAGCGTGTGCTTGTTTTCGCTAAAGGTGATAAAGCGAAAGAAGCAGAAGCAGCAGGTGCTGACTACGTAGGTGAACAAGACCTAATCAACAAGATCAACCAAGGTTGGTTCGAGTTTGATGTTGTAGTAGCAACTCCTGATATGATGGCTGAAGTTGGTAAACTAGGTCGAGTACTAGGACCAAAAGGTCTTATGCCAAACCCTAAAACAGGTACAGTGACATTCGAAGTAGAAAAAGCTGTTAACGAAATCAAAGCAGGTAAAGTAGAATACCGTGTTGATAAAGCAGCGAACATCCATGTTCCAATCGGTAAAGCATCTTTCGATGAGAACAAGCTGGCTGAAAACTTCGCAGCAATCACTGAAACACTTGTTAAAGCGAAGCCACAAGCATCTAAGGGAACTTATATGCGTAACGCTGCTGTTTCATCTACGATGGGACCTGGAATTAAAGTAGACGTTTCTGGTTACACGAAGTAATAAAAAAGTGTTGACTTTCCGTTATCTATGAGATATACTAGGTAGCGTTGTATAAATAAATACGTTATACCGTAGACAGCAGGTGTGGGTTTCCACTTAATGTCCTGCCGAGGTGTGTGATATAAATAGAGCAGCGCGATCTGCCCTGCTCTATGAAACACCTCCATGTCTATGTGGAGGTGTTTTTTATGAGTAAAACCTTCGAACGGTATGATGAAAAGTCAATAGGAGGTGGAACAATGAGCAGTGTTATCGAACAGAAGAAACAGATTGTATCTGACTTGGCTGACAAGTTCCGCAACAGTAAATCTGCAGTCGTTGTAGACTACCGCGGACTTGATGTAGCAGAAGTTACTGAACTTCGTACCCAGCTTCGTGAAGCAGGCGTAGATTTCAAAGTGTATAAAAACACAATGGTCCGTCGTGCTGCTGACGAAGTCGAACTATCTGAACTTAACGAAGTCCTTCAAGGACCGACAGCTGTCGCTTTCCATGAAGACGATGCTGTAGCTGCGGCTAAAGTATTGAACAACTTCGCTAAAGATCATGATAGCCTTGAGATCAAAGGTGGGGTAGTTGAAGGTCAAGTTGCAACTCTTGAGCAAATCAAAGAACTTGCAAACCTTCCAAACTACGAAGGTCTTGTATCTATGTTCCTAAGCGTACTACAAGCACCTATCCGCAACTTCGCTTACGCTACGCAAGCGATCGCGGATCAAAAAGAAGAAGAAAGCGCGTAAGTTAGCGTTCGTTTAAACTATAACAACAAAAACTAAGGAGGAAATTTCTCATGTCTAACGAACAAATTATCGAAGCGATTAAGGAAATGTCTGTTCTTGAGCTTAACGATCTAGTTAAAGCAATTGAAGAAGAATTTGGTGTATCTGCTGCAGCTCCAGTTGCTGCTGGCGCGCCTGCTGCAGGTGGCGAAGCTGCTGAAGAGCAAACTGAATTTGATGTAGTACTAGAATCTGCTGGATCTTCTAAGATCAAAGTAGTTAAAGCAGTACGTGAAATCACTGGTGCTGGTCTTAAAGACGCGAAAGAAATGGTTGATGGTGCTCCGGCAACAATCAAAGAAGCTGTTTCTAAAGAAGAAGCTGAAGAAATCAAGTCTAAGCTTGAAGAAGCAGGCGCTTCTGTCGAAGTTAAGTAAGAGAATGTTTAAAGTAAAGCTCGCTGATTTATCGGCGGGCTTTCTTTTTCTTAACAGGCATATTTAGCAAGAGTGCTCATGATTTGCTAGACTTGCTAGAATCAGGAATAAACCTTGCCATTTCAATAGATGAAAAAGAAGGTGTTCGGGTTATGTCGGAGCATTATTATTCAAAGAAAACAACGACGAGCAGTGAAGAAAAGACATGGAACTTTGAGTTGCTCGGTCATGTCTTCACATTCACGACGGATAATGCTGTCTTTTCCAAAAAAGAAGTGGATTTCGGATCGCGTTTTTTAATTGATACCTTCCAGGAACCAGGTGTTCAAGGTGACATTCTTGACCTTGGTTGTGGCTACGGCCCGATCGGTTTGTCCCTAGCTAAAGCTCACGAAGACCGTCATGTATTTATGGTCGATGTAAATGAGAGAGCGTTGGGGCTGGCCGAAAAAAATGCCGCAGATAATGAAGTAGTGAACATTACGATTCAAGAAAGTGACCGTTTACAAGGTATAGTAGATCAGAAGTTTGCCGCTATCCTTACAAACCCGCCCATCCGGGCCGGGAAACAAGTGGTCCACACAATGTTTGAAGAAGCGAAGGAAGCTCTACTTGATGAAGGAGAGCTGTGGGTCGTGATTCAAAAGAAACAAGGGGCGCCGTCTGCGAAGCAAAAACTTGAAGATTTGTTCGGAAATGCAGAAGTCGTGGATAAGCACAAAGGGTACTACATCCTTAGAGCTAAAAAGTTTGACTAGCCCTATTAGTTGTGCTAGTATTGAAAAATGCCAATATATCTGAACTCTGTCAAGTCTTTTTTTAGAAATGTGTATAAAAAGTTGATAGATGGTCAGAATGGTAAAATCGAACACTGAAAGTAAATGAGGTTTTTACGTATGAAAAGCCTTTTTCTTTTTTGTCTAACGTTAGAGAGAAATGAAGAATCACCATTCGTTGTGAAACGGATGTTTAAATAGTGCTTGTGGCAAGATCAACCGCAAGCCTGTTCGGCATGTCTTGCCGGACCCTTTTTTCGTTATTAAAATGCTTGATTTGAGGGGTGAATCAGTTGACAGGTCAACTAGTTCAGTATGGACGACACCGCCAGCGCAGAAGTTACGCACGCATCAGTGAGGTATTAGAATTGCCGAACTTGATTGAAATTCAAACCGCTTCTTACGATTGGTTCTTAGAAGAAGGTTTGAAGGAAATGTTCCAGGATATTTCCCCAATCGAAGATTTCACAGGTAATTTGTCATTGGAGTTTGTGGACTACAGTCTTGGCGAACCAAAGTATCCAGTCGATGAGTCAAAGGATCGCGATGTAACATATAACGCACCACTTCGTGTGAAAGTACGTCTCTTAAATAATGAGACGGGAGAAGTGAAAGAACAAGAAGTATTTATGGGTGACTTCCCACTTATGACAGACACAGGTACCTTTGTAATCAATGGTGCTGAGCGTGTTATCGTTTCTCAGCTTGTTCGTTCTCCTAGCGTGTACTTTAACAAGAAGATTGATAAGAATGGTAAGAGAGGTTACACAGCTACCGTCATCCCGAACCGCGGAGCGTGGCTTGAGTTCGAAACCGATGCTAAAGACGTCGTACACGTCCGTATCGACCGTACTCGTAAGTTACCGATCACCGTGCTTTTACGTGCTTTAGGATTCGGCACAGACCAGGAGATCATCGATCTTATTGGTGATAACGAATACTTGAAGAACACGTTGGAAAAAGACAATACGGAAAACACAGAGAAAGCATTGCTTGAAATCTACGAGCGTCTACGCCCTGGCGAGCCGCCGACAGTAGAAAATGCGAAAAGCTTACTTGTTTCCCGTTTCTTCGACCCGAAACGCTATGACCTAGCGCGTGTAGGTCGTTATAAAATGAATAAAAAACTTCACATCAAAGATCGCTTGTTCAACCAGACGCTGGCGGAAACGCTGGTAGATGAAGAAACGGGCGAAGTGATCGCTGAAAAAGGGGACAAGATCGATCGTCGTCTATTGAATAAGCTGATCCCTCACTTTGATGACGAAGAGGGCACATTGAGTGAAGAAACGTTGGACCCGGTAGACGGTGTCCTTGAAGATCCTATCCAGGTTCAGTCTGTCAAAATTGTTGACCCGACGGACCCAGAAGGTGAACGTTCCATCAATGTCATCGGTAATGCAAACATTGACCGTGACGTGAAGAACATTACCCCTGCGGATATCCTGTCTTCCATCAGCTATTTCTTCAACTTGTTGCACGATGTGGGTGGAACAGATGACATCGACCACCTTGGAAACCGCCGCCTGCGTTCTGTTGGTGAATTGCTGCAGAACCAATTCCGTATTGGTCTTTCCCGTATGGAGCGTGTGGTTCGTGAGCGTATGTCCATTCAGGATACGTCCTCCATCACACCACAACAATTGATTAACATTCGTCCTGTCATCGCTTCTATTAAAGAGTTCTTCGGAAGCTCGCAATTGTCTCAGTTCATGGACCAAACGAACCCGTTGGCAGAACTGACGCACAAGCGCCGTCTTTCAGCACTGGGACCTGGTGGTCTGACTCGTGAACGTGCAGGATTTGAAGTTCGTGACGTACACTACTCCCACTATGGTCGTATGTGTCCGATCGAAACGCCGGAAGGTCCGAACATCGGTTTGATCAACTCCCTTTCCTCTTATGCGAAAGTAAATGAGTTTGGTTTCATCGAAACACCATACCGCCGCGTTGATCCAGATACGAATAAAGTTACAGCGCAAATCGATTATCTGACAGCTGATGAGGAAGACAATTACGTTGTCGCTCAGGCGAACGCCAAGCTAGAAGATGATGGAGCCTTTACAGATGAAGAAGTAATCGCCCGTTTCCGTGGTGAGAACACCGTTGTCAGTCGTGACCGTATCGACTACATGGACGTATCACCGAAGCAGGTTGTATCTGCAGCGACCGCATGTATTCCTTTCCTTGAGAACGATGACTCCAACCGTTCCTTGATGGGTGCGAACATGCAGCGTCAAGCGGTGCCATTGCTTAAGCCTGATGCTCCGCTTGTGGGTACAGGTATGGAGTATGTGTCTGGTAAAGACTCTGGTGCTGCGGTTATCTGCCGACACGAAGGAATTGTAGAGCGCGTAGAAGCGAAAGAAGTTCGTGTCCGCCGTATTTCTGAAGTGGATGGCAAAGAGGTCGAAGGAGATCTTGACCGTTATCGTCTGCAGAAATTCATTCGATCCAACCAGGGAAGCTGTTACAACCAGCGCCCGATTGTTTCTAAAGGAGATCGCGTCAAACAGGGCGAAATCCTGGCTGACGGACCTTCCATGGACATGGGTGAACTGGCACTGGGTCAAAACCCGCTTGTTGCCTTCATGACATGGGACGGTTACAACTATGAGGATGCGATCATCATGAGTGAACGCCTTGTTAAAGATGATGTGTACACGTCCATTCACATTGAAGAATATGAGTCTGAAGCTCGTGATACGAAGCTTGGACCAGAAGAAATCACTCGTGACATCCCGAACGTTGGGGAAGATGCTCTTCGTGACTTGGACGACCGCGGAATTATCCGTGTCGGTGCTGAAGTAAGCGATGGCGATCTGCTTGTTGGTAAAGTTACTCCAAAAGGTGTGACAGAACTATCGGCAGAGGAGCGTCTTCTACATGCGATTTTCGGTGAAAAAGCTCGTGAAGTGCGTGACACTTCCCTGCGTGTGCCACACGGTGCAGGCGGAATTGTCCTTGATGTGAAGATCTTCAACCGCGAAGATGGTGACGAACTACCACCGGGTGTTAACCAGTTGATCCGTGTCTATATCGTTCAGAAGCGTAAGATTTCTGAAGGGGATAAAATGGCCGGTCGTCACGGAAACAAAGGTGTTATTTCTAAGATTCTTCCAGAAGAAGACATGCCTTTCCTTCCGGATGGTACACCGGTAGACATCATGTTGAACCCACTAGGTGTTCCGTCGCGTATGAACATCGGTCAGGTACTGGAGCTTCACATGGGTATGGCTGCTCGCTTAATGGGTGAGAGAATTGCCACCCCGGTATTTGACGGTGCGCGTGAGGAAGACGTTTGGGAGACACTGCAAGAAGCAGGTATGGCCCGTGATGCGAAAACAATTCTTTATGACGGACGTACAGGTGATCCATTTGATAACCGTGTATCCGTTGGTGTTATGTATATGATTAAACTTGCGCACATGGTTGACGATAAACTGCACGCCCGTTCAACTGGACCGTATTCATTGGTCACGCAACAACCGCTTGGTGGTAAAGCACAATTCGGTGGACAGCGTTTCGGTGAGATGGAGGTATGGGCACTTGAAGCATACGGTGCGGCTTATACTCTTCAAGAGATCTTGACTGTCAAATCAGATGATGTCGTCGGACGTGTGAAAACGTACGAGGCCATCGTTAAAGGTGATAACGTTCCTGAACCAGGGGTCCCTGAATCATTCAAGGTCCTAATTAAAGAACTTCAGAGTTTAGGTATGGATGTGAAGATCCTTTCTGGTGACGAACAAGAGATCGAAATGCGCGATATCGAAGAAGAGCAAACCAAAGAATCCGAGAATTTGAACTTAGACGATTAAGATAGAAACACTGCTGCTGCTCGTGTTCTAAGCTTAGGGTAAAACCCGGATACTGAAAGGGAGGTAGGCCCCTTGCTAGATGTAAATAACTTTGAGTATATGAAAATAGGCCTGGCTTCACCGGATAAGATTCGTTCTTGGTCCTACGGTGAGGTTAAGAAGCCAGAAACCATCAACTATCGTACGTTGAAACCAGAAAAAGACGGTCTTTTCTGCGAGCGAATCTTTGGCCCGCAGAAAGACTGGGAATGTCACTGTGGAAAATACAAGCGTGTCCGTTATAAGGGTGTCGTTTGTGACCGCTGTGGCGTTGAAGTAACCAAGGCGAAAGTTCGCCGTGAGCGTATGGGGCACCTAGAGCTAGCTGCCCCTGTCTCTCATATTTGGTACTTCAAAGGAATTCCGAGCCGTATGGGGCTTGTGTTGGATATGTCTCCGAGAGCTTTGGAGGAAGTCATCTATTTCGCAGCCTATATTGTAACGGATCCGGGTGAGACGGCTCTTGAAAGGAAGCAATTGCTTTCTGAAAAAGAGTACCGCTCTTACCGCGAGAAGTTCGGACAAGGATTCCAGGCAGCTATGGGCGCGGAAGCGATCCGTAAGCTTCTATATGATATCGACCTTGATGGTGAAGTAGAGACGTTGAAAGAAGAGCTGAAGACAGCTCAAGGACAACGCCGTACACGTGCAATCAAGCGTCTTGAAGTATTAGAATCCTTCCGTAACTCAGGAAACGATCCATCATGGATGATTCTTGACGTTCTTCCGGTCATTCCACCGGAACTTCGTCCAATGGTCCAGCTTGATGGTGGGCGTTTTGCAACTTCTGATTTGAACGACTTGTATCGTCGTGTGATCAACCGTAACAACCGCCTGAAGCGTTTGTTGGATCTTGGTGCACCGACCATCATCGTTCAAAACGAAAAGCGTATGCTGCAGGAAGCTGTTGATGCTTTGATCGACAATGGTCGTCGCGGCCGTCCTGTAACAGGACCAGGAAACCGACCACTTAAATCCCTTTCTCATATGTTGAAAGGTAAGCAAGGACGTTTCCGTCAGAACTTGCTAGGTAAGCGTGTCGACTATTCCGGTCGTTCTGTTATCGTCGTAGGACCGTCCTTGAAGATGTACCAGTGTGGTCTTCCTAAAGAAATGGCCCTTGAATTGTTCAAACCATTCGTTATGAAAGAACTCGTATCCCGAGGTCTTGCTCATAACATCAAATCAGCGAAGCGTAAGATCGAACGCGTGCACCACGAAGTATGGGATGTCCTTGAAGATGTCATCAAAGAACACCCGGTTCTACTCAACCGTGCACCAACATTGCACCGTTTGGGTATCCAGGCCTTTGAACCGACACTTGTCGAAGGTCGTGCCATTCGTCTGCACCCGCTTGTATGTACTGCATACAACGCCGACTTCGACGGAGACCAAATGGCCGTACACGTGCCACTATCTTCAGAAGCTCAGGCAGAGGCGCGCATCTTGATGCTAGCTGCTCAAAACATCCTTAACCCTAAGGATGGTAAGCCGGTCGTTACACCTTCCCAGGACATGGTACTAGGTAACTACTACCTGACCCTTGAAAGAAAAGGTGCCATCGGAGAAGGCATGTTCTTCAAAGACTTGAACGAAGCTCTAATGGCTTACCAAAATGGCTATGCCCACCTGCACACGCGTGTAGCAGTTCAGGCTAGCTCTTTGAATAACGAAACATTTACTGAGAAACAGAATCAGCAGCTTCTACTGACTTCAGTAGGAAAGTTGATCTTCAACGAAATGCTGCCGAATTCATTCCCATATATCAATGAACCGACGAAAGAGAACTTGGAAATCAAGACTCCTGATCATTACTTCATTGAAAAAGGTACAGATATCCGTGAAGAGATTTCGAAGCGTGAAGAAGTATCTCCATTCAAGAAAGGTATCCTTGGTGATATCATCGCTGAAGTGTTTAAGCGTTTCTCTATCAGTGAAACGTCTAAGATGCTTGACCGTATGAAGGACCTTGGTTTTGCTTACTCCACTAAGGCCGGTATCACTGTCGGTGTATCCGACGTTGTCGTACTTCCAGAGAAGCAGGAAATCCTTGATGAAGGACAGGAGAAAGTAGATAAGGTCATGAAGCAGTTCCGTCGTGGTCTAATCACTGAAGAAGAACGTTACGATCGCGTCATCGAAATTTGGTCTGCGGCCAAGGATGATATTCAGAACCGTCTGATGAAGTCCTTGAACCCGCGCAACCCAATCTTCATGATGAGTGATTCCGGAGCCCGTGGTAACGCCTCTAACTTTACGCAGCTTGCTGGTATGCGTGGTCTGATGGCCAACCCGGCTGGACGAATCATCGAACTTCCGATCAAGTCTAGTTTCCGTGAAGGTCTGACGGTACTCGAGTACTTCATCTCTACACACGGTGCCCGTAAAGGACTTGCCGATACGGCCCTTAAGACAGCTGACTCTGGTTACTTGACTCGTCGTCTTGTAGACGTAGCGCAGGATGTTATTGTTCGTGAGGATGACTGTGGAACGGACCGAGGTCTCCCGGTAGCTGCATTGACAGAGGGTAGCGAAGTGGTCGAACCATTGATCGATCGTCTAATTGGACGTACAGCATTCCAGACAGTGAAACATCCTGAAACTGACGCTGTTATGGTTGAAAGAAATGAAGTGATTTCTGAAGATGTCGCACGTCAAATCGTCGATGCCGGCATTGAAGAGATCGTAATCCGTACGGCATTCACTTGTAATACAAAACATGGGGTTTGTAAGAAGTGTTACGGTCGTAACCTTGCAACAGGTGATGAAGTTGAAGTCGGTGAAGCAGTCGGAATCATCGCTGCACAATCCATCGGTGAGCCGGGTACACAGCTTACAATGCGTACCTTCCACACAGGTGGTGTAGCCGGAGACGATATCACGCAGGGTCTTCCACGTATCCAGGAGATCGTGGAAGCACGTAATCCGAAAGGTCAAGCCGTTATCACAGAAATTGATGGTACGGTACACGAAATCAATGAAGTCAAAGAGAAGCAGGAAATTGTCGTTCAAGGTGCTGTAGAATCACGTTCATACACGGCTCCATACGGTGCACGTATGAAAGTGTCGGTTGGAGATGAGGTCAAAGCAGGTGAACCTCTGACTGAAGGTTCCATTGATCCTAAAGAATTGCTGACCGTACAGGGACTTGACGGCGTTCAAGAATACCTTCTCAAAGAAGTGCAGAAAGTTTACCGAATGCAGGGGGTTGAAATCTCCGATAAGCACGTCGAAGTCATGGTACGCCAGATGCTTCGTAAAGTACGTGTCCTTGATTCTGGTGACACCGATGTACTTCCAGGTTCTCTACTTGAAATTCACCAATTCAAAGAAGCGAACCAAAAAGCGCTTATGGAAGGTGGCCAGCCGGCTGTCGGCCGTCCAGTCATCCTTGGTATTACCAAAGCGTCTCTTGAAACAGACAGCTTCCTATCCGCTGCATCCTTCCAGGAGACAACACGTGTCCTTACAGACGCAGCCATTAAAGGTAAGCGCGATGAGTTGCTAGGATTGAAAGAGAATGTTATTATCGGTAAGCTTGTTCCTGCAGGTACGGGTATGACTCGTTACCGCAAGATTAAAGCGCAATCCGAGCAACAACGACAAGAGGTTCCAGAAGTGACCGAAGAAGTCACACATTCTTAAAATAAAGAAGTAGATGTTAACAAGGTGTAAAATTAAAGGAAGCACTAAAAAAACTCACCCAGATGCAGTTGACATGCATTTGGGTGAGTGATAATATAATCAAGGTGCTTCCATTTATCCTTGTTACTTTGGAGGATATGAAGATGTCTTATGAAAAAGTAGCACAGGCTAAATCCGATATAATTATTGGAACCAAACAAACACTGAAAGCCATGAAAAATGGCGAAGTGGTTGAAGTCATAACGGCTGACGATGCTGATCAGTCGATGACACTTAAAGTAGCTAAATTAGCCCAACAACTGAACATTCCTCACACACGGGTCCCTTCGATGGAGGAACTCGGGAATGCATGTGGTATTGATGTTGGTGCGGCTACAGTGGCGATAAAGCAATAAAGTTTTGGCGTATGACGCGAAAGCTTTGTTTTTTGCCTTTATATGAACCACCTGGATGTGTGGTATTAAAAAAGTACGAAGGGAGGATACAAACATGCCAACAATTAACCAATTGGTACGCAAAGGACGCGTAAGCAAAACGAAGCAGTCAAACTCTCCAGCTTTGAACAAAGGTTACAACAGCTATAAAAAGCGTATGACTGATCTTTCTTCTCCACAAAAGCGCGGGGTTTGCACACGTGTTGGAACAATGACACCTAAGAAACCGAACTCTGCCCTACGTAAGTATGCACGTGTTCGTCTAACTAACCAGCTTGAGGTTAACGCTTATATCCCTGGTGAAGGCCACAACCTTCAAGAACACAGTGTTGTTCTTATCCGTGGCGGTAAAGTTAAAGACTTGCCAGGTGTACGTTACACCGTTGTACGTGGTGCTCTTGACACAGCAAGTGTTGATGGCCGTATGCAAGGTCGTTCCAAATACGGTACGAAAAAGCCAAAAGCTAAAAAATAATCGATATGCAAATATCGCTTAAATAAAAACATCGAAGAAGGGAGGGGAACATATGCCACGTAAAGGTCCAGTAGCTAAACGTGATGTGTTACCAGATCCAATGTATAACTCTAAGCTTGTTACTCGCTTGATCAACCAAATCATGGTTAACGGTCAGCGCGGTAAAGCACAGAAAATCCTTTATAAAGCATTTGAACTTGTTCAAGAACGTAGCGGCAATGACGCTATGGAAGCATTTGATCAAGCAATGAAGAACGTAATGCCTGTATTGGAGGTACGCGCTCGTCGTGTAGGTGGTTCCAACTACCAGGTACCTGTTGAGGTTCGTCCAGAACGTCGCCAGGCACTAGGCTTGCGTTTCATCGTAAACTATGCGCGTCTTCGCGGAGAGAAAACGATGGAAGAGCGCCTAGCTAACGAAATTCTAGATGCTGCTAACAACACAGGTGCATCTGTGAAGCGTCGCGAAGAAATGCACAAGATGGCGGAAGCGAACAAAGCATTCGCTCACTATCGCTGGTAATCACCAAAAAATAAAGGTTCAAACAGGAAGGAGAAAGATGCATGGCTAGAGAGTTCTCCTTGGAAAAGACTCGGAATATCGGGGTAATGGCTCACATCGACGCTGGTAAAACAACGGCGACAGAGCGTATTCTTTTCTACACAGGACGTATCCACAAGATTGGTGAAACTCACGAAGGAGCTTCCCAAATGGACTGGATGGAGCAGGAACAAGAGCGCGGAATTACAATTACATCCGCCGCTACGACTGCTCAGTGGAAAGGTCACCGTATCAACATCATCGATACTCCAGGACACGTAGACTTCACTGTTGAAGTTGAACGTTCCCTACGTGTACTTGATGGTTCCGTAGCTGTCCTTGACGCACAATCTGGTGTTGAGCCTCAAACAGAAACTGTTTGGCGCCAAGCTACGACATACGGTGTTCCACGTATTGTCTTCATTAACAAAATGGACAAAATCGGAGCTGACTTCATCTACTCCCTAGGTACGTTGCAAGACCGCCTAGGAGCAAATGCAGCAGCTGTTCAACTTCCTGTCGGTGCGGAAGATGAGTTCGAAGGAATCATCGACCTAGTAACGATGGAAGCATACTACTACATGGACGACTTGGGAACACGTGCTGAAGCACGCCCGATTCCTGACGACTACAAAGATCAAGCTGAAGAGTACCGTGGCAAGCTAGTAGAAGCTGTTGCAGAACTCGATGAAGACTTGATGATGCAGTATCTAGAGGGAGAAGAAATCACAAACGACCAGCTTAAGGACGCCATCCGTAAAGCAACTCTAAGTGTTGAATTCTACCCAGTATTCTGTGGTTCTGCCTTCAAGAACAAAGGAGTTCAACTTCTAATTGATGGTGTTATCGATTATCTACCATCTCCACTAGATGTACCTCCAATTGAAGGTCACGTACCACAAACAGAAGAAGAAGTTGTACGTAAGCCTGACGACAACGAGCCATTCTCTGCATTGGCATTTAAAGTCGCTACAGACCCTTATGTAGGTAAATTGACTTTCTTCCGCGTTTACTCCGGTACATTGAATGCTGGATCATACGTGAAAAACTCCACGAAAGACAAGCGTGAACGTGTAGGTCGTATCCTACAGATGCACGCAAACTCTCGTGAAGAGATCTCCACTGTGTATGCAGGGGATATCGCAGGTGCGGTAGGCCTTAAAGATACAGGTACGGGTGATACACTATGTGACGAAAAGAGTCTTGTTATTCTTGAGTCCATGGAATTCCCTGATCCGGTAATCTCTGTTGCTATCGAGCCTAAATCTAAAGCTGACCAAGATAAGATGTCCATCGCTCTTGGTAAACTAGCTGAAGAGGATCCAACGTTCCAAACGGAAACAAACGTTGAAACGGGTCAAACGATCATCGCAGGTATGGGTGAACTTCACCTGGACATCATCGTTGACCGTCTGAAGCGTGAGTTCAAAGTTGAAGCGAACATTGGTGCTCCACAAGTTGCTTACCGTGAAACATTCCGCGGTAGTGCACAAGTGGAAGGTAAGTTCGTACGTCAATCCGGTGGTCGTGGACAATTCGGTCACGTATGGGTTGAGTTCGAGCCTAACGAAGAAGGCGCTGGTTTCGAATTCGTTAACAAGATCGTCGGTGGTGTTGTACCACGTGAATACATTCCATCTGTAGAACAAGGTATTAAAGAGTCTATGGAAAACGGTGTATTGGCTGGCTACCCTATGGTAGACATCAAAGCGACTCTTTATGACGGTTCTTACCACGATGTCGACTCCAACGAAATGGCCTTTAAAGTTGCCGCTTCCATGGCACTTAAAGAGGCGAAAAACAAGTGTAAGCCTGTTCTACTTGAACCGATGATGAAAGTAGAAGTTGTTATTCCTGAGGAATACATGGGCGACATCATGGGTGACGTAACTTCCCGTCGTGGACGTGTAGAAGGTATGGAAACTCGTGGTAATGCACAAGTGGTTAAAGCATTCGTTCCACTATCTGAGATGTTCGGTTATGCAACAGCGTTGCGTTCCAACACTCAAGGCCGTGGTACGTACACAATGCACTTCGACCACTATGAAGAAGTTCCGAAGAGCATCTCTGAGGAAATCATCAAGAAAAATGCTGGTGAATAATTGATTTTTTAGACGAGTTAAAGTATAACTTGTAGTGTAAGCTTAGGAGTGACTCTTGCTTACTCCTAAGCTGCATCATAAATCTTGAAAACCAAAATTGTTACTTATCTAAAGGAGGAAATATACAATGGGTAAAGAAAAATTTGACCGGTCCAAGTCCCACGTTAACATTGGTACAATTGGACACGTTGACCACGGTAAAACAACTCTAACTGCAGCGATTACGACTGTACTTCACAAGCGTTCTGGTTCTGGTGAAGCAATGGCATATGACATGATCGACGGTGCTCCTGAAGAGCGTGAGCGTGGAATCACAATCTCCACTGCACACGTTGAGTACGAAACTGAAACTCGTCACTATGCACACGTTGACTGCCCAGGTCACGCTGACTACGTTAAGAACATGATCACTGGTGCTGCTCAAATGGACGGCGCGATCCTAGTTGTATCTGCAGCTGACGGTCCAATGCCGCAAACTCGTGAGCACATCCTACTTTCTAAAAACGTAGGTGTACCAGCTATCGTTGTATTCTTGAACAAAGTTGACATGGTAGACGACGAAGAGCTTCTTGAACTAGTAGAAATGGAAGTTCGCGATCTACTTTCTGAGTACGACTTCGATGGTGATGACGTACCAGTAATCAGCGGTTCTGCTCTTAAAGCTCTTGAAGGTGAAGAGAAGTATGAGCAAGCAATCTACGATCTTATGGACGCAGTTGACGAGTATGTTCCAACTCCAGACCGTGACACTGACAAGCCATTCATGATGCCAGTTGAGGACGTATTCTCTATCACTGGTCGTGGTACAGTTGCAACTGGTCGTGTTGAGCGTGGAACGGTTAAAGTCGGTGACGAAGTTGAAATCATCGGTATGGCTGAAGAGTCCAGCAAAACTGCTGTAACTGGTGTTGAAATGTTCCGTAAGCTTCTAGATTACGCTGAAGCTGGAGACAACATCGGTGCACTTCTTCGTGGTGTTAAGCGTGAAGACATCAACCGTGGTCAAGTACTAGCTAAGCCTGGTTCTATCACTCCACACACAAACTTCAAAGCTGAAGTTTATGTACTAGCTAAAGACGAAGGTGGACGTCACACTCCATTCTTCTCTAACTACCGCCCACAGTTCTACTTCCGTACTACGGACGTAACTGGTGTTATTCAACTTCCTGAAGGCGTAGAAATGGTTATGCCTGGGGACAACGTTGAAATGACTGTAGAACTTATCTCCCCAATCGCGATCGAGGACGGAACTCGTTTCTCTATCCGTGAAGGTGGACGTACAGTAGGTTCTGGCGTAGTTTCTGAAATCACTAAGTAATTTCAGTTCTATCCTATATAGAGAGCAACAGCTTCTGGCTGTTGCTCTTTTTTAATGAAGAAATACAACCATGCTATTGAATTCCTTCCAAAGAATATAGTCTTTGCTATAACATACCGGCCGAATGAAATGGGAAGGTTATCCGTCTTGCCGTTAATCGGCTTTTATATTTCCATCACTGACAACCTTATAAGGAACTAATTTTATATGAATGTTCAGAAAATTATTCTTTACACAGAGATGGTTGATATCCTCATTCATATTTGTTTAAATGGACAATGGATTTCAAAGAGGTAGTCGGAAACATTTGGCGGGAAGCCTATGAATACTAGCTATCCCCTTGAAAAAAGTGGTGAACGCTAGTATAATATTTTAAGTGTCCGTGATGAAAAAAATTATGGATTTATCCTTGCATTGACTGCATTTCTTCTATATAATGAATAATGTTGGTCATAAAAGGCGATGAAGCGAAAGGTTGTTGACACACCCGGCCCCTTTGCCATGGCTGGTGGTCAAGTTTTTTTCGCGGAGAATGTCTATTTCAAAAATGGGCGAAGAAGGAGGGAAAATAATGGCAAAAGAGAAAATTCGTATTCGTTTAAAGGCGTATGATCACAGAGTACTTGATCAGTCCGCAGAGAAGATCGTAGACACTGCGAAGCGTTCCGGAGCTAATGTATCTGGTCCGATCCCGCTTCCAACAGAGCGTTCTGTATATACTGTACTTCGTGCGACTCACAAGTATAAAGACTCTCGTGAGCAGTTCGAAATGCGCACACACAAACGTCTAATCGACATTGTTAATCCAACACCACAGACTGTTGATTCACTTATGCGTTTGGATCTACCATCTGGTGTGGATATCGAAATTAAACTATAAATAAATCGTAAAGATAATAGGAGGTGTAACGGATGACGAAAGGAATCTTAGGACGAAAAGTCGGCATGACTCAAATTTTCTCTGAAAATGGCGAGTTGATCCCAGTAACAGTTGTTCAGGCTGAGCCAAACGTTGTTCTTCAAAAGAAAACAACAGAAAATGACGGTTATGAAGCGATCCAACTTGGTTTTGCTGATGAAAAGTCAAACCGCTTGAAGAAAGCTGCTCAAGGGCACGCTGATAAAGCAAGCACAACACCTAAGCGCTACGTTCGTGAATTCCGTAATACAAACCTTGATGACTTTGAATTAGGTCAAGAGGTTAAAGTTGATATTTTCGAAGCTGGTGACGCAATTGACGTTACAGGAACTTCTAAGGGTAAAGGATTCCAGGGTGCAATCAAGCGCCACAACCAATCTACTGGACCTAAAACTCACGGTTCCCGTTTCCACCGTCGTTCCGGTTCTATGGGGCAAGGTGCTGACCCGTCCAAAGTCTTCAAAGGCAAAGGTCTTGCAGGACAAATGGGTGGCGAAACAGTAACTCTACAAAACCTTGAAGTAGTAAAAGTGGACGCTGAGCGTAATCTACTACTTATCAAAGGTAATGTGCCAGGCGCGAAAAAATCTTACGTTAAGATCACAAGTGCAATTAAGGCTAGCAAATAATAAACGAAGGGAGGATATGTCATGCCTAAAGTAGCACTATTAAACCAAAGCGGTTCTAATGTTGGTGAAATCGAACTAAATGAATCTGTATTTGGAATTGAACCTAATACTCACGTTTTACACGAAACTGTGTTGATGCAACGCGCGAATCTTCGCCAAGGCACACACAAAGTAAAAGGACGTTCTGAAGTTAGTGGCGGCGGACGCAAACCATGGCGCCAAAAAGGTACAGGCCGTGCGCGTCAAGGATCTATCCGTTCACCACAATGGGTAGGTGGCGGAACTGTTTTCGGTCCTACACCACGCAGCTACAGCTACACGATGCCAAGAAAAGTACGTCGTTTGGCGCTTCAATCTGCTTTCTCTTCTAAAGTGAAAGAAGAAAACATCATTGTTCTTGAGAGCCTTTCTCTTGATGCTCCGAAAACAAAAGAAGTTGCAAACATTCTAAAAGCACTAGATGTTAACGAGAAAGCATTGATCGTTACTGCTGAAGCAGACGAAAATGTAACTCTATCATCTAACAATATCCCTACAGTGAAGAGTCTTCCTGTAGAGCAAGTAAGTGTGTTAGACTTGCTAACGCATGACAAGCTGATCCTTACTAAGGAAGCAGCTGAAAAAGCAGGGGAGGTGCTCTCATAATGAAAGAACCACGCGATATTATCAAGCGCCCTGTCATTACTGAACATTCTGCTGATCTTATGGGAGAAAAGAAATATACGTTTGAAGTTAGCCCGAAAGCTAACAAAACTGAAATTAAAAAAGCAGTTGAAGAAATCTTTGGCGTTCAAGTTGCACAAGTCAACACAATGAACCTTAAAGGTAAGTTCAAGCGTATGGGTCGTTACGGCGGCTACCGCTCCGATCGTAAGAAAGCAGTCATCACATTGACTCAGGACAGCGAAGAACTAGAAATCTTCGAAGCATAAAATACACGAATTGAAATATGAAGGAGGGAAATAAAGATGGCGATTAAAAAGTTCAGACCAATTACTAACGGTCGTAGACACATGTCAGTATCTGATTTCGCTGAAATCACAACTGACAAACCTGAACGCTCCCTTGTCACTCCACTTCATAAAAAAGGTGGACGTAATAACCAGGGTAAGCTGACAGTTCGTCATCAGGGCGGAGGCCACAAGCGTCAGTATCGTATTATCGACTTCAAGCGTGACAAAGATGGAATACCTGGACGCGTTGCTACAGTCGAATATGATCCGAACCGCTCCGCTAACATTGCACTAATCAATTATGTTGATGGTGAAAAACGTTACATCCTAGCTCCGAAAGGTGTGAAGGTTGGAACGGAAATTATTTCTGGTGAAGGTGCAGATATCAAACCTGGTAATGCACTTCAGTTGAAAGACATTCCAGTTGGTACAATCGTACACAACGTAGAACTTAAACCAGGACGCGGAGGACAGCTTGTCCGTTCTGCAGGTGCTTCTGCACAAATCCTTGGTCGTGAAGAAAAATACACGCTCGTACGCCTGACTTCAGGTGAAGTTCGCTTGGTACTAAGCTCTTGCCGTGCAACGATCGGTCAAGTCGGTAACCTTGAGCACGAACTAATCAGCGTAGGTAAAGCTGGACGTTCTCGTTGGAAAGGTAAGCGCCCTACAGTACGTGGTTCCGTAATGAACCCTAGTGATCACCCACACGGTGGTGGTGAAGGACGCGCACCAATCGGTATGCCATCTCCAGTATCTCCATGGGGTAAACCAACTCTTGGATACAAAACGAGAAAACGCAACAAGCCGTCTGATAAATATATCGTACGTAGACGCGGTAAAAAATAACGGGATTGTCGGGCGGGCAGTAAAACCCGTCTCTCAATCACGAAGGGAGGTTTATTCATGGGCCGCAGCCTGAAAAAAGGACCTTTTGTAGATGATCACTTAATGAAAAAAGTCGAGAAGTTGAACGAAGATAATAAACAGCAGGTCGTAAAGACTTGGTCTCGCCGTTCTACGATCTTCCCTAACTTCGTCGGACACACAATCGCCGTTTATGACGGTCGTAAGCACGTACCAGTTTATGTGACCGAAGACATGGTTGGTCACAAACTAGGTGAATTCGCGCCATCCCGTACGTTCAAGGGACACTCTGGCGACGATAAGAAAACAAAACGTTAATATAGAGAGGAGGCACTCTAATGCAAGCTAAAGCAGTTGCTAAAACCGTTCGTATCGCTCCTCGTAAAGCTCGTCTGGTAATTGATTTAATTCGAGGAAAAAATGTTGGTGAAGCTCTAGCTACACTACGTTTAACACAGCGTGGCGCATCTCCAGTAGTTGAGAAACTTCTTAACTCCGCGATCGCTAACGCAGAACACAACTATGAAATGGACCCGGAAAACCTATACGTTTCCGAAGCGTTTGTAAACGAAGGCGTAACTCTTAAACGTTTCCGCCCTCGCGCTATGGGCCGCGCAAGCCAAATCAACAAACGCACAAGCCACATCACAGTGGTCGTATCAGAAAAAAAGGAGGGATAATCAGTGGGTCAAAAAATTAATCCGGTAGGTCTTCGTATCGGCGTTATCCGCGATTGGGAATCCAAGTGGTACGCTGGCAAAGACTATGCAGACTTGTTACATGAAGACATTAAGATTCGTGAATATGTTGAAAATCGTCTTAAAGATGCTGCTCTTTCTACGGTAGAAATCGAACGCGCAGCAAACCGTGTAAACATTACTGTGCACACAGCTAAGCCAGGAATGGTTATCGGTAAAGGCGGTTCTGAAGTAGAAGCACTTCGTAAAGCTCTAAACCAACTAACTGGTAAACGCGTTCACATCAACATCGTTGAAGTGAAAAAGCCAGATCTTGACGCTACTCTTGTGGCTGACAATATCGCACGTCAATTGGAAAACCGCGTATCTTTCCGTCGTGCTCAAAAACAAACAATTCAACGCGCTATGCGTGCAGGAGCTAAAGGTATTCGTACCCAAGTATCTGGTCGTCTAGGTGGCGCGGATATCGCTCGTGCTGAATATTACAGTGAAGGAACAGTACCACTACACACACTTCGTGCAGACATCGATTACGGAACTGCAGAAGCTGACACTACTTACGGTAAGCTTGGTGTTAAAGTGTGGATCTATCGTGGAGAAGTCCTTCCAACTAAAACTGACAAGTAAGGAAGGGGGAAAAGCATTATGTTAATGCCTAAACGTGTTAAATATCGTCGTCAACACCGTACTAGCTTAAAAGGCCGTGCAAAAGGCGGTACTGAAGTAGCATTCGGTGAATATGGTTTGCAAGCAATTGATCCTGCATGGATCACAGCCCGCCAGATCGAGGCAGCGCGTATCGCGATGACTCGTTACATGAAGCGTGGCGGTAAAGTTTGGATTAAAATCTTCCCTGATAAGCCTTATACTGCTAAGCCCCTAGAAGTACGTATGGGTTCCGGTAAAGGTGCTCCAGAAGGTTTCGTAGCTGTCGTGAAGCCAGGGAAAATCATGTTCGAGATCGCAGGTGTATCTGAAGAGGTTGCACGCGAAGCGTTGCGTCTTGCTTCACACAAACTGCCGATCCGTACAAAATTCGTAAAACGTGAAGAAATTGGTGGTGAAATCAATGAAGGCTAATGAGATCCGTGAATTAACCACTGCCGAAATTGAACAAAAAGTTAAGTCTCTTAAAGAAGAACTTTTCAACCTACGCTTCCAATTGGCAACAGGTCAACTTGAGAACACTGCACGTATCCGTGAAGTTCGCAAGTCCATCGCACGTATGAAGACTGTTGCTCGAGAACGTGAGCTAGGCGTAAATAACTAATAGATGAGAGGAGGTCACCCTCACATGACTGAACGTAATAATCGTAAAGTTTATACTGGCCGTGTCGTTTCTGACAAGATGGATAAGACCATCACCGTACTAGTAGAAACTTATAAGTTCCACAAACTTTACGGCAAGCGCGTAAAGTATTCCAAAAAGTTCAAAGCTCATGACGAAAACAACCAAGCGAAAAACGGCGACATCGTAAGCATCATGGAAACTCGTCCATTGTCTGCTTCTAAGCGTTTCCGTCTTCTAGAAGTTGTTGAAGAGTCTGTCATTATCTAAATAAAGTTCGCTCGGAGTTAATCCGAAGGGAGGTTACATGTTATGATTCAACAGGAATCTCGTCTGAAAGTTGCAGACAACTCTGGTGCCCGCGAAATCCAGACAATCAAAGTATTGGGTGGATCCGGCCGCAAAACAGCTAACATTGGTGATATCATCACTGCTACTGTGAAGCAGGCAACACCAGGAGGCGTTGTTAAAAAAGGTGAAGTTGTAAAAGCTGTTATCGTACGTTCTAAGAGTGGAGTGCGCCGTAAAGATGGTTCTTACATCCGTTTTGATGAAAACGCAGCAGTAATCGTGCGTGATGACAAAGGCCCACGCGGTACTCGTATCTTTGGACCGGTAGCTCGTGAACTTCGTGATGCTAAATTCATGAAGATTGTATCTCTAGCTCCAGAAGTATTATAAAAGCCTGAATGAAATGCCTTGTTAAGGAGGTGCGCGAAGAATGCACGTAAAAAAAGGTGATAAAGTAATGGTGATTACTGGTAAGGATAAGGGCAAACAAGGAACAATCCTTGAAGCTTATCCGAAGAAAGATCGTGTTCTTGTTGAAGGTGTGAACGAAGTGAAAAAGCACGCGAAGCCTTCTCAGGAGAATCCACAAGGTGGAATCCTAACACAAGAAGCTGCGATCCACGTATCCAACGTAATGCCGATCGACCCTAAGACTGGTGAACCGACACGTGTTGGTTACAAAGTCGAGGACGGGAAGAAAGTTCGTATCGCGAAAAAATCTGGTGAAGCACTAGATAAATAAGCCATACAGGAAAGGAGGGCCACACGATGAACGAACTAAAGAAACAATATCAAGAAGAAGTTGTCTCATCTTTGATGAACAAATTTGAATATGATTCCATCATGCAAACACCAAAAGTTGAGAAAATCGTTGTCAACATGGGTGTAGGTGACGCTGTTCAAAACGCGAAAGCACTTGACACAGCTGTAGAAGAACTAACATTGATCACTGGACAGAAGCCAGTTATCACAAAAGCGAAGAAATCAATTGCAGGTTTCCGTCTACGTGAAGGTATGCCAATCGGCGCGAAGGTTACACTTCGTGGAGAGCGCATGTACGAATTCCTCCAAAAGCTGATCGCTGTATCTCTTCCACGTGTGCGTGACTTCCGTGGTATTTCTAAGAAAGCTTTTGACGGTCGTGGAAACTACACACTTGGTGTTAAAGAGCAATTGATTTTCCCAGAAATCGATTACGATAAAGTAAACAAAGTGCGTGGTATGGATATCGTTATTGTCACTACAGCTGACTCTGACGAAGAAGCACGTGAACTTCTAGCTCAGTTCGGTATGCCGTTCCAAAAATAATGAGCTAACTATAAGGAGGGAAAATAGTGGCTAAAAAATCAATGGTCGCGAAGCAACAGCGTAAACAGAAGTACCAAGTGCGCGAATACACGCGTTGTGAACGCTGCGGACGTCCGCACTCCGTACTTCGTAAGTTTAAGCTTTGCCGTATTTGTTTCCGTGAACTTGCATATAAAGGTCAAATCCCTGGTGTCAAAAAAGCCAGCTGGTAAACCCGAAACAGGGAAGGAGGTTAATGAGTTATGACAATGACAGATCCAATTGCAGATATGCTGACACGTATTCGTAACGCTAACATGGTGCGTCACGAGAAGCTTGAGCTTCCAGCTTCCAACGTTAAAAAAGAAATCGCTGATATTCTTAAGCGCGAAGGTTTTGTACGTGACTACGAATTTGTAGAAGACAACAAGCAAGGAGTTCTTCGCATCTTCCTTAAGTACGGTCAAAACAACGAGCGTGTAATCACTGGTGTGAAGCGTATCAGTAAGCCAGGTCTACGTGTTTACGCTAACGCTGAAGAACTTCCGAAAGTTCTTAACGGTCTAGGTGTAGCCGTTGTATCCACTTCAAAAGGTGTATTGACAGATAAAGAAGCTCGTGAACAAGCCATCGGTGGCGAAGTTCTAGCTTACATCTGGTAAAAAAACAGAACAGACAGGAGGTGCAAACATATGTCTCGCGTAGGTTTAAAATCACTTGAAATTCCTGAAGGTGTAGAAATCATCCAGGATAACAACACGATTACAGTTAAAGGTCCTAAAGGGGAATTGACTCGTACATTCCACAAGGACATCACAGTTAAAGTTGAGGACAACGTTCTTACTGTAGCTCGTCCGAGCGATCACAAAGAACACCGTGCTCTTCACGGTACTACACGCAGCCTGATCGGTAACATGGTTGAAGGTGTTTCTAAAGGCTATGAAAAGAGTCTTGAAATCATCGGTGTTGGTTACCGTGCGCAGAAACAGGGTCAAAATGTTGTAATCAACGCTGGTTACTCTCACCCTGTTGAAGTCGATAACCACGAAGGTATCGAAATCGAAGTTCCATCCAACACGAAAGTAACAGTTAAGGGAATCGACAAAGAACTTGTTGGTGCAGTAGCTGCGAAAATCCGTGCGATCCGTCCTCCAGAGCCTTACAAAGGTAAAGGAATTCGCTACGAAGGCGAATATGTACGCAGAAAAGAAGGTAAAACAGCTAAGTAAGACTCGTAGCTAACGTATAGAAAGGAGTGACCCTGATGATCACGAAGGCAGATAAAAATGTCGTACGTAAAAAGCGTCATGCACGCGTTCGTAAGAATGTCTTTGGCACCGCTGAACGCCCACGCTTGAACGTATATCGCTCTAACAAACACATTTATGCTCAGCTAATCAACGATGAAAGCCAAGTAACAGTAGCCAGTGCGTCTACTGTCGACAATGACTTCAACCTTGATGCTACAGGCAATGTCGAGGCTGCTCAAAAAGTCGGTGAATTAGTGGCTAAGCGTGCGATCGACAACGGTTTTAAAGTTGTTGTATTCGACCGTGGAGGTTACTTGTATCATGGACGTGTGAAAGCACTAGCTGAAGCCGCTCGCGAAGCCGGCCTAGAATTTTAATAGTTAAAGGAGGGACATAAATGATTACAAACATCGATCCTAACAAACTTGATCTTGAAGAACGCGTAGTTACCATCAACCGTGTAGCTAAGGTAGTTAAAGGTGGACGTCGTTTCCGTTTTGCTGCATTGGTTGTAGTTGGAGATAAAAATGGTCATGTCGGATTCGGTACAGGAAAAGCCCAAGAGGTACCGGAAGCGATCAAGAAAGCCATTGATGATGCTAAGAAAAATCTAATCACAGTACCAGTGAAGAACACGACAATTCCACACGAAATCAACGGACGTTTTGGTGCAGGTAACATTCTTATGAAACCAGCAGCAGAAGGTACCGGAGTTATCGCTGGTGGACCTGTCCGTGCGGTACTTGAGCTTGCAGGTGTTCAAGACATCCTATCTAAGTCACTTGGTTCTAACACGCCAATCAACATGGTACGTGCTACAATCACTGGACTTAGCGAGCTTAAGCGTGCAGAAGACGTCGCTAAACTTCGTGGTAAATCAGTAGAAGAACTGTAGGATAAGGAGGGAAATAAAATGGCTAAACAGTTAGAAATTACCCTCACGCGCAGTGTTATTGGTAGACCGCAAGATCAGCGCTCTACTGTCAAGGCGCTAGGTCTGAACAAGATCCGTCAAACTGTCGTACTTGAAGATAACCCAGCGATCCGAGGTATGGCTAATAAGGTGTCTCACCTAGTTTCGGTTAAAGAAGTTTAATTCTACAAAAGATATAAGGAGGTGCAACGCATGAAACTGCATGAACTAAAACCTGCTAAAGGTACTCGTAAAGAACGTAACCGCGTAGGTCGTGGTATGGCATCTGGTAACGGTAAAACTTCCGGCCGTGGTCACAAAGGTCAAGGCCAGCGTTCAGGAAGCAAAACTCGCCCAGGTTTCGAGGGTGGTCAAATGCCACTTTTCCAACGCCTGCCTAAGCGTGGTTTCACTAACGTTCACCGTAAGGAATTTGCGATTATCAACCTTGATGCACTGAATCGCTTCGAAGAAGGCACAGAGGTTACTCCTGAGCTATTGCTTGAGTCTGGTGTGGTAAGCAACCAAAAATCCGGAATCAAAGTATTAGCTAAAGGTTCAATCGAAAAGAAACTTACAGTGAAAGCTCACAAGTTCTCTGCTTCCGCGAAAGAAGCAATTGAAGCAGCGGGCGGTCAAACTGAGGTGATTTAATGTTCCGGACAATCTCCAATTTTATGCGCGTGGGTGATATTCGACGGAAGATTATTTTCACTTTGTTGATGCTCATTGTTTTTCGCCTGGGAACATTCATCCCGGTTCCTTTTACAAATAGAGAAGCCATCAATTTCATGGATGAACAGAATGCGTTCGGTTTCCTGAACACATTCGGAGGCGGGGCATTACAAAACTTCTCCATCTTCGCTATGGGGATCATGCCCTACATTACAGCCTCCATCATCATGCAATTGTTGCAGATGGACGTCGTTCCTAAGTTTGCGGAATGGAAGAAGCAAGGTGAAGTCGGCCGTCGAAAATTAGCTCAGTTTACCCGCTATGGAACGATCGTGCTCGCTTTCATTCAAGCCATCGGCATGTCTATAGGTTTTAATGCACTGGCTGGTGGTCAATTGATCGCTGACCCAGGGGTTACAAAATTCTTAATCATTGCTCTTGTCTTGACAGGCGGTACAGCGTTTCTAATGTGGCTTGGTGAGCAAATCACTGAACACGGCGTTGGAAATGGTATTTCCATTCTAATTTTTGCAGGGATCGTTGCTGCAATCCCGACCGGTGTCAACCAGTTATATGATCAATACATTTCCGGTGCTGGAGAAGAATTGTTCATTAACCTGGTCATCATCGCTCTGATTGTACTTGTTATTATTGCGGTTGTTGTGGGAGTCATCTTCATCCAACAAGCCCTTCGTAAGATTCCTATTCAATATGCAAAACGTTTGGTTAACCGTTCGCCAGTAGGTGGGCATTCTACTCACTTACCACTAAAAGTGAATGCTGCAGGAGTCATTCCGGTCATCTTTGCGATATCTTTCATTATCGCACCAAGAACCGTCGCTGGTCTTTTTGAGAACAGCGAAGTAGCCTCCGTCATTCAATATATATTTGATTATCAAAACTGGCCTGGAATGATTATCTATGTTGCGTTGATCATTGCCTTCACTTATTTCTATACTTTTGTTCAGGTCAACCCGGAACAAATGGCAGAAAACTTGAAGAAGCAAGGCGGGTATATCCCGGGGATACGTCCTGGAGCCAATACGGAAACGTACTTGACTCGTGTGATGTACCGATTAACATTCGTAGGATCCATCTTCCTTGCAGCTGTCTCTATCCTGCCGATCATCTTGGGCTCTGCCGCGCAGCTGCCACCAAGTATTCAAATCGGAGGTACCGGACTGCTGATTGTTGTAGGGGTTGCCCTTCAGATCATGAAGCAGCTGGAAAGTCAGCTTGTAAAACGCCACTATCAAGGATTCATTAAATAATTAGTGTCAAAGCTAATGAATAAATGAGAGCGAGGGGAACACGTTGAATTTAATTCTGATGGGTCTCCCTGGTGCCGGTAAAGGTACTCAGGCTGAGAAGATAGTCGAAAAATATGACATCCCTCATATCTCAACTGGAGATATGTTCCGATTAGCTATCAAAGAAGGAACAGCACTGGGCAAAGAAGCCAAATCCTATATGGACAAAGGCGAATTGGTTCCCGATGAAGTGACCATCGGAATCGTTCGCGAGCGTCTAAGTAAACCTGATTGTCAAAAAGGATTCCTTTTAGATGGTTTCCCGAGAACAATCGCCCAAGCAGAAGCCCTTGAGAACCTATTAACTGATATGAAAGAGTCATTGGACTATGTCCTTCATATCGATGTTCCCAAGGAGCAACTCATCGAGCGTCTTACTGGACGACGCATCTGCCCGACGTGCGGTGCTACCTATCACGTGGTCTTCAACCCGCCTAAAGAAGATGGCAAGTGTGATCACGATGGCTCTGAGTTGATTCAGCGCGAAGACGATCAGCCTGACACCGTAAGAAAGCGCCTGGAGGTCAATGTTGAGCAATCACAACCTCTGCTTGATTTCTACCAAGAGAAAGGCTACTTGGTATCATTCGAAGGTGACAAAGATATCAACGAAGTATTCCAAGACATCGATCAAAAGCTGGGAGAACTAGCTGAATGATTATTTGTAAGACTTCACGGGAATTAGATATTATGCGTGAAGCAGGGCGGATCGTCGCCTTGACGCACCAAAAGTTGGAACAAAAGATCCAACCTGGTATAACAACTGGGGAATTGGATAAGATTGCAGATGAATTCATACGCAGTATGGATGCAATCCCATCTTTTAAAGGTTATAATGGATTCCGTGGAAGTATCTGTGCATCTGTCAACGAAGAACTCGTTCATGGTATCCCTGGAGACAGGGTGTTGAACGAAGGTGATATCATCAGCATCGATATTGGTGCCAAATATAAAGGTTATCACGGAGACTCGGCCTGGACGTATCCGGTCGGAACCGTCGATGATGAAACCATGGAATTGTTGAGAGTTACTGAGCAATCATTGTTTAAAGGGCTTGATGAAGCAAAACCAGGTGTACGCCTTTCAAATATATCCCATGCGATCCAGAGTTTCGTTGAGCCTGAAGGCTTTTCGATTGTGAGGGAGTATGTGGGTCACGGAGTAGGTCAGGAGCTTCATGAGGATCCTCAAATTCCTCATTACGGCCCGCCAAACAAAGGACCACGCCTCAAACCTGGCATGGTATTGGCTGTAGAACCGATGGTGAACGCTGGCTCTCGCTATGTGAAGACGCTCGGCGATCATTGGACGGTAGTCACTCAAGATGGTAAAAGGTGCGCTCACTTTGAGCACACCATTGCAATTACGGATGAAGGGTACGAAATCCTTACAAAATCCTAAGTGAAGGTGATCGTTTTTGAACGAATCTGAGTCGAGTCCGCGAATAGGTCAAATTGTTCGTATTGTGCAGGGGCGTGAGGCAGGACAGTACGCGGTAGTAATCGATGTACTGGATGGCCGCTTTGTGCTGCTTGCCGACGGAGAGAAACGTAAGTATGATCGACCAAAGAAAAAGAATTTGCAACATGTTGAGCTTATGGATTTCATCTCTCCGGAAGTCCAGGACAGCCTTCTGGAAACTGGTCGTGTCACAAATGGCAAGCTTCGATTTGCCGTATCAAAATATGTCAATGAAGCAGTGACTGATTTGAAGAAGGGAGATCAACTCGATGGCGAAAGACGATGTAATTGAAGTAGAAGGGACCGTCGTTGAAACCTTACCGAACGCTCAGTTCAAGGTTGAACTCGAGAACGGTCACTCCGTTTTAGCGCACGTTTCCGGGAAAATTCGCATGCACTTCATTCGAATCTTACCAGGAGACAAGGTAACGGTAGAACTTTCCCCTTATGACTTAACTAAAGGACGTATTACGTACCGTTATAAATAAAACTCCGATCTTAAAGGAGGTATGGATGATGAAGGTAAGGCCTTCTGTAAAACCAATTTGCGAAAAATGCAAAGTCATCAAACGTAAAGGTAAAGTCATGGTTATCTGTGAAAACCCTAAGCATAAACAAAAACAAGGCTAAAACTGAAGGAGGTGCACGTAACTTATGGCACGTATTGCAGGTGTAGATATTCCTCGTGATAAGCGAGTAGTCGTATCCCTAACTTACGTTTATGGTATCGGTAAATCCCTTGCCAAAGACGTACTAGCTGAAGCTGGCGTTTCTGAAGATACTCGCGTTCGCGACCTTACAGAAGACGAACTAGGTAAAATCCGTAAAGCAGTGGAACAACACAACACGGAAGGTGACCTTCGTCGTGAGAACTCTCTTAACATCAAACGTTTGATCGAGATCGGTTCTTATCGCGGAATCCGTCACCGTCGTGGACTTCCACTTCGCGGACAGAAGACAAAAAACAACTCTCGTACACGTAAAGGCCCACGTCGTACCGTGGCTAACAAACGTAAATAATAAGCATCACAAAGGAGGTAAGCTAACTATATGGCACGTAAAGGAAACACTCGTAGTCGTAAGCGTCGCGTGAAAAAGAATATAGAGACCGGTGTGGCACACATCCGCTCTACTTTCAACAACACAATCGTAACGATCACTGATGTTCAAGGTAACGTTATCGCATGGAGCAGTGCCGGATCCCTTGGTTTCAAAGGTTCCCGTAAATCTACTCCATTCGCTGCTCAAATGGCTTCTGAAGCTGCAGCGAAAGACGCTATGGACAACGGTATGAAAACTCTTGAAGTAACAGTTAAAGGCCCTGGTGCTGGTCGTGAAGCAGCGATCCGTTCTCTACAAGCAGCAGGTCTTGAAATTACGGCAATCCGTGACGTAACTCCAGTTCCACACAATGGTTGCCGCCCACCAAAACGTCGTCGCGTATAATAGTTCTGAATAGAATTTGTCACCCTGTCTATAATGGGTTATGATAGCTTTTATATCATCACCGTCGTAGACAGAGAAAATATGCAGTTGTCTTTTTATCGGGACTGCCTACCTGAGGAATTTCGGTTAGACCTATTGTCTAACCGGGGTTTCGACGTTTTGAAGGAGGGTTTAGTGTAAATGATCGAAATTGAAAAGCCAAAGATTGAAACGGTCGAGATCAGCGATGAGTCTACTTTTGGTAAGTTCGTCGTAGAACCGCTTGAGCGTGGGTATGGTACAACTCTAGGGAACTCCTTGCGTCGTATCCTATTATCCTCACTTCCCGGCTCTGCTGTCACATCAGTTCAAATTGACGGGGTCCTTCATGAGTTCTCAACCATTGAAGGTGTCGTCGAAGACGTAACCACAGTCATTCTTAATCTGAAGAAACTAGCTTTGAAGGTGTATTCCGACGAAGAGAAGACTTTGGAGATTGATGTACAGGGTGAAGGAAAAGTTACAGCGGCTGACATTACGCACGACAGTGATGTAGAAGTTCTTAATCCAGATCTTCACATCGCAACATTAGATAGCAACTCCAGCTTCCGTGCACGTATTACAGCAGAACGCGGCCGAGGATATCGTCCGGCTGAAGGAAACAACCATGAGGATCAACCAATTGGCGTTATTCCAGTTGACTCTATTTTTACGCCTGTATCCCGTGTAACGTATCAAGTAGAGAACACTAGAATCGGTCAAACATCTAACTTTGATAAGTTGACGTTAGATGTATGGACGGATGGTAGCATTCGTCCGGAAGAAGCGATCTCTCTTGGGGCTAAAATCTATATGGAACACCTCAATATCTTTGTAGGCCTTACTGATGAAGCTCAAAAAGCTGAAATCATGGTTGAAAAAGAAGAGGACCAAAAAGAAAAAGTTCTTGAAATGACGATCGAAGAACTTGATCTATCTGTCCGTTCCTACAACTGCTTGAAACGCGCTGGTATCAACACAGTGCAGGAACTTGCGAATAAGTCTGAAGAAGACATGATGAAGGTACGTAACCTTGGTCGCAAGTCACTTGAAGAAGTGAAGCACAAGTTGGACGAACTTGGATTAGGTCTAAGAAAAGACGATTGATTGATAGAACACATCTAAGAGATTCAGATAAGGGAGGGATTATCAATGGCTAGAAAACTAGGACGTACAACGGATCAGCGTATGGCGCTACTTCGTAACTTAGCGACAGACTTGATCATTCACGAACGTTTGGAAACAACAGAAGCTAAAGCGAAAGAGCTTAAATCTGTTGTAGAAAAAATGATTACACTAGGGAAACGCGGCGATCTACATGCCCGTCGTCAAGCTGAATCATTCCTTTACAATGCGCAAGCCGACGAAGATGGGGAGCAAACAGCTTTGCAAAAGCTATTCTCTGACATCGGCCCACGCTATGAAGACCGTCAAGGTGGTTACACTCGCGTGCTTAAGCTAGGCGAGCGTAAAGGTGATGGAGCGAAAATGGCGATCATTGAACTAGTTTAATGAATACCATGAGGGTAAAAGGGCAGGACTGAATCTCATCGCGAGGTTACATCCAGCCCTTTTTTTATATCCAAATGGAAGGAAATACCGTTAGGGTGGCGTCGACATTTAGATGAGCCACCCTTCGGTTGATAGGAAATGGTGTCATATTTCCTGGGAAATAGTCAGTTGAGCAGAGGAGGAACACAGATGGGAGAGAGACAAGTCGAGTTTCGTCATGTGTCCTTTAAATACCAGGAAGACATGCCCTGGGTGTTAAAGGACGTGAGCTTCACCATAGGCCCGGATGAATGGGTGGCCATCATCGGTCATAATGGTTCAGGCAAATCGACAATTGCTAAATTAATGAATGGGCTTTTGTTCCCTCAGGAAGGGGAAATTATCGTCGATGGAATGAAAGTGACTCCTGAGACGGTATGGGAAGTCAGAAAACAGGTGGGGATGGTTTTTCAAAATCCGGATAACCAGTTTGTTGGGACTACCGTAAGGGATGATGTAGCCTTCGGTATGGAAAACCACGGTATGCCTCGTGACCTTATGCTTGAGCGGATTCAAGAAAGTCTGAACTCTGTCCGTATGGAAGGATACGAGACGCATGAACCCCATCGATTATCAGGAGGCCAAAAACAGCGCGTGGCCATCGCCAGCGTCCTTGCTGTGTCCCCTGAATTTATCATTCTTGATGAAGCAACCGCTATGCTGGATCCAAAAGGAAGAAAAGAAATCATGCAGACCGTAAGCGACGTCCAGCAGGAAAGAGACCTTTCATTAGTGACCATTACCCATGACCTTCAAGAAGTGACATTGGCTTCAAGAGTGATTGTCATGAATGGTGGAGAAGTCTGGATGGAAGGGACGCCGCGTGACGTATTCTCTAGAAAAGAACAGTTGACTGAAATTGGCTTGGATACTCCGTTTGTAAGTAAAATGGCTGATCACCTCAAAGCAGAAGGTTTAAGCCTATCTCGTGAGCCACTCAATCACCAGGAGTTGTTGGAGGACTTATGCACATCTCGTTTGACCATGTAAGCTATACCTATCAACCGAATAGTCCATTCGAACACAAAGCACTGAATGATATGACCTTCTCGATTGAATCTGGATCCTTTGTAGCTGTCATTGGTCATACTGGGTCAGGGAAGTCGACGCTGATTCAGCACTTGAACGGACTGCTGCAGCCAACAGAAGGAAAAATACAGGTGGGTAACTTCACCATTGAAGCCGGTGTGAAAAACAAGCACTTAAGAGAGTTACGTGAGAAAGTCGGTGTTGTATTCCAATATCCTGAACACCAATTGTTTGAAGAAACAGTGGCCAAGGACATTGCTTTCGGGCCGCAGAATTTTGGTGTCCCCCAGGAAGAAATTGAGCGACGGACAAAAGCTGCGGTTCAAGCAACGAAGCTTCCTGAAGAACTGCTCGATCGTTCACCATTCGACTTGAGTGGTGGGCAGATGCGTCGTGTAGCTATATCCGGGGTACTTGCCATGGATCCTAAGGTCCTTGTTTTAGATGAACCAACGGCAGGACTTGATCCCAGCGGTCAAAGAGAAGTGATGGATATGTTTTACGACCTTCATCGTGAAAAGGAACTGACGACAATCTTAGTCACTCACAGTATGGAAGATGCGCTTGCTTATGCCGATTATATTTTGATCTTGAACCATGGGGAACTTTACAAAGAAGGGACTCCATTGGAGATTTTTCAACAGAAGGAAGACCTTGAGCGCGTCCAGTTGGATGTTCCGGAAGTTATCTCCTTCTTGAGCAAGGCTGAGAAAGAGTATGGGATTGAACTTGAGTATAAAGGGCAGACCATAGCTGAGTTAGCAAAAGAATTAGCCCGCAAAGTGAGAGGGGGCAGCGATCATGAGTAGTTCTTTAATTATCGGCCAATATATTCCGACAGATTCCGTGATCCATCGCCTTGACCCTCGTTCGAAAATCGCTATCATCTTCTTTTTTGTTGTGATCGTATTTTTTGCTAACTCTGTTATGAGCTACGGGGTACTTGCTCTTTTTGCTGTTGGCAGTGCCTTGCTATCCCGGGTCCCCTTCCGTTACATTATGAAAGGTTTGAAACCGGTATGGTTCCTTATTGTGTTTACGTTCCTTCTCCATTTGATTGTCACGAGGGAGGGGGACGTCGTGTTTTCTATATTGGGCTGGGATGTATACAGAGAAGGTCTTGTCCAGGGGGGAGCCATTTCATTACGGTTCTTTCTCCTCATTCTTGTGACCTCGCTGCTTACGTTGACAACAACGCCGATTGAAATTACAGATGCCATCGAGGAGCTGTTGGGTCCACTGAAAAAAGTGAAGTTCCCTGTCCATGAACTGGCACTGATGATGTCGATCTCCCTCCGCTTCATTCCGACACTGATGCAGGAGACAGAGAAAATTTCCAAAGCCCAGGCCTCCCGAGGTGTAGATTTCCGCACAGGGGCGTTAAAGGACCGTGTGAAGGCGATTGTACCTCTTCTAGTCCCTTTGTTCGTCAGTGCGTTCAAACGCGCAGAAGAGCTCGCTATGGCGATGGAAGCGCGTGGCTATCAAGGAGGGGAAGGGCGTACAAAACTCAGGGAGCTGAGGATATCAAAGCTTGATATTTCTTTGTATGTCCTGTTCGCTCTATTAGTCATCGCCCTATTCATGACGAGAAGCTGACGGGGAGGAACGTTTTATGAAAAGAATTCGTATGGTCATCTGTTATGATGGGACGAATTACGCTGGCTATCAGGTTCAGCCTAATGGGAATACCATTCAGGCTGAGCTTGAAAAAGCATTAAGGAAAATGCACAAAGGAGATCAGGTGAAAGTGGTCGCTTCCGGACGTACGGATGCCCGTGTTCACGCGGTCGGTCAGGTGATCCATTTTGATACTCCCCTTCATATTCCTATGGCGAATTGGAAAAGAGCCTTGGGCTCGCTTCTACCGGATGATATTCAAGTCGTTTCTGCTGAGCAAGCAACGGAAGAATTCCATGCAAGGTATGATGCCAAGGGAAAAGAGTACCGCTATTATGTCCATCAGGCTCATGAGCCGGACCTCTTCCGCCGTCATTATACTCACCACGTACGCGCAGAACTTGACATCAACCGGATGAGAGAAGCGTGCCGGCATCTTGAGGGAGAGCATGATTTCACCTCTTTTTGTTCACCGAAGACAGACATCAAAGGGGCCAAGGTTCGGACGATTTATAAAGCAGAGATAACCAAAGAGGGAAATGACATGGTTTTTGTCTTCCGTGGCTCAGGCTTTCTCTATAACATGGTTCGGATTCTTGTCGGCACGCTTTTGGAAATTGGAAGGAACGAACGTGACCCTGAAGATGTAAAGAGGATCATCGAAGCAAAAAACCGTAACGAAGCAGGGAAGACGGCACCCCCGCAAGGCTTGTTTTTATGGGAAGTGTTTTATTAGATGGGTTCGCCCCGGAAATTGAGGCACTCTTTTAAAAAAACAACGAATCCAGGTGTGCATGCCCTTGACATATAGTTACAAGGTGTTATATTATATTCTATGGCATTTTATTTCTGTACCACGGTTAGCCCCGGAAAACTAATCGTATTTGAGATAAATGATAAAGTAGTAACGAAGTCTATGAGAAATCAAACATTTCAGGAGGGAAACCGATATGCGCACAACTTTCATGGCAAATGAAAACAACGTTGAACGTAAATGGTATGTTGTGGATGCTGCAGGGCAAACACTCGGCCGTTTAGCGAGCGAAGTTGCTGCGATCCTTCGCGGTAAAAATAAACCAACATACACACCACACGTTGACACTGGTGACCACGTCATCATCATCAATGCTGGTGAGATCCAACTTACAGGTAACAAAATCAACGATAAGATCTATTATCGTCACTCTAACCACGTAGGTGGTTTGAAATCCCGTACGGCTAACGAAATGCGTACGAAATACCCTGAGCAAATGCTAGAGCTTGCTGTTAAAGGGATGCTTCCAAAAGGAAGTCTTGGACGTAAGATGGGCAAGAAACTTCATGTTTACGCTGGTGCGGACCACAAGCATGAAGCACAAAAACCAGAAGTTTACGAACTTCGCGGATAATCAAAGGAGGTAATCTTAGTGGCACAAGTACAATACTCAGGTACTGGTCGTCGTAAGAGCTCAACAGCTCGTGTACGTCTTGTTCCAGGAACTGGTCGTGTAGTAGTAAACAAACGTGATGCTGAAGACTTTTTCCCATATGAAACGCTTCGTATGATTCTGAAACAGCCTCTAGCTGTTACAGAAACAGAAGGTAACTATGACGTTTATGTAAACGTAGATGGCGGTGGATTCACAGGACAAGCTGGTGCAATCCGTCACGGAATCGCTCGTGCATTGTTACAAGCGGATCCTGAATACCGTACACCATTGAAGCGCGCTGGTCTATTGACTCGTGACGCACGTATGAAAGAGCGTAAGAAATACGGTCTTAAAGGTGCTCGTCGCGCTCCACAATTCTCCAAGCGTTAATCAATGCTTATACAAAAGACTCTCAACCGACTCGGTTGGGAGTCTTTTTTTATGTTTATTTGTTTCGGTGAGGTCTTAAATGACGTGCCAGACATACTTGAAAGCATATGAATATATGTGAAATTCTTATTCAGATATACTGAGGGAAAAGATATACGAATGGAGTGGTTCACATGCTTTTTCATGAAAAAGAAAACATCCATGTTAATCTGGTCACTTTAAGAGTCATGGATCTGAAGCGTTCGTTGGAGTTTTATACAAACATCATTGGTTTTCAAATATGGGAACGGTCCAGTAAAGCCGTTCACTTAAGTGCAGGGGGAGAAAAGCCGCTTCTTGTCCTTGAGGAGGATCAAGATGTTAGACCACCTAATAGAAAAGCGACAGGACTGTATCACTTTGCTCTGCTTTTGCCAGAAAAGTCAGATCTCGCCGATTTGGTCAAACACTTGATTAAGAACAACGTACAGGTGGCTTCAGCCGATCACCTCGTTAGTGAAGCGATTTACTTTTCTGATCCTGATGGAAATGGTATTGAGGTGTATATTGACCGACCCTCTTCCTTATGGAAATGGTCCGGAAGTGAGGTGAAGATGACAGTTGACCCATTGGACTTTGAGGAGTTGTTCCGTTTTGAAACGAACCCCGGGTGGATGGGGCTGCCGGACCGGACGGTCATGGGGCATGTTCATCTCCATGTCTCTGATCTTGAAAAAGCGAAACAATTCTATTGTGATGGCTTAGGGTTCGATGTAGTGGGCCGGCTCGGTGATGAAGCCTTGTTTATTTCATCGGCTAACTATCATCACCACATCGGCCTCAACACATGGAAGGGTACCGATGCCCCGTCTCCAGATAAGGAGGAAGCAGGGTTGAAATGGTTTGATATTCATTTTCCTCAGAACCACTCCAGGGAAGAAGCGATCCATAGAATCCGGCAAATGGGAGCTTCTGTCGATGAAGAAGATGGAGTGATCTACACCATAGACCCATCAAAGAACCGCATACGGTTAGCTGTTTAAATTTTAAACCAAAACGAAAATAGAGTGTTATGATTCCCTGCTAAAAAGCTTCCTTATGCTTTCACATATTTGTCCATCCTGTCCCATATAGTGAAATGGAGGAGTATAAGGGAGTGTGAGGCATGCGAAATCCTAGGTTGAAAACATTTCTATGGTTAGTAGGGATCATTGTATTGGTGTGCGCTGTTTCCTATCCGATTCAGGAAGCAAAGGACGCTTGGACAGTATGGTCATCTCCACTGTCCGGGAAAGTGATTGTATTGGATCCTGGGCATGGGGGACCTGATGCTGGTGCTTCTGGCAAAGATGGTACGGAAGAGAAAGTCATTACGCTGCAAATGGCTGAGTACCTTCGTGATTATTTGCAGCAAGCGGGAGCACTCGTGTACCTAACCCGTGATGATGACAATGACCTTGCATCAGATGAAGCGGAAAAAGCTCGGCGCAGGCAGGCGGAAGATGTCAGGAACAGGGTTCAGTACATTGAAGAAAAAGAAGCGGATTTATACATCAGTATACACTTGAATGCCATTCCTTCTGAAAAATGGAGCGGCGCCCAGACTTTTTACTATCCAAAAAATGAGGAAAGCAAAACGTTGGCCAAGTTTATTCAATCCGAAATCAAGGAGAACATAGGGAATACGGATCGTGGAGCTTTTGGCTTGTCCAGTATCTATATCCTTAAACACGCGAAAGCTCCAGGTGTCTTAGTGGAAGCCGGGTTTTTATCAAACCCAGGGGAACGAGAATTGTTAAAGGATAATGATTACCAAAGGAAAATGTCAGCATCCATCTATCAGGGAGTGCTCCGGTATGTGACAGAAAGAGAGCTGCCATCAGAAGATTGATTGAAGCAAATCACTTAGAAAGCGTTTCATATATGTTATACTAGCCATAGTGAAACATATTTCTAAGGATGGTGAACGGCTTGTTGACAGAAGGAAAAGTACTAGAAATCCTCCATTCGATCGAAGACCCGTTTTTACATAAAACGTTGGAAGAAACAGGTGGAGTTGAAGAGATAAAAATTAAGGAAGAAAAAAATCATGTCAGCGTTAAGATATTGATCGGAAAGACAAATACCGCTGAACAGATGGAATTGCAGCAGAAAATTGTTAATGAACTGAAAAGTGGGGGAGCCGCAACGGTCGGCCTGCGTTTCGACCAGCTCCCGGATGATGTGATTCAAAGATTCCAGCCAGAAGCGGAGCAGGAACAGGAAGCTTCTCTTCTAGGTGGAAATACCGGGACGAAGTTTATCTCCATTGCCAGTGGTAAGGGTGGTGTAGGGAAGTCCACGGTTACGGTTAACCTTGCTGTGGCTTTAACCCGCCTTGGTAAGAAAGTTGGAATTATTGACGCGGATATCTATGGTTTCAGTGTACCGGATATGATGGGTGTGGAAGAACGCCCGGTCGTTCGCGGCGAAAAGATTATTCCTGTAGAACGTTTCGGAGTTAAGCTTGTATCGATGGGCTTCTTTGTAGAAGATAACTCCCCGATTATCTGGCGCGGACCCATGCTCGGTAAAATGTTGACGAGCTTTTTTAAAGAAGTGGAATGGGGCGACCTCGATTACCTTCTTCTTGACTTGCCGCCAGGAACAGGAGATGTGGCATTGGATGTACACTCTATGCTGCCGTCTTCTAAAGAGATCATCGTTACGACTCCGCACCCGACAGCTGCTTTTGTAGCTGCACGTGCAGGGCAAATGGCTCTGAAAACGGAACATGAAATCCTAGGTGTCGTTGAAAATATGGCTTATTTCGAGAGTAAAGAGACAGGCAACAAAGAGTTCGTCTTCGGTAGAGGTGGCGGCGTGAAGCTCGCTGAAACTCTTCAAACAGGCGTCCTTGGACACGTGCCACTTCAACAGCCGTACGAGGAAGAGGATGTTTTCGCACCATCTGTCTATCAGGCAGATCATCCAATCGGTGTCATTTACCGTAATATGGCTGCGAAAGTAATTGATAAGTATTAATAAAAACACGCACTTCTTTAAGAAGTGCGTGTTTTTTTGACTTGTGGCTAGCCTTGCTGACTTTTTTCACCTTCACCGCCGCCACCACTGCCGGATTGTTCTTCACTACTGCTTTCTCCACCTTGACCGGAGGAATCGGATTTCCCACCGCCACCACTCTGCATTTTTTCCGCTGCTTTCAATAAGGTTTCACTCATTTTCGCTTGGAAAACAGGGCTGTTCAATGTTTCTTCAATGGTTTTCTGCAGATGTGAACGGAATTGCTGCCCTTCCATGACGGTAACCATTTCCTTCATCATTTCAGGGTTTTTATAAAGCTCAATCATCAATTTTTGATACTCAGCATCTTTCATTAGTCCTTTCATCAGCTTTTTCTGCTGATCTTCAAGGACTTTACTGAACTCTTGGACGAATTTTGGATCGGAGAACAATTTACTCCAAAAAGCTTTTCCTTCTTCAGATACTAGTGTCTGTTGGACAGCCTGCGATACAACTTCTGACTCCAGGGCCATCTGTTGCTGCATTTTCTCATCAGAAAGTACTTCAGTCATCGCTTTTTTCCCGTCGTCCGATTTCAGAATATCAACGATCATCTTCTTCGTTGTATCATAATCCGTCTGTTCACTTGCGCTTGATGCCCCGCTGCAAGCAGCCAGGAGTACAAGGATCAGGACGGGACATAAGAATCGGAGTTTGGACATTTTGCATGTCCCCTTTCTTAAGTTCTCCTTACGTTTACTATCTGCGATTCGACAGAAATTATACGAAGACTGGAGGAAAAAAGCTCGACTTCGTGGTAAAATACGGTGGAAAAGTCTTTTGGATAATAGGGGGAACTTCCGTGAATAGTCGTAAATGGGTAAGGTTGTTTTTAACGACCTTATGGATCGGTGGTTTGACGACACTGGTCATCAGTTTTATTTTCAAATATGATTCTTATACTGAAGTGCTTAAGCCGTTCCAACTCTTCGAGCTCTTTGGCTTATTGTTATTTTTTGCGGGACTTGGATTTATATTCAGCATCATTAGTCAAATGGGCTTCTTCGCCTACCTGACAGTCAATCAGTTTGGAAAGGGCATTTTCCGTTCATTATGGACGCCGGTCCAACTTTTCCTGATTGCTTTTACACTCTTTGACCTTGTGTATTTTAGATATCAGGCAGCAGAAGATGCATCCATCTGGCCGTTTTTGTGGACAGCCTTAGGTCTTCTAGGACTTTCCATTATCGTTGCTTATGTAAAAGCAAAAGAAACGAAGTGGCATGCATTTATTCCTGCCTTGTTTTTTATGGTTGTTGTTACGAGTGTAGAATGGGTCCCTGCTTTGAGAGCGCAAGGCAGCGATTATGTGTGGCTGATGATTATTCCTTTGTTCATCTGTAATGCATATCAACTCATTTTGCTCCACCGTATAACAAAAACCCCTGAAAAAGCTGCCTGAAAAACAACCACCGCATAGAAAGAGCGGTGGTTGTTTTTTTATCGGGCTATTCAATTTGAGTGGTTTCTGATTCTGTCCCACTCACCAGTTCAGTAATGCTTACGAATTTCAGTCCTTTTTGTTTTAAACCGGGCAGGATGACTTCAAGTGCTTTCGCTGTTTGTTTTACGGAGTCAGATGCATGCATCAAGATGATATCTCCTTCTGAACCTTCATTCAGAACGGTATCAATGATGGTGTTTGTGCCTGGGTTTTCCCAGTCTCTTGGGTTGATGCTCCATTGCACCGCTTGCATTCCCTCATTTTCGATCAACTTCAAAACCTCTTTATCCATGTGACCATGGGGCGGACGGATCCATTTGATCTCTTCAAAGCCCAGTTTTTCAAAAGCTTCTTTCGCTTGATTCATGTCCTGTTGCACTTGGGCGGGTTTTCTTTCAAGGTAACTTTCGTATTTATATCCCATCATCCCGATTTCGTGTTTTCCTTCATGAATAGCTTTAATAATATCGGGGTGACGTTCTGCCCATTCCCCACTAACGAAAAAAGTTGCCTGGGCTTTGTTGGCTTCCAACTGCTTCAACACGTCATGAACCTTTTCTGTTCCCCAGCTTATATTAAATGTCAGTGCAACGTTCGAATTTTTATCGCTTCCTTGAGTCAAAGCACGGGGCTCACCTTCATTTGAAAAGACGGGGAGTTGACTCCACTGTCCAATCCATAAAAAGAGGGCGCAAAAAAATGCCAAAGCCACCACCACTCCATAGCGTTTCATCCGCTCAGCTTTCCAAGTGTAGAAACTCATTGCACGATTCACCTTCCTTCCAATATGTTCTATACATATGAAAAAAAGGACAACCTATGCTAAAAACACAAGATTTAGGGTAAAAATATAGAGAGTTGTTAAAGGGAGGTCCTTTAAGGTGCATGGTTTAATGATTAGCGAACAGGAACGTCGTGAAATTGAATATTTGTTGAAGAGAGAGATGGAAGAAATCACGTTTGACCTCGGAGACCACAGAATTGACCAAGGACTGAAAAGAGCGATGGAAGAAAGGTATGACGTTCTTTTTCAGATTTTCCGCAGGTTTGCAACCAGAGAAGAATGTTTACAGTATATGCCCAGGAAGAAGAAACAGAATTAATGCTATAATCAATTCCAGCTTATCCATAATGCTAAAGGTCACAACTAAGCCCTGAATGTAGATCAGGGCTTTTCATATGGATGTGTACTCATTGAAACAACTTTTTATAATGAATTTCAAAAAAAGCATTGCTTTTCTTTTTTAGTCTGTGATATATTATTAAACGTTGTCGGAAAACAAATAACGCAGCAAAAACAAACGATTTTCTTTTGAAAAAAGTTGTTGACACTGCAGAGCAGACATGATAAATTATTACTTGTCGCCAAAACGACACCGAAAAAATCACGAAAAAAGTTGTTGACACAAACAACTGAAAGTGATAAACTAATTAAGTCGCTGACGAAGCGGCAAGCAAAACATTTGATCTTTGAAAACTGAACGAACCAACCAGTACGTCAAAACATTTCTTCTTTA
>NZ_JAFLHE010000015.1:0-59884 GCF_017307035.1 Halobacillus sp. GSS1
GTTTGTGGAAGAAGTGCATGTGGCTTTCTTTCATTAATTTTTTATATTAGGATGGTAAAGGTGTTTTTTTTGCACAACATAAGTTCAACTGGAGGAACCATCATGAGCAATCGAAATAAAGGAATCATATTACTACTTATATCTGCCTTCGGCTTCTCTATGATGGCGGCACTCGTTAAGCTGTCTGGAGACGTTCCGACTGTTCAAAAGACTTTATTCCGTAATCTTGTATCAGCCATTATCGCCTTTGGTTTTGTCATGTACAACAAAGAACGGCTATTTGGTAAAAAGGAAAATCAGAAGTTGCTGCTTTCGCGTTCAGCACTCGGTACGATCGGGATGGTTTTGTTTTTCTATGCCATTGATAACCTTGTATTGTCAGATGCGGATATGCTCAACAAGCTCAGTCCATTTTTGTTAATTATCTTTTCAGCTATCTTTTTGAAAGAGAAGGCACGTTTGTATCAGATCATTGCTATTGTCGTTGCGTTTATCGGGACACTGTTCATCATAAAACCGGCATTTTCTGTTGAATTCATTCCTTATCTCGCCGGTATTTTCTCAGCTGTGTTTGCAGCTGGCGCCTATACTTTGCTCCGTGTATTAGGAGATAAAGAAAAATTTTATACCATTGTCTTCTACTTCTCATTTTTCACAACCGTCACCCTGCTCCCTTTCACCATTGCTTTCTATGAACCGATGAGCTTGAAACAATGGGTGTACCTGCTATCCGCTGGGGCATTTGCAACGCTGGGACAGTTCGGTTTGACCATAGCCTATAAATTCGCTCCAGCACGGGAGATCTCTATCTTTTTCTATTCCACCGTGGTCTACTCGGCACTCATCAGTATCATCTTATTTGATCAAGTACCTGATATTTTCAGCATTCTCGGTTACTTCACAATCTTCGGTGCCTCGCTGTACATGTTTTTGAGAAATAACAAAGAAGCTAAAAAAGTAGAGACATCTCAGTAGCCAGGAAAAGCCAGCTCGATAGGTGATTTCCACACATAGACACCTCTTTTAACATAAAAAAGCGACCTCTTCCCGGTCGCTTTTTTTTAGTTCTTTTTCAGTTTCTTTAAGTTAGACAACGTGTGTTGATAGTCCTCCTCCAATTGATTAACATCTTCATTCGGACCAGGCATGCTCAACCGGCTGATGAGTTCCGTCAACTTTGTTTCTAATGCCATCTGATCGTAGACGTCATCGTCAGCGACAGGGGGATTCTCCACATACTCCTCCCACTGTTTCCATGTGCCATCGAAAGTTATGAACTTTGAATCTTCAATCATCCATATTTGATCCGCTGTCCTCTCGATGAATGTACGATCATGGGTAACAAAAAGAATCGTCCCTGGGAAATCACAGATTAACCGTTCTAAAGCATGTATCGCTTCGAGATCCAGGTGATTTGTTGGTTCATCAAGCACGAGGAAAGTTGCCCCGCTGGCCATCAATTTCGCTAAAGACAGCTTCACTCGTTCTCCTCCACTCAATTGACCTATGGTTTTGTTCATATCCTCAGCAAAAAACCTTAGACGAGCAAGGATGATACGAATGGTAGTTTCGGATAGTGAACTCTTTTCACTTGCATAGTCGTACACTTTCTTTTCTAAAGGCAAATCTTCCAAAGTCTGGTGAAAGTACCCGACTTCTACTCCTGGAGAAAGCCAATCTGTTGTCCGTAAAAGATGTTGGATAAAAGTGGATTTTCCTGTTCCGTTTCCACCGATGAAGGCTGTTTTGGATCCATTTTTCAATGACAATTTAGGGCTGGTAAAAAGAAACTTAGATCCCGCCTGGACTTCTGTCTCCCCTACCGTTCCCAATGCTTTTTTACTTGATGGGTTCAATTTACTGAACTCCATTTTCACTTGATCCCATTCCATAGGCTTCTCGGCCTTCTCGAGACGATCCAATCTGCGCTCCAAGGTCTTACCGACACGCTCCACCTTCTTTTGATGAGCAGCTGCTTTGTTCTTCCCAAGTTGCCACTCGGAATTTCCCATTCGCTTTGGAGGTTTTCTCATTCCTTTAGATTGGGACTGCTTCTGGCGGATTCGTTCCTCGATTCTGTTTTTTTCTTTCACATACTGTTCGTGCTTTTCGTATTTCTGCTTTCGTTCAAGCTCCTTTTGAACTTCATAAAAATCATAATTCCCTTGGTATTCCGTCAATTTTCCTTGTTCAAGTTCCCAGATTTTATTGCAGCAGCGATTGAGCAGCTTTCGATCGTGGGAAACAAGAACATAAGCGCCGTTATGCTTGAGCAGTTCTTCTTCTAATGATTCAATGTGCTCCCAGTCCAGGTTATTCGTTGGTTCATCAAGAAAAAGCAAGGAGTGGCCCTGGGAAAGGATTCGCTCCAGTCGAGCGAGTGTTTTTTCTCCACCACTCATTGTAGAAGATTTCCACTCTTCTTCATTCATCTGTTTCATCCATCCATAAGATGTGTGCCATTCCACTTGCGGGGCTACATCGAGCTTTCCTAACAAGTATTGCAGCAACAGGCTTTTCCCTTCTCCATTTCTTCCTACTAGACCAATTCGGTCTCCTTCATGAATCTTCAGTTCTTTAATATCAAGTAGATCTCGGCTTCCGATTTGATACAGTATATTGGTTGCACGCATATTTAACATAAATAAACCTCCCTGAACCGTTCCAGAGAGGTTTTTAGTCTGCCACCACTTTTTGGGCACACCACAACATATATGAAGGGTGATATAAAAAGCAAGAGGATCCTTTTTTAAAAAAGGACAGACCAATCCTGTATCTGGAACGAGTGTTGTTTCTTATTCTCATACTCGTTTAGCAACAGGATTAGTACTTCATTGCTTTAAACGTCAGTCCCTTCTTTTTTGGTTACGTTTATTATATGATGAAGTGGCTTAGGAATACAAGACAAAAAGAATGGAGGAATTCATATGGGGAAAGTCACATTATACATTGCTCAAAGTGCTGATGGCTATATCGCAAGAGAGGATGGGAGCATTGATTGGCTGCGGGATGGTGCTGACGAAGACTATGGCTATGAACAATTCATCAACGCAGTGGATACCGTTTTTCTAGGAAGGAAAACTTATGATCACATCTTTGAATTAACCGAAGAATTCCCTTACAAAATGAAGGATGTCTATGTCGTGAGTAACACGCGCGAAGGCCATGACGATTATGCGACATATCTACAACCTGAACAAATCCTGCCCCTTGTGAACATGCTTAAGAATGAACAGAATAAAACCATTTGGGTTGTCGGAGGAGCAAACCTGATCCATTATTTCATCTCTGCTGGATTGATTGATGAGTTCCAGATCTTTATTCAACCAACATTGATTGGTAAAGGCATTCCCCTTTTCCAAAAAAATGACCTTGAAGAAGAGCTTCAGCTTACAGAAACCAAAGCCTATCAAGACGGTATGCTCGCCGTTACTTACCAAAAGAAGGAGCAGAGACATTGATTCCACAAGATATAAAAAAGAATCTCTCTAAAGCGTATGACCGTCAATCAAAACAGCGTAATCAATCACGTTCACAAGATTGGAAAATAAAGGAAAGGGCGGCTTTCCTGGAAAAATTAAAGAATGAGAAGAAGGATTCACTGCTCGAAATCGGATCCGGACCAGGGAAAGACAGTCTTTTCTTCTCCCAGGAAGGATTCAACGTTCAGGCAACGGATTTATCCGAAGATATGGTCCAGCTCTGCCGTGAAAAAGGATTGAAAGCAGACGTCATGAGTTTTGATGAATTACAGTTTCCGGAAGCATCTTTTGATGCCGTCTGGGCTTTGAATTGTCTGCTTCATGTACCCAAAGAGAACCTTCCTGAAATCCTAAGAGGTATTCGCAGCGTTCTAAAAAAAGATGGGCTTTTTTATTTAGGTGTTTACGGCGGCATCAATCATGAGGGCATTTGGCAGAAAGACTTCCATGAGCCTAAACGCTTTTTCTCTTTTTATGAAGACGATATTCTTGAATCTATTCTAAAACGTGAGTTCAAGCTTGAAGCGTTTCATAAAATTCCGATAGAAGAAGGTGAAGATGGCCCCACTCATTTTCAGGGAGTTATTCTAAGAAAGTGACTCATCATTCATGGTTCACTCCCCTCCCCCGTCTCCACCACCATCAGAATGATCGAACTGATGAAACCCAGGCTGCCACGTAGGGTCATCTTTTTTAGAGGAAAGGGATCGACTACTGGTTGACTGGCGAACAAACCTGAAGATAAGAGCTAAAAAAGCAACAACAAGAATAAACCCAACAATGGTTGAGAACATAAAATTCCCCCTTGCTTATACATACGATCCGATCTTGAAGATAGTTTCAAAATATTCTAAATCCTAATGGACGCAAACCATACTTTTTGGTATAGTTATGTAATTTACCAATTCACGAAGGAGGCAAGTTAATGATACCTGAGAAATTAAAAAAGGGAGATGAAATTCGAGTAATCTCCCCCGCCAAAAGTTTATCGATTGTAGCACCTGACCAGCAGGAACTGGCCGTAGAGCGATTGAACCAGGCGGGATTCAAAGTGACCTTCAGTACATATGCAGCAGAAAGCAGCCAGTTCATCTCCAATCCCGTTGACCACAGGGTGACTGATATACACGAAGCTTTTTCTGATCCGAATGTCAAAGCCATCTTGACTACTCTTGGTGGATATGACAGCAACCAATTGCTGAACCGCCTTGATTTTGATCTCATCCATAAGAATCCTAAGATCTTCTGTGGGTATTCTGACATTACGGCTCTCTCCAACACGATATATAACAAGACAGGACTGGTCACATACAGTGGTCCTCACTTTTCATCGTTTGGTATGGAAAAAGGCATCGACTATACGTTCGACCATTTTATGAGCGTGTTCACTGAAACAGAACCGCAAAATATACATCCTGCAATGGATTGGAGTGACGATCGCTGGTATTTGAATCAACAGGAACGACAATTTCATACCAATACCGGTTATGAAGTGCTGTATGAAGGAGTCGCTGAAGGCACCTCCATAGGCGGAAACCTTTGTACTTTGAACTTGCTTCAAGGAACGCCATATATGCCTTCCCTCACAAATTCAATCCTGTTCCTTGAAGACGACATGTTATCCGATCCCTCAACCTTCGACCGTGATTTACAATCTTTAATTCATCAACCAAGCTTCGAGGGTGTGCTGGGAATGGTAATCGGCCGCTTCCAAAAAGAATCACACATGGATGATGATACGCTCAAACAGATCCTCCAGTCTAAAAAAGAACTCGAACATATCCCTATCCTATACAATGCCAGCTTCGGTCATACCACACCGATTTTCACTTTTCCTATCGGAGGCCGGGTAAGAATTGAAGCACATAGACAATCTCCCACGATTGAACTTCTAGCATATTAATAAGAGCCCAGTGATATCACTGGGCTCTTTCAATCATTTCCCTATTAGATCATAAAGTTTATACACCTGACCATTTTCGATTTTATCCGGTTTTTCTAAAAGGTTCATCAATACACCTGCCACCTCTTCAGGGGAGCGTAACTCCCCTTCTTCTTTCAATTTCCGGAATTTCCCTACATCAGCAAAAGCGTCTTCCGAAGAAGAACGAATTTCGCCTTGCATGTCTGTATCAATCACACCAGGGCTATAGGCAAATATCGTATGATCCTTCCCTTCCTGCTCAAGTGCCAAAGTTTGCGTGAAACGATTAATGGCTGCTTTGGAGCTGCTGTATGTACTCCAGCCATGAATGGTTTTCTCTGCTGCACCCGAAGTAATGTTTATGATACCAAGAGAGATGTCCCTTTCATTCGCTTCTTTAATAAAACGATTCACGGTCAAAATAGGTGCCGTTACATTAACCTGCATGTGTTTTTGCACGGCTTCTGCTTCTAATTGACCAACTGTCTGAATAGGCTCGATGACTCCTGCATTATTAACGAGATAAACATAATGAGTATCCTTGTGGAGTACAAGATCGATCATTTGATTGAGCCCTTCATTTAAATCATCCAAGTCACTCAGATCACAGCTGACATGATGGAAACTCACACCTTTTTCATCTGCCAAAGCCTTCAACTCTTCATTGCCTGATCGCGAAACAGCCACCACATTCACGCTCTTCAAAATGAATTGTCGCGCAATCGCTTCTCCTAAACCACGAGAAGCCCCTGTTACAACAGCATATTGCATGTCTATCACCCTTTCTCCATTCTTTTTTTGCTTTCCCTTTTGTCCAATCGGCAAACGCTCCGTTCAGAAACTTTACATCCCAGAATTCAAACGATATGATAAACGGAGCACAAGTGGACACATAAAGGAGTCTACCTATGAAATATTTATTTCTGTTTATCATCTATGTTGCAGGACTTGTCGTTTCAAGTCTGGGCCTAGCGCTGATCATACAATCCGGTTTAGGTGTCGGCCCGGGAGATAGCATTGCTGTCGGCCTCTCCATGCATTTACCAGTAACTGTCGGAAGCGTCATGATTGTTGCTTTTGTCATTCTTTTACTTGTTAATGCCAAGTTGGAGCATAAGCGACCCCAATTCGAATCATTAATCCCAATTATCATACGTGGAAGAACATTGGATATCTTTCTATACGGAATGCTTGAGAACATGGAATATGAAGCGTGGTGGGCTCAATGGGGCATTTTCTCACTCGGCCTCTTAGCCACAGCTGTGGGAATCTCTGTTTACTTACGAACTCCATTCCCCCGCATTCCTCTGGATCACTTCATGATGATTATGAATGAAAAAACAAATCAATCCAAAAGCACGGTGCGCATTTTCTCCGAATCCGGAATGGCTCTCATTGGGTTTTTGCTCGGAGCTCCGGTCGGTTTTGGGACATTAATTGTCGCTTTGCTGTTAGGGCCACTTATTCAATGGTCGTTCCAATGGGCGAGGCCGATTGCTGCTCTGTGGACAGAACCGAAGAAAAAAATGCCTCAAAAAGCGTGATACTTCCATCACGCTTTTTTTCATTCCTCAAAGGAGAGCTTCGTCACGCCTGTCTCTTCAAGCCTCCGGCCAATTTCTTCTTCAATAGCTAGTCGCTTTTCCATTTGGTCTTCCGTCAGTTTTCCGTCCATTGGCCCGTAGATTTCCGTCATCTGTTTTTCGGCAAGTTTTTCGACCAACTTATCCCAAAAGCTGAACTCATCGTATTCTTCTACGTGTGTATCTAATAGATTCGATTCATAATCTACATCAAGGTCATGAACACCTATTTGTTCCTGATAAGAAATCTTGTCCTCAAGATTCGCTTCCTTGTATTTTGATAAGACAAGCTCTCTTACATCTTCGAACTGTTCATCCAGCTCCAATTTTGTCGAATTGACCATCCATGTCCCTAAAAACACCATTTCAACCAGTGTTTCATATTGTTCTTTTGTCATTTCAAGTTTTATATTACCCATAAAAGACCGCTCCTTTCCTCTTTTCCTTAGCATTATAGCATATCCAAAGTTCTCTATTTATTATGCCGCTTGGCCTTTTTTACATGACTTACATGACTTACCTTCGTGAATTCCCGCACCTTGCCGTACGAGATTCATGGATGCCAGTTATATTCCACATGCTTTCATATTAATAAGTAACGAAAAAGCCCGGAAGTATAGCCTTCCGGGCCTTCTATTATTCAGTTGCCGTTTGACTTGTAAAGATAGAATCATCTTGATTTATGTGAGCATCTGCTTCATAACACTTTTGCAGCTTTCTTGTAACAGCTCCAGGAAGGCCATCACCAATGGTTTGCCCGTCAACTTTTAATATCGGCATGATTTCTGAGGTACTGCTTGATAAAAACAATTCATCTGCATAAGCTAGGTCCTCTACCTGGAAGGCTTCTTCAACAAAATCAACCTTTTCTTTCTTACAAAAAGCCTCCACCCTCATCCTTACACATCCATGTAGAATGTTCTTCTTGGCCGGATGCGTGTAGACTTTCCCCTGCCGCACAAAATAGACATTAGAAGAGCTGCATTCAGTTACTTCTCCATTTTTATGGAGGATGGCCTCGTAACAGTCGTGTTCTTTAGCCGTCTGTTTTGCAAGGACATTGGGAAGCAAGTTTAAGCTTTTAATGTAACACCAGTCCCATCGCACATCTTCATGAGTAATGGCACTGACGCCCTCGCGCAAGAATGAAACCGGACGAGGAAGATCTTTCACATAAGCATATAAGTTCGCTTGTGTCTGATCAGGAAAAGCATGATCCCGCGGCGCAGAGCCTCTGGTGATTTGCAAGTACACTTTGGCATCTCCGCTGATTTTGTTTTTCTTGAGCAGTTCTTCCAGCCGCTCATACATGTCTTCCTTTGTATAAGGGACATCAATTTTAACAGCTGCCGCTGAACGGTACAGCCGATCGATGTGTTCATCCATTAAGTAATAGTTTCCATTGTAAACACGGATCACTTCATAAATTCCATCACCGAACTGAAGCCCTCGTTCTTCGAAGGGGTACTTCAATGTATCCTGCTTTACAAAATCATTTTCTGTCAAAATATGGTCGTGAATCGTCATTACTTTGCCTCCTCAAGTCATCTCCAGGTTTAACGAATAGTTTATCAGAAAAAAGGCCGGGGTTGGACCCTCCGTTGAAAAACTTTTTAAACGAGAGCGTTCAACCTATTCCAAAGTTTGAAGCTTGGATGGTCGATGTGAAATGAGAGTACCCTCATCTGTCCCTTTACAAACCCTCTTCATCAGTCCCGGATGATCAAAATTAAAAATGTGGACGGGCAACTTAAAATCCCGTGCAAGAATGAGAGCAGACTGATCCATGATCTGGATGTTTTGAAGAAGAATATCATCATAGTTTAAACGGCCATACATTTGCGCTCCTTTGTGTTTGGCCGGATCCGATGTATACACACCGTCCACGCCTTGTTTTGCAACAAGGATGGCATCACAGTTCAATTCAATGGCCCTTTGAACCGCAGGATAATCGGTCGTCACAAATGGCTGTCCGTTCCCTCCTGCCAAAATGACCACCATACCTTTAGCAAGGTGGTGCAAAGCCTTCAAACGAATATAAGGCTCCGCTACGCTTGCGACTGGTATAGAAGTCATGACCCTTATTTCTTTTTTTGATTTTTTCTTTAACACACCTCTTAACATCAAACTGTTAATAATCGTGCCGATTGTACCAATATTATCAGCTTCCACCCGCTCGATCCCCCAGTCTTCTGCGGTTCTGCCCCTGAAGATATTGCCTCCGCCGACGACGACCGCAACTTCCAACCCACTATCAAGAAGAGAGAGGATTTCGTTTGCGATATGTTCCAGTCGTTGATTATCGAAACTGTCCCTGCTATCCCCTTTCATGGCACCACCACTAATTTTTAGCAAGACACGAGAATATCTCATTATGAGTCCCCTTTTCATTGACCTTTGTTTATTCGAAAAAAAGAGCCTAGACCTGTGTCTAAGCTCATTATTAAACCAACTTTATCTATGCTATCTTATGCTCAGGCAAGCTTTATTCATTCCACTTCCACAGTGGTTTCCAACCAGGGATGCTCGTAGGGAAGGCCTCCCTTGCCATCATCCATCATAGGGTAAAATGCCAAATCAAGCTCAACAAGGTCTTTGTCATAACGGAAGTCATCAAATTGGATATAACGAAAAGTAGTGAAGGTTCCTTCCTTGGTACCGATCGTGTGTCCATTATACGTGGTGCCGTTCGAATCGACCGCTTTAACTAAAAATTCGATATGGCCTTTATCTCTCAACCAATCTTCTTCCTTGTTTTTCATTAGAGCATTTCGGTCTCCATACCACATCCCAAGATACAGTCCCCTTGCATTGTTGCGGCTGTAAAGCTTGGTTAAATGGACTTTCGTATCTCCGATTTCCTGAGAAGACACCGTAATGGGTTCGGGGTGTTGTTTCGGATCTTCCACCATCGGATAACTCTGGTTATTTTTCAGTGCGTTGACTTCCTTATTGTCCACATAAAAAAAGACAGCAGCAATCAATACAGCAATCAAACTGTATATAGCCACGCGCACCTTTTTCATCCGTCTCACCTCTTTTGCATTAGGAAGGTAAATCTTACCGTCATTATATCAAATTCCTTTTCTCCAAGTTGTCAAACGAAGGGAGAGGTTTTGTCGATTTCTTACTTATTAAGTCTCAGACATAATCAAATAAAAAAACTGCCCTTTATTATTTAAAGAGCAGTCTGCATTCCTATAAATACTTCTTCTGAACTTTTTTACCGCCATAGCTGAAAACTACATCCCGTCCCTCTACTTTCGTTTCTATGTGAACATTCCGTCCCCACAGCTGATACACATAAGGCAATGTTTTTTCCAAATATCCGACATCGAGTTCTACGTCTTCAAAATGGTGTTTTAAATAAAGTTCTCCGGCCTTCACATAATCACCGTCCTGCACAGTGATATAAGGGAATCCTCCATTCACCCTCATGGTGACAAGCTGATCCCGTACGGCTTCATGATCTTTATCCGTGATTTTATATTTTTGGCCTTGCTTTTGGAAAAGATATAAATCCTCTCTCCTGGCCAGTTCTTTCGTTAAATAGTTACGGATGAAGCTTTGATCAGATTCAATTTCGCGGACCTCGAACATCTTTTCCCTTCCTGAACCGGGTTCGACACCGTGTTTAATCATTTCCTCGGTTGGGTTGTCATAACGATCTTCAATGTCCTCGAAAATCTTCAACCCTAAGTAATACGGATTTAGCTGCGTCTTACTTGGCTGCACAACGCTCGCATTGAGTTTAGCGAATTCAATGGACTCATCGCTTGTTAAGTCCATTTCCCGTAAAATTCGCGCATGCCAGTAGGAAGCCCATCCTTCGTTCATAATCTTCGTTTCCAACTGCGGCCAGAAATACAACATTTCTTCGCGCATCATCGTCAGGATATCCCGCTGCCAATCCTCAAGTTCACGGCTGTACTGTTCAATAAAAAGAAGCAAATCCTTCTCAGGCCGTGGTGGGAATTTCTTTTTCTTCCTAAACCTTGGCTGCTCTTCTGAGGAGGATTCATCAATCTTCCAAATATCATCATATTCGGTTTGAACCGGCTTTTCTTCACTTTCTTCTTCGTCCAAGGACCAGGCGAGTTTAGGACGGACCAAAGATGGATCAATATGTTCCTGAATGGCAAGAACAGCATCGAGGAATGACTCTACCTCATGTTTCCCATATATTTTATCGTAGGTAGCGATTCTTTCTGCTGTCGCCGCCATACTTTCCACCATGTCCCTCTTCGTATTCTGGAACCGGGCATTGTTTTTAAAGAAATCACAGTGAGCCAGGACATGGGCAACAATCAGCTTATTCTGAATCAAACTGTTTGAATTCAATAAAAAGGCATAGCAAGGATTCGAGTTGATGACAAGTTCATAAATCTTACTTAATCCGAGGTCATATTGCAGCTTCATCTTGTAGTACTGCTTTCCAAAGCTCCAGTGGGAAAAGCGTGTCGGCATCCCGTACGCTCCGAATGTATAAATAATATCATCAGGACAGACTTCGTAACGCATTGGATAGAAATCAAGCCCGAAACCTTTAGCGATTTCCGTTATTTCTCTGATCGCATATTCGAGCTTCTTTTGGTCATCTGGTCTCAAAGATGCCCCCTCCTTCGATTTCGCTTATTTAACTATATGAGGGTAAAGCAGCGAACATGAAGGTTCAGGTCATCTTCTTGTCCTCTATACTAGAATTTTAGCCATGACATATTCATCCACAGGCCTCCCGCTGACGATCAGAGACTGCCTCTTGACTCCTTCTTTTTCAAACCCCATCTGTTCATAAAAATGGACTGCTCTCTCATTATGAACCATGACAGTAAGTTCAAGCCTCGTTACTCCATGATGTCCTGCCCATCCAAAAAGATGATGAAATAGCTCTTTAGCGACTCCTAAACCGTGGAAGTCCTTCAATACTCCTGTAATAACACTTGCTGTATGTAAGCTCCTTGGTGCTCCACCGCCAAAAACGGTCACATGTCCGTTGATTCCTCCGTTAAAGTCAGAAAGAAGGATCGTAGAATTTTCTTCCTTCTCCACTTTTTGAATCAACCTTTCTACCTGTTCGTTCGCGGCTTTCCTTTCCCCATTACCGAATAGTAAAAAATCCGTTTCCGACTCCAGTTTCTCCATGAGTTTTCGATAGCCTGCTGCATCACAGACCTCCGCTGTTCTAATCATCTTTAAAGCCCCCTTTCCTTAATTCTATCAGAAGAAAGGCAGTCAAACGCCACTCTCTTAGAGGTGGTTAACTGCGTGACACCAGTACTTTGATCTAAAAAGGGGTGAACTTTAAAGGGCTCCAACATGTCAGCGAACCTGAACATTAGAGATACAACCTTTTTTGAGGTACACTGAATGACACAAGAACAGAAAGGAGTTTTCAAATGAAAAAGAAGATCCTTCACTCCTATGAGCATTTGTCTTCGCATTATGAATTTGACGTTGACCGAAAGCCCTACAATGCTTATCTCGAACGTCCCGCCATGATAGACCTGCTCCCAGAACTTCGAGAAAAAAACGTTTTGGATGCCGGGTGTGCAGCAGGGTGGTATGCGCGTTACATGGCTGATCACGGCGCAGACGTAACAGCGGTTGACCTCAGTCCTTCCATGATTGATGCAACCAAGCGGCGAGCAGAAAATGCCAGTATCCATGCTTTTGTTCACGATTTGTCGAATCCTTTACCGATGGAAAACGAATCTTTTGACTTCATTATCAGTTCACTTACACTGCATTACATAAAAGATTGGACGCCTATTTTTCAGGAGTTCTATCGTACCTTAAAACCAGGAGGAACACTCCTTTTCTCTACCCATCACCCGTTTATGGATTATATGAACCATGATGTGGATACTTATTATGCCTGCCAGCAACTTCAGGAGGAATGGACGGTGAACGGTGAAAAAGTTCCGATGACTTTTTATAGGCGGCCGCTTGAGAAGATTATTTCTGCGGTGACCGATCATTTCCGTTTCATTCAACTTTCAGAGCCAAAACCTACGCCTGAATTTAAAGAAGTACACCCAAAGGGATTCCATAAAGTTTCCACAAAACCGAATTTCATTATTGTAAAAGCTGAAAAGCCAGAACCTAAATAAAAGGTCCTGGCTTTTCTTTATTATGAGCGTTGGTCAGGGAAAATACGGTCAACCATTTCTCCGAATTCACGGAAAAATCCTCTGACAGGTTCACCATTTTGAGCATCTTCTACATAATTGTTCGTCAAGTCAACAAAATCTGGATTCGTTGAAATGTAAACATTGTTTATATCCTGATCCGAATCTTTGACTGCTTTTTTAATTTGCTTTTCCATTTCATCAGAGACTTCGTTCTTGTCTCCTTTTGGATTATCAAGCTCTGCAGCTACATAGGCATTGTCACGTGTTTTCAACACATAAACACGATCTACGCCGTCCACATTTTTTTCGATACGGTTGGCTGCATCTTTGGCAACTTTATAATTCGTGTTATGAACCATACCGCGATCATTGTCATACTGGTTCGCCTTTTGACCATTTTCGGACATATCATCCGCTGTACGCTCGAAGCTTGTATTTTCCACTCCGTTGTAGTTGCCATTGTCTCCAGCTTCTTGCTCTGCCTGACAGGCCACAAGAGATCCAGCTGCTAATAGACCGATGGCTAATACTTTGATTTTCATGATATTCACCCTCCTTCCATCCATATTTACGGTTAGTATGTGTGGTTGAAAAGCAAATATGCGATTGACAAAAACAGGAAAAGTACGTGAACAACAAAAAAATCCCCAGTTAAGAAAACTGAGGATTAACGATTCAGGAATGGGAGACTCCACCATATTTGAATGAAAATTAAATAAACGAAAAAAATAGCATTAATAAATAAAAGGAAAACAGAAACAAGCTTATAATGACCTTCTACTTTTTTATAACCGATGCGAATAAAAATGAATCCAGCAATGAGAAGCATATACAAGCTGATAAACCATATCCACGTATGAGGGGTTGACGCATCAAAACCCACTTCGTAACCAATTCCATACAACAACCAGGGAGCCAAAAAACATAAAATAGATAGAGGGAGATACCTTTGATCACTTTTTATGTAATAAAGAGAAAGAATGGCCGCAACCAGGGTTATTCCTCCGATGATTTCCGTTATGAGAATCATCACCTGTTGGGTGGCATCAGCTTCAGCTGTTACCAAGCTCAAGAATAATAAAACACCCAGTAAAATCACACACCCCACATTTGTATAAAGAAGATTTTTTTCTGACATCACGAAAACTCCTTCCGTCAAAAGCAAAACTTTTCCATACTATCATAACAAAATTTCCAATACTTTGCGGAAGAAAAAAGCAAAAATGTGTCGGGATTCCCAGAACTGTGACGAACTCTCTGATTGAGCAGGAACGCTCACGGGGATAATAAGACCACTCCTTTCATAAAGGAAGTGTCATCCAATGAGTCACTATGATTACGACAAAGCCCTGCACTTCATGATTTGGGGGCAATGGGACGACTTGCTCGTCCTCATGGTACGCACAAGGGATGAATTTCTTTCAAAAAAGATTGAAACATTCCTTCACTCGGCTTACTACCCGAGTAAACAAAGCGAAATGCTGGAGTCGCACGAAGCCTTGTTGAGTTATATCGATCATGCTCAAGCTACCACCCTACAAACAAGCTTTTTCACATAAAAAGAAAGACCAGGTCACCCAATTTATGGATGACCTGGTCTTCATTTATTTCCATTTATACACGCGGGTAATCTTGTATGAGCGGGTGGAGATGCATTTCATCAATGACCATATGTTTCGGTGCAAGCGCCATATATACAACAGCTTCAGCAATATCATGAACCTTGAGCCACTCTGCTTTTTCCGGGTCTCCTTGAGTCCCATTGGCGAAATAAGTATCCACCATTCCGGGATTAATGGTACCTGCCCGGATGCCATCTTTTCTTACTTCTTGAGCAAGTGATCCCATAAACCCTTGAACCGCATATTTCGTAGATGTATATAAAGCTCCACCTTCTGGAATTGTATAACGAGAGACATCGGATGCGACCGTAATGATAGTGCCGAACTTTTGTGACTTCATGATAGGCAGAACGGCTTTGGTCGCAAGAAATACGCCCTGAACATTAATATCAAACGTTCGACGCCATTCTTCTACAGTCACTTCTTCGATTGGCTTGAAGTCTCCAATCCCTGCATTATTCACAAGAATGTCCACTTTGCCGTATGCTTTCTTCGTTCCTTCCACGACCTGATCCATTTCGTTCTCATCACTGACGTCAGCGGTATAAGCCAAAACGTTTGTGAACCCTTGATTTTCTAATTTTTCCTTCGTATGATGAATTTCTTCTGAACTGCCTATGATGGTTAAATAGGCTCCTTTTTCAGCGAGTTGGAATGCAATTTCTCTTCCAATTCCCCGAGAAGCTCCTGTCACAATAGCAACTTGTTTGTCTAACACAAAAATTCCTCCTTACGTTCGTTCTGGCTTTTCTTCTGTGTCTAATTTAAATCGAAGATCAAATAAATCTCGACGTCGATCCCTCAGCTGCCGGACAGTCCCTGATTTTCGTTGTCTTCTCAGTATTTCTAAATCAACATCTCCAACAACGACCGTTTCCACATTGGGGTTACACTCGCCAATAATCCCATCACGGGCAAATTCAAAATCCGATGGCGTAAAGATGCCTGATTGTGCATACTGAATATCCATATTCTCCACTTGCGTCAGGTTCCCTACTGTACCTGCGATAACGGTATAGACCTGATTTTCAACGGCACGAGCCTGGGCGCAATATCGCACGCGCAAGTACCCTTGTCTGTCATCTGTACAAAACGGAACGAAAATGATGTTCGCTCCCTGATCGACCGCATAGCGAGCGAGCTCAGGAAACTGGATGTCGTAACAAATTTGAATAGCAATCCTGCCACAATCCGTATCAAAAACTTTGACTGCATCTCCAGGCTGAATGCCCCACCAAGTCCGCTCGTTCGGAGTAACATGAATTTTGTATTGCTTTTCTATCGTACCGTCACGTCTGAATAGATAAGAGATGTTATAAATTTGATCTTCTTCCTCTACGAAATGAGACCCGCCGATGATGTTCACATTGTACTTCACAGCAAGGTGTGTGAACATTTCTATATATTCTTCGGTATATCCACTCAATTTACGAACCGCTTGAGAAGGTACTTTTTCCTCTAAAAAGGACATGAGCTGTGTAGTGAAGATTTCAGGGAATACAGCAAAATCAGATCCATAATCAGCGGCGACATCTACGTAATACTCACATTGCTTCGCAAACTCTTCAAAAGAATCGATATTTTTCATCATGTATTGGATAACCATGATTCTCACTGGGTGACTTGTCTTAAAATAACGCTTCGTCCTGGCACGATAATCTATATTATTCCATTCCATCAGCGTCGCATACTTTAAAGACTGCTCGTCATCTGGAAGATAGTCCGGATTAATCCGCATGACGGTAAATCCATTCATGATCTGGAAAGTGAGGACAGGATCATAAATGTTTTGATTGCGGACTTCCTCCACATATTCACGCGGTGTCATTTCATCTTCATACTTGTGGTAATTCGGTATACGGCCACCGATAATGATACTCTTCAAATTCAACTCGCGTGCTAATTCTTTCCTTGCTTCATACAAACGCCTTCCTATTTTCATCCCTCTATATTCAGGATGGACCATCACTTCAATTCCATACAGATTGTATCCGTCTGGATCATGATTGGTTATATACCCTTCATCTGTAATGTCATCCCAGGTGTGTTTGTCATCATATTCGTCAAAATTCACAATCAAACTTGAACAGCTTCCAATAATTTTCCCGTCGAACTCGACGACAAACTGCCCTTCTGCAAAATGTGTTAAGTGGCTCTCGAGGTGTTCCCTCTTCCATGGCTCCATATCAGGAAAGCAGACCTTTTGTAACTTAAATATCTGTTCGATATCTTTATCCTGCATATTTCTAACAATCATTTTCTTCTCATATTGAGTCAGATCAAGCTTCGACATTTTATCTTCCTCTCCTCATCATGATCGTTCAACCATTTTCATCGTACTCAACCTCCATCCTTCTTGTCTAGTTTTTCAACAAAGTTATTCCACTATATGGCAGGATTGTTGAAGGCTCAGTTTCGAGACTTATGTTGAGTGTATGGGGCTGCGGGGAATAGCTCGCTTTCCGCGGGAGCGCGGTGTGCCTCCTCGGACTGCGTCCTGTGGGGTCTCACCAAGCACTTTCTCCCCGCAGGAGTCTCACCATTCCCCTTTGCTATATCAGAGTCTCGAAACCACTACTGGAAAAATCAGCTTGTGTGGTTATGAGAAGTGAATGATGTAAACTCTATCCCATTGACGTTTAGCAAACGCAAATGCTTGATACAACACACTATACGCCTGCCTAGGAGAAGAATTGGAACCTTACTAATGAATACAGGTGTTCTAATCATCCACTTCCCTCAACCATTCATGCTCCCCCTTTCAGAAATAGTTTCGAGACACTTATAAGGTAAAGGGGCGGAGGGAAACGGTGAGACTCCTATGGGAGGTGTGGGACAGGTGAGACCCCGGAAGGCGTAGCCTGAGGAGGCTCATCCCCCCATGGAAAGTGTTCAAATGCGGAATCGTCCTGGTAGACACGACCGGCATAAGCAGAACAGCAACGGAATGTGTTTTTCATTCCGTTGCTGTTCTGCTTATGACGCGAGTGTCTGGGCGATGGAGCAAGACGAACCTTTTCAGGGAGCCCCTAGAATCACACAAACATCTCGAAACTGAGTCTTCAACTAAAGGGAGCTTTTATGAAACATGGATGGTTTAATTCAGTATGTTCAGAAATGAAATGTATGAATTGAATCGGTTCATAACTTCGTGTATGATGGTTTAAGAAGAGGTGTAGACAATGAACGGATTTGAAAGAAGGAAAGAACGAAAAAAGCAGAATATTTTGAACGCCTCCCTGAAATTGTTCTCAGAATACGGGGTGCAGAAAGTCAGCATCCAGGAAATTGCAAAAAAAGCACAAGTTTCTCAAGTCACCATTTATAATTATTTTGGCGGCAAAGATGAACTGCTATTCGAGACGGTAAAAAAATTCATTTACGGACGATTGGACCGTTTTCGGGACGTCGTCCACAATGACGATATGGACTTTAAAGATAAGATCCGTTTTGTGATTCAAGATAAAAAAGAAAACATCCTCCATATGGACCCTGGATTTCTTGAAACCGTGATGAGGGACCAGCCTGAGTTACAAGAACTGATTCAAACCTTCACACAAAAAGATGCGGTTCCTTTACTTATGGAACTCGTGGAACAGGGAAAAACGCAAGGTTTCGTTCATCCGGATATTTCTTTTCGATCCATTATGTTTTATATAGAAATGTACTACCAAGCGATGCGCTCGAAGGAAGATTTCTTCGATCATTCTTTACCAGAATTAAGTGAGGAGATCACCCATATGTTTTTCTATGGCCTTATGGGGAATCAGGACGAACATTTGCACGAAGATTAAATTCTTGAATAGAAAAATGCGTAGAGAAACGTTACTCTACGCATTTTTCTATTCTTTGTTTATCTCCATTTTTTCACATACCAGCGAATAAGATCATTCCATTTACTTCCGAATAGTTTCTCTCTCCAATAAAGGTCTGCGGTCTGAGAAACGACATTGTTTTTAGCCGGGTAAGGGTGTATAACATTCGAGATGCTTTGAAACTTCTTATTGAGGGCCTGAACGGTCCCGACTTCCTGCATCCATTCTCCAGCCCCGTCGCCAATAGCATGAGCTCCAACGATTTTCCCTCGGTTTGTTGTCAAAACTTTTACAAGACCCTCTTTTTTCCGTTCCGCCATAAACCGATCGTTATCAGCTAATTTTGTTTTGAAGGTTAATAAATCTTCCCCATACTTCTCTTGTGCTTCTTGTTCGGTCAAACCAAGATGATAAATCTCTGGGTTTGTGTAGACAACCCACGGGATTTTTTCATAAGAAACTTTTCTAGAAAGGCCCAAAACCGCATTGGATACAGCGATTTTCCCTTCCATTCCTGCAACATGAGTGAAAGGCATAGAGCCATTACAATCACCTACAGCATAAATATGTTTCTGATTCGTTCTTAAAGCTGCATCCACTTGGATCGAACCTTTCTCAGTTATAATACCCGCCTTGTCCAACCCAAGCCTACCGATGTTCGCTTTTCTTCCAGCCGCTACAAGGATGGTATCGGCAGTAATGCTGTTTTGAGCCCCGTCTTTCGTATAGTGAATTTTCACCTGTTTCCCGTCTCTCTCGACTCGTTCAGCCTTAGTATTTGTTAAAATATTCAGCTCTTCTGATAACAATCGTTGGGAGAGATTTGCAATTTCTTTATCCTCTTTGGATAAAACTTGTTCACTTCCTTCAATTACTGTCACTTCCACACCCAGACGACTCATGGCCTGCGACAGTTCCACACCAATCACTCCTCCACCGATTACCACCATGGAAGAAGGTTTTTTCCTTAGAGAGAATATAGTTTCATTTGTTAAGTAATCCACTTCGTCTAAACCATCAATAGGAGGGACTGCGGGGGAAGATCCTGTAGCTATAACAAAACGTTTAGCTGTAATCCTCTGTTCTCCTACCTGCAGCGTATGTTCATCTAGAAACGTTCCTTCTGCTTGATAAATATCAATCCCCAGGTTAATAAAGCGGTCTTTGGAATCATGTTTCTGGACATCCTGTAAAGCATCAGATACGCGTTCCATCGCCGATGTGAAAAAACTTTCGTAATCATCTTCCGTCAATTGAGTATATTTGGAGGCATCTTTTACTTCTTTAGACGCTTGAATCAATGCCTTCGAAGGCATGCATCCATAATGAAGACAATCCCCGCCAAGTTCATTTTTCCGTTCAATAAGAGCTACTTTCGCTCCAAAACTTGCCGCACCTGCTGCTACCGTTAACCCACCAGAACCGCCACCTATGACAACGATTTGATAATCAAACGTCATGGGTTTCTCTCTTCATTGACTCATAATGTTCGGATATGGCTGCCATTCTTTTTTTATTGACTCCGAAGTCGGAATATCCCACTCTTGAAGCAGACCTGAAATGGACGACCTCTTCCTTCTGATCAAAATAAAATTCAACGTCGTCCTTGAATTTGATCCACTTCGATTCAACTACAGCATGGATATAATTTTCGTTCTCTGTCTCAATCGTCGTTCTTTGTCTCTCACTTAAAATCTCTTTAATCAAAGACTTTGTGGTTTCCAAGTCCTTGGAAAATACCAAAGCATCCATCTTCTTTTCTTCCTGATTTGTTTGAGTACTGACACAGTTTGGAGACGTCGGGCATTCAGAGAGTCTCCCGTTCTTAACGCCTATATATGGTTTACTCATCATTACTCCTCCTTTTCTACACGATACCCTTATCCTCCCTGCTTCTTCAACAAAAAAGCACTCCCAACTGTCTAGGAGTGCTTTCCATTCGAAGAATTTCCGTTACCTTGAGGAGGTTTCTCTTTCCCTTTTGATCCTCCTCTTTCTCGTTCATCCTTCTTATGATTATGTTCTGAACCCTTACCCTTCTCTTGCCCTTTTTCTTTCTTGTTTGGTTTAGGAGACGGTTTTTTGGTTTTTTCCTGATGTTTACTGTTCGTTTTTTTATCTTCGTTTTCTTTATGTTTATTCTTATGGTCTTTCTTTTCTATGTGTTTTTCCTCATGTTCAGACTTTTGCTTTTCTTTTTGCTGACCCGGAGCTTGGGATTTCCCTTTTTGACCCTCTTGTTCAGGTTGTCTATTTTTCGCACCCTGGTTTTCAGGTTTTACATTTACAGCCGGAGGAGCCGTTGGTTTCGCTTCAGAATCTAAGACTTCTTCCTGTTTTTCTTCAGATGAATCTTCTTTATAAAACGATTGAATAATTTCTCGATCATCATCTTCAACGTGAACAGGGAGTTCTGATTCTCCTGTCTGATCCTTTTCTTCACTCTTTATTCTGTCTGCAACCATTTCATTGACAGATGCCTTCTGAGCAATGGCTTCCCTTCGTAGATCCTTCGGGACCAGAAAAGTAGCAACGCTTATATTCGCCGCTTTATCCATGAGAAATGTTTCAATTTCTTCCGCGTACTTCTGCTCCTCTTGTTCTTTTAAATAACTGATACCAATGAGGACTTGATTTGCATCATTGACATACCCTTTCTCTTGACTTAATTCAATCAACTCAAAGGTAACCTCCGATGCATCTTTCTTTTTCCAATCTTCCAAAGAGGAAACAATCTTTTCAGCCTCCTCATTTTGAGGGATGATATCTATGACTTTCATTTGATCATTCAATTCAAGTTCAACACTGGGATTAATATCAATATTCATATAGGCAAACGCCTGATTGCTGCCATACCAGGAGAAAACAGGGAATACCATTAATAGGAAGATAATGGCTACAACAGCTGCTCGCGTATAATTATTACGCAACACTTGAGTCCATCGATGCAGGACTTCACGCTCACTGACTGTCCTGAACTGGATTTCCATCCCAATATCTACATGGTCAACCTTTTCAGCTCTATGAAACTTGCCATCACTAGTCATGACAATCATATATTCATTCTGCTGTTCCATGACAATACCTTTTTTCACATACCCACCCCTTTCAGATAATCCTTAAGATATACGTAATCCCCGTTCAGGATGAGAACTAAGGCGATGATGAATTTACGGTTCCGTTCTAATGTTTTCTTACTAACATCAACACGATCGACCAAGTCCTTGATCGGTAAACGTCCTTTATCAATGACTTGCGAACATAAAAACTCATCTTCATAAACGAGCCTGGCCACCTGAACAGCGGATTCCCTAGCATCTCTATGTTTTGGGGAAGCCTCAATCAGCTCTTCAAATGAAAGCTTATACTTTTGCAACTGGGCCTGAAATTCCAGAATTTCCTCTTTACGATGCCAAGCTTCTGTTTCCAATTGAAACTTCTCCTTGGCTGCTGAAATTTCTACAGGGTTTTCCATTTGTTCTTCATCATGGAAATCCTCATCAAGAGAAGTGACTTGCACACGTTTTTGTTCATTTCGAATGTAATCAATCACTTTCCGCTTAATGACAAGTCTTGCAAAAGAAAGAAATGAACTGCCCTTATCACAGGAATAAGATTGGATGGCTTCATTGAATGCAAGCAAACCGATACTAAACTCATCATCTTTTTTAGGGTCTATATATCTTTTACAAACTTCAGAAACACTTTTGGCGATGAAAGGTTGATACTGTTTCAGCATTTCATTACGTGCATCATCATCTCCCTGTTTGGCTGAAGCTACTTGTTCATCCAGGGAGGGATCTGCTTTTTGAAAAAGACGTTTGATCAACCTTTATCACCTCCAGCCTATTAATGTTTTCGATTATGGCTTTTATTTTTTGGGTGTCTTTTTTAAGATTATTTCAATTGTGTTACAAAATCGTATCAACCAAAATTTCTGAAGTTTGCAGTTATTGGGTCAGGGAAAAAGGTATTGTCCTCGACCATGACCATTTTACTGAACAACGCCTGAACGGTCTACTTCATAGGGGTTACATTTTATTAAATAACCATTTCAAAAAATAAGACCTAAGACTCTTCCATGGTATACAAGGAATTATAGTAGCCGGAAACAAGGATTTTGTAGGTATATATACTCACCAGAGCAATGAATGACATACTATATGATCAATTGCAAGAAAATCAAAAGAGGAAACCCTAGGGGAGGTTTCCTCTTTCGGTCTGTTCGTAGTAATAATCTATAGGTACCGCCAGGCCGACCCGTCCCTCATCATCATCATGTAATGTTGCAAAAACTACACCGATTACTTCTCCTTGATCATTGATGACCGGGCTTCCTGAGTTCCCCCGGTATATCGGCGCATCAAGCATCAGAACTTGTTGGTCCCAATCAGACAACTGTTTATAGCCAATCACATTCCCCTCATTGGCAATCCCCGTAAACTTGAGAGGATTCCCGATGAAGTACACATGTTCACGGTCATCAAAAGCCGCTTCATCAGCAAGTTCCAAATGAGGGAGGTTTTCTCCTTCGACATCAAGAACAGCGAGGTCGACTTCTGGATAAGAGGCAATGACTTCCGCGTCGAAAAGCCCGTCATCTCGAAAGCCAACAGAAATTCTTTTTTCATCTTCAATCACATGATGGTTGGTAAGGATATTACCGTCTTCGGTAAAAGCAAACCCTGTGCCCTTGCTTTGCCCTGCCTCCACCACAACAACGGATTCCTTATATGTCTGCACCTTTTCATTTGTCGAAAGTTTTGCAGAAGTCATAAGAAAGTCAATCGCCGGTATGGAAAATGTATTCGGAAGGACAGCGACGATATTCAAGACCATCATGAAAGCGATCAACCAAAATATCCATTTAGGGAATGGACGCTTTTCCTTCCGCTGTTCTTTCTCTATCCTTTCCCGTTCATATGCTTTTCTCTTTTCTTCCTGAACGAGTTCATACAATTCTTCATCATCTATTTCTTCATACAGGTCTTCATCGATGATGTCTTTTTTTTTGTATTCTTGCTCATGCATGAAACCTGCCTCCATGTCAGCAGTTTTGAGACCTTTATACCGCTTCTATACCTGCAGCACCTTGCTGCATCTGGTACATGCGATAATACTCACCTTTGTTATGAATTAGTTGCTCGTGGGTCCCTTGCTCCATTATTGTACCATGATTCAGGACAAAAATTTGGTCGGCTTGCTGAACGGTGGACAATCGATGGGCAATCACCAAAGTGGTTCTCCCTTTCTTTAAAACCTCTAATGCTTTTTGTATCCGTTGTTCTGTTTCTGTATCGATGTTTGCTGTTGCTTCATCCAAAATCAAAATGGCAGGATCAAAGGCCAACGCCCGGGCAAAGGAAATCAACTGCCTTTCACCCATCGACAAGGTATCCCCTTTTTCGTTAACTGGTTCATCATATTTTCCGGGTAACTTCCCTACAAAGTGATCAGCACCGACAGCTTCCAACGCCTTTACGGCCATTTCCCGGGAAATACGCTCATCATTCATGGTCACATTCGACAGAATCGTTCCACTAAAAATAAAAGGGTCTTGAAGGACAATACCCATGTGGCTGCGAACTTGTTGTCTCGACCATTCACTCGTCGACTTCCCATTGATACGAATTGCTCCCTGCTGCGGATCATAGAAACGGAATAACAGATTCATGATAGAGCTTTTCCCTGAACCGGTATGACCGACGAAGGCTGCTGTCTCTCCAGGTTTCACTTTGAATGAAAGATCTTTTAGCACATCGTTGCCTTTTTCATAGGCGAACGTCACATGATCAAAGTGAATCTCCCCATTGTACCGTCCAATTGGGTTGTTTTTGACAGGCTCCCCATGTTCATTAAGAATTTCAAAGACACGTCCTGCAGCTACTCGCGCTTCCTCGAGCTGAGGCAATTGATTGACGAGATCGGTCACGGGCTGGAAGAGTCTGTTCAAGTAATCAACGAATGCATAAAGTACTCCTGCCGTAACCATTCCTTCAGGACCGATGGAACCTGCTCCGAAGTACCAGATAAAAGCTACGAAAGCGAGATTTCTCAATACATTCACGAGATTAAATGATGTTAAAGCACTAAGTCTGATCAATTTCCTCTGGTAGGTAAAGTGACGCTCATTCAAGCGTTCAAACCCTGCTGATGTTTGTTTTTCCTGTCTAAAAGATTGAATGATTGACATGCCCTGGATGGCTTCATTAATATTCCCATTCATGTCACTGACGGTTGATCGGACGACTTGGTTATACCTTCCTGCATACCCTTTGAACAGCTTCATCCAAATCAGTAAAATCGGAATTAATAATAAACTCAATAAAGCGAGTTTCCAATCCAAGAGCAGCAACGCAACATAAATACCGCTCATATAAAAGAAACTCGTCACAAATGTCGCCAGCACTTTTACATACAATTCACGGATCGACTCCGTATCATTCGTTATACGAGCAACTACTTTCCCTGCCGGCTGATCAACAAAGAATTGAATCGGCAGTGTCTGGATGTGTGAAAAAAGGTCATCTCTCATTTTCCTAATAATTCTATTGGAAGACTTTTGTAACAAAAACGTATGGGAAAACTGAAAAACAGATGCAATGAGCAATAACCCTACATATAAACCGAGTAACCAATAAATGGACTTCATTTCAGGTAGAAAAAAGCTGTACAATTCCTGTACCTCTAATTCTTCAGCGCCTACTGCATACGTATTGTTTGACGTTTTAATAGTCAAAACCCCGTCCTGCCACTGACGACTACCACTAACGGGCACTTGTTCTTCTGTGAAGTAATAGTTTCGATCCACTTGTAAAATGGTCCGAGTTTCAACGACTTCATCCGACTCATCTTTTCGATCTGAGCGTTTATATAAATTTCCTCTGTACGTTACGGTATGTTCATCTTTTGTTTCAACCTGATACCATTGATTCTCAATTCCAATGATATGCTGATCAATCAGCCTTTTGGCAATGAAAGGACCGGTGAGTTCTAGCGCAACGGCGATAATTAAACAAACCAAACCAATGAATATACGTTTACGGAATAGCCACGCATACTGAAACAGCTGTTTTTCCGTCGACTTTTTCATCGTCCCACCTCCCGGCTCTCCAACTGTTGATGTTCATACTGCTGTTGATACCATCCACCATTTACAACCAGTTCTTCGTGCGTCCCCTGTTCGATAACAGCCCCATCCTCAAGGACCAGAATTTGATCCGCATGGGTTACGGCTGAAAGTCGGTGAGCGGCGATGAGCGTTGTCTTCCCTCTCCGTTCTCTCCTTAAGTGTTGAAGAATTTCAGCTTCTGTTTTCCCGTCTACGGCTGACATGGCATCATCCAGCAAAAGAATTTCAGGGTCCATGATGAACGCTCGGGCGATGGAGACCCTTTGTTTTTGTCCACCCGAGAGCGTAACTCCACTTTCCCCGACTTTTGTGTCCAACCCTTTAGGCAGATGTTGAATATCATTTGCAAAATGAGCAAGTTCCAACACGCGGTTAATTTCAGAATCGGAGGCCCCTGGTTTACCAAATTGAATATTTTCTCGGATTGTCTTTGAGAACAGAACCTGATCTTGGGGGACATAACCGATCCAGGATCTTGTCTGATCCAGACTAAGGTCTTCTATAGAAACGCCGTTCACCTCAAGACGCCCCGAAGCCCCAGGATATTCACGAAGAAGTTGACGGAACAACGTCGTCTTCCCTGCTCCTGTTTTCCCTACAACTCCAACGGTCTCCCCTTGATTCACCTTTAAATGAATGTCATCAAGACTTTTCTTCTCAGACCCTGGATAAAGGAAGGACAATCCTGTAAACACTACCTGCTTCGGATCTTCAAGGAAGGCAGGTGACTGAGGGTCTTTTACATCCGGCTCATAGTCAAGCATCGTTTGTACACGATCCAAAGACGCATTTCCACGCTGCAAAACGTTAATCAGTTCTCCAACAGCGAACATAGGCCAAATCAACATTCCTAGATAAACATTGAACGAAACCATTTCCCCTAAGGTGATCTGTTTTTGGAAGACAAGGTTCGCTCCGTATCCCAATCCGATCGTATAAGAAAGGCCCACCAATATTTTTATGGTCGGTTCAAATAGCGCATCAATCTTGGCTACCTCTATGTTTTTGTCGTAAACCTCCGTGGTCATGTGGTTAAATGAGCGTTCATCATTATTTTCTTGCACAAAAGCTCGAATGACTCGAACTCCCCGAATAGATTCAAGAACTTGGTTGTTCATTTCTCCGAAAGATTCCTGTGCTTCTGTAAAACGCTTATGAATCACTTTGCCGTAACGCTTCATGACTACAGCCATAATCGGCAAAGGAATCAACGCCGCAAAAGTCAACGGCCAACTTATCGTAAAACCCATAACAGCAATGATCATCATCATGAACACGGTCGAATCGACCAGTGTCAGTATACCGAAACCCGCCGTCATCGTCAGAGCTTTCAAATCATTCGTTGCCCTCGCCATCAGGTCCCCCGTACGGTTCTTTCCAAAGAAAGTGGGAGTCATCCGCAGAAAATGATTCATTAACCGAGATCTCATCGTTCTTTCCATCATCATTGCACCACTGAATAGCGTATAATCCCATAAGTAGGAAATGGTATAACTCAAGATGATGATGCCCCCATAAAGGAGCAACAATTCCAATAGACGTTCTCTTGTAAACGAATGGAATTGTATTTCGTCTATCGCCATCCCCACAAGTTTTGGAGGGATCAGATCAATCATACTTACAACAATTAATGCTATAATCGCCAATGTGTACCGCTTCCAATAAATTTTAAAAAACCAGCGCAGCTTGAATAATACACTAAACATCGTTTATCACCCTCTCTACTAAACAGTCACTAGCCGCTCTCTTTCCAATCTTCGTTCCATTCTTTCTTTTCCATGTAGTGAACCATCTTGATTCCTCCTCTGATCATCTCATTCAATTTATATAAAAATCGGTCGTGTAACCGACTTCTATTCAGACACAAAAAAGCATACGTCCTTTGACGTATGCTTTCACACATAAAAAAAGGCACGTATCTACGTGACCTTGTTTCTTCTATACGAGTCCAAGTTGTCAGATAAACAAACGGCTTATAGTCACGATCGATATGAAGTTGTCTTTATGTTGAAGACGTTGCTTTTCCATCATCGTGACCTCCTTTTTGTATCAATGATTATATATTATATATTTTTCTGAATTTTAAATCAACCATTATTTTCAAACAGTCATTATTAAACAATATGGCAGAATTGTGGAAGACTCAGTTTCGAGACTTTCCAGGGTTCGTTGCCAGGGTTGAGCGTCAGGGGTGGCTGGGAAGCAACTCGCTTTCCTGTGGGGGAGCGCCGAGCTTCCTCGGACTGCGTCCTGCGGGATCTCGCCTATCTCCTTCTCCCACGGGAGTCTCGCAGCTTCCCAACCACCCCATTCGATGTATGAGTGTAACGAACCCATTTACCAAGTTGGATGGTCTTCTACTATCCAACTGTTAGGGGGAAAGCGCTCTGGATCAAATTTTTCTGTGCTAGGGGAGGTGTTCTTTCATCCATTTCTAATAATCATACGAGCTGTCCTTATAGTAGTGGTTTCGAGAACCTTTTATGATAAAGGGGCAGAGGGGAATGGCGAGACTCCTGCGGGAAAGAAGTGCATGGTGAGACCCCACAGGACGCAGTCCGAGGAGGCTCACCGCGCTCCCGCGGAAAGCGAGCTATTCCCCGAAGCCCCCATCCACACTACAAAAGTCTCGAAACTGAGTCTTCCACAATCGGGAGCTTTAGTCAGATAATGTTCTGACCTTCAAGAATGACGATGGCTAGGATGAGGACAATGACGATGACGAATACGATGGAGAGGGGGCGGGAGACATTCGCTCTTTGGACCTCCTCCCATCGAACAGGTCGGATCCCGCTGATCGAGAAGATTGAGACGGCAGCAAGGAGGATGGACATGATGTTTACCGTCACTAACAAGAATGCACCATATGCGGCTGACATCGATCCATCGCCGATCGACATTCCCATAGCTACAGAAGGCGGAAGCAAGGCTACAGCAACCATCACACCCACCAGGTTTCCGGATAAACGATTTAAAAAAGCAAGTGCTCCAGCAGCACCAGAAGCTACTCCCAATGGAATATCTATCAAGGTCACCTTCGTTCTATCCAAGTATTGAGCGTTCTCCATTCCGACATCCGTAAAAAAACCAAAGGCTATGGAAATAAACAATACGATGGCTACCCCATATAAAGAACTAACCGCTGACTGCCCAAGTCCTTTATAATCACCCAGAATAGCAAAAAATGCAACGGAGATGACAGGACCAATCATAGGGGCTATCACCATAGCCCCAATAACAACCGCTTCGCTATCTTTAATGATACCGACAGTTGCTACAATAGCTGATAGCAGGATAAGTAAGGAATAATTCATTGTAATATGGCTGTTTTTTTCAGCGGCATTCATTAATTCATGGCGACTTGCTCGCAGCAAACGGGACTTTTCCTCTTCGTCGTCTTCTTTTTCCTTTTCCTCTTTGGTTTCTTCATGAATGGTTTCCTTAGATATATAAGTTTGGACAGGAATTAACAGGGTCTCAAACCCTTCCACCACATTAGAAACTTCCTCCAAATAATTAAGGATTTTTTCCACTTCATTTTTTTGGACGAGTATGCGCACAAGCATACGTTCCTCTGATTCACTTGACACCCAATATGAACGATGATCATACTTTTTTAACTTCTCATCGATGGAATCAAAGTATTGGTCAGGAATGTACACTTCAATTAATTGCAAGTTCATGCCGTTCACCTCTATTCAACCATTCTGTATAAGATCTGAAGAATTAAAAGAACACTAAACTATGGATGATTCTAATAACTCCAGTCCTTCAGCTCGCTCTTCCAAATGAGATGGATTGAACCTCCTTCATAATGTCTCCTATTTTCCACATACTAATTCTACTTAGAGAAGAATAGAAAGGGGGTTCCTTGATGTCTCTCCTACTACCGATGAAGAAAGACCAGTTTCTGTCGTCATCCAAAGATTTACTTAATCAAAGTCCGGATCTTGTCCAAAAAGTATTTAATCATGAAGGTCAATTGATCATTGTCCAATTCATTCATTATCAAGTAAACAAAGAACAGCTGGAGGATGAAATTTTAGAAATTATCACTAGATCTACTCACCCTTGGTCGAATGAGGGGCTTATGAATAAAATCCCTCTAGCTTCCACGAAACAAGAGCATAAAATGGATGCCATCATAGAGCAGATGATTCATGGGAGTGTTTGCATATACATTGAAAGTGAAAAAGAGGCAACGCTATTCGCTCTCCCCAATCAAGAGCACCGTCCTTTAAACCAAGCAGAAACAGAGTCTCTGGTTTTTGGTCCTCAAGTGTCGTTTACTGAATCCCTCATGACGAACTTGAATGTTATCCGTTGGCGTCTCGACACATCAGACCTCGTTACGGAAAAGTTGATTGTCGGCGAACGGATTCAATCGGAAATACGTATCGTGTACTTGAAGTCTCTTGCCAATACAGAGAATGTGAACACTATGAGACAACGGATTCAGGATTTAAATATCTCTGAAGTAGAAGACACGAGTGTCCTTGGACAATTGATAGAGGATTCCTCAAGTACCGTTTTTCCTCAGTTGATATTCACGGAACTGCCCGATCGGTTTTGTAATGCCATTTCTAAAGGTCGTGTAGGGGTTATGGTCGATAAAAGCCCGACCATGTTGCTGGGACCGATGAATCTCTTCAGTTTTTTTGAGTCGACGGAAGATTTATATATGCGCTGGAATATGGGGAGTTTCATAAGGCTGCTTCGATTCGTTTCCATGGCTTTGTCCATCATTCTGACACCGATGTATGTAGCAGCACTGACGTTTCACTATGAAATCATCCCTAGCACATTACTTGTATCCTTAGGACAATCCAGATCGACGGTACCTTTCCCCCCTGTTTTAGAAGCTCTTTTACTGGAAATTCTGATTGAATTACTTAGAGAAGCAGGAGCCCGCTTGCCTACGAAGGTGGGGCAAACGATGGGTATTGTTGGAGGGATCGTTCTTGGTCAAGCTGCTGTAGAAGCTGGATTCACGAGCAACATTCTCATCATTATCATCGCACTCAGTGCTCTGGCTTCCTTTACTGCCCCGAGTTATTTAATGGGGACAGCGATTAGAATCATCCGCTTTCCGATGATCCTTCTGGCAGGTGCCTGGGGAATCATCGGCATTGTATTTGCCTTGTCTTTCCTTATTATTCATCTTTTAAAGCAGAAATCATTAGGACGTCCATATTTGGCCCCCATCTATCCATTTGAATGGAGTGATTTCAATGAATCCATTTTCAGAGTACCTTTTCAAAAAAACGCCAAACGCTCCAAAGCTCTTATGACCAAAGACAACTCGAGGTACAGTGAGTCAAAAGCGAGAGAACGAAATGATGTGGACCGTCTATGAAAACGAATATCCCCTTTCATCCTGATCGTACCGTTCAAGCTTTCTATCTTTTCTTTATCATCCATACCTCACAAATCGGTGCTGGGTTAATGGGGGTACCCCGAATACTTGTGCTGGAAGCAGGGGTGGATGCCTGGATTTCAGTATTGGTAGCGGGCCTTTACCTTCATTTGATAGTTTTCATCATGCTCCAAATATTGAAGTCTTATGAAAATGCCGACATTCTTGGGATTCAGCAAGATTTATTTGGCGTGTGGATCGGGAAAGCCTTGGGCATAATATATGTCCTCTACATTTACATGCTTCTTTTGACGGTCATTAAAAATTACATTGAAGTGGTTCAGGTATTTATCTTTCCTGAAATGCCGATATGGCTGATGTCTCTCTTTTTACTATCCCTCATGGTTTATAGTATTTTAGGCGGATTCAGAGTGGTCGTAGGGACAAGCGTCGTTTTTTTCTTTCTTACCATCTGGCTTGTCTTTACCATCTACAAACCGATCACCTATATGGATTGGGAACACTTCTTACCCGTGCTTCAGACACCTGTTCCTGATCTGCTAAAGGGAGTGCAGCAAGTCACTTTTTCTGTGCTTGGACTCGAGATTCTCTTTTTTGTTTATCCGTTTATCCAGGATAAACAAAGAGCGGCCCTTCCAGCACATGCGGGTGTACTCTTTACGACTTTTCTCATCCTGTTAGTTACCGTTGTTTCCATCGGTTATTTCAGCCCTGATCAGTTAAAGTCCACCGTATGGGCCACTTTATCTTTGTTCAAAATCATAAGTTTTTCCATATTAGAACGATTTGATTTTATTGCTGTGGCGTTATGGATGATGGTTATCATTCCGAATATCGTTTTATTCGGATGGATGATCGTCCATTCTTTAAATCGGCTTTTCAATGCACCAAAGAAACCATCCTTGTACGGATTAGCCTTTCTTTTATTCATAACCTCGATCACAGCAGAAAAAAGGGTCGCCCTAAACGAACTGACCGACTGGACGGGGCAAATTGGTTTTTGGATTGTTTTTGTCTATCCATTATTGATTTACGTGTTGGTTCTACTAAAAAAATCAATGAAAAAGAGGCATGCATCATGAAATGGTCATCCCTTCTTGTCGTCCTATTCCTCTTGGCCGGCTGCATCCCCAAATCGTATATAGAAACATTAGGTATCATTTCAGCTGTTGGATATGACTTGACTGAAGATGAAAGGATACGAGGCACGCTTGTCATGTATCAATTTGATGCTGGGGAAACAAGCACCTCGCAGGTCGTTACGGGAGAAGCAGATACATCAAAAGGGATACGATTTGCGACAAGCCGTCTCACCAGTCATCAACTCGTCTCCGGTCAAGTAAGACTTGAAATATTTGAAAACGAGCTGGCCAAACGAGGGATGATGAAGTATATGGACACCCTTCAAAGAGATGCTGCCATATCGGATATGGGTTACTTAGCTACAAGTGAAGTTCCGTCAGAAGAACTGTTGAAATCAGGAAATGACGAAGATCGCCCGAACACGGGGAATTATATTCAGGAGCTGATTAAAAAAAGCATCAAAGAAGAAGCGATTCCCAATGCTGTATTGACAAGCTTTCTGCATGACTATTATGACACGGGCAAAGACCCCATTCTTCCATCACTTACACTTGAAGACGATAAAGCCGTGATCAACGGAATCAGTTTATTCCAGGATGACCGCTATGTCCATACGACATCCCATGAGCACACGTTCTACATTATGCTCATGAAACAAGAATTTGACCATGGGCAATTTCAAGTCCAACTGCCCAAGGACGCATTAGAGAAGTATCACAAAAAAGAAAGCATCGATCAACCAGGGGAAAATGCCCTGCATGTATCTATCCATGAGCTGAATTCTGAACATGCCATTACCCCTTCTAAAGGAGATCCAACCAAACAATCATTCAAACTGAAAATGGAAGGTCGTTTGTTGGAAATCACACAGGATATAGATTTAAAAAATGAAGAAGCTGTAGAAACTTTAGAAAAGGAAATTGCAAAACAAATAAAAAGACACCTTCAAGAAACCTTGCAGGTGCTGATTGATAATAGAGTCGATCCTGTTGGATTCGGTGCAAAGTACAACACCCAGAACAGAACGAATCGGGTAACTAAAGAAAATTGGCGGGAGCAAATCCCAAGTCTTCAAGTTGATTTTGATGTATCTTTTAAACTTCTTCGCTATGGCATTTCCGAATAATGTAGAAACCCTTGTGAAAAATGTTGCACCTTCTTATCACAAGGGTTTACATCCATTTATGCATTCTCAAGGATGGACTTTGGATGTGTGCATCAACCACTCCTGCGCTTTTACGCGGGAAGTACTAAAGCGTCCAAAGTCCATCCTTATCTGTAAGGAGAAAGTCTTCCGGCTGCCTTCCAATCAAATAAAGACGATGCAGAGGCCTCGTCATAGCTACATAAAGCATTTTCAGATCCAGTTCATTTCTTCCATACGTATGTTCATTACAATAGAGAATAACAACATCAAACTCCAGTCCCTTGGCAAGATAGGCGGGGAGAATGACGCGATCTCCTAACACGTCCGTGTTCTCGTCCATAATCTCAAATGAAGGAAGTTCATGAGCTAACTGCTCCGCTTCATGTTTTGTTTTCGTAACAAAAGCAAAGTTATTCATCCCTTTTTCGAGTAAATCTTTAATCAATGGATGGATATTCTTAATTGCATGCTCATCCCTATAAAGGAAAGTAGGTACATCCCCATGTCGGACGACGGGCTCGGCTTTAGGAAGTGCATCTGGCATATCATCCAAAAGGCTGTTCGCTAAATTCATGATTTCAATGGTCGTGCGGTACGTCTTCTGCAAAGTAAGATAATTCGCGGTTGGGAATATTTCGTTTTGTAACGTCTCCCAATTCTCTAAGCCTCGGTAATGATAGATCCCTTGAGCCAAGTCCCCTACAATGGTGAACAAATCTGTTTGGAAAGCCTTCCTCAAACTGAAGATTTCCATAAAGCTATAGTCCTGCGCTTCGTCAATGACCACTTTCTTTGTACGATCATCAGGGTCAAGACCGGTGATAAAGGTCTTTAAATACAAAAGAGGAGCTAAATCCTCCGGACAAAGCTTCCCTTTTGCATGAACTTTTCTTGTATTCTTTCTCATTTGTTCCCATTCAGAAGATTCTTCAGCAGCAACCAGTGAAAAGCATTCTTCCTGAAAGAGCTGCTGATAGAGTGTCCAGACAGCCACTTCCGGATATTGCTTCATGTAACGATTGACCGCTGTCCTGGCTGCTTTTTTAATTTCATCAAGCCTCTCCTCTTTCCGTGTAATCAAAAAACTAACACGGATTTTGCGTTTCTCCGCATTCTTCATCCCATAAAGCGCATCGTCCAAGGCTTCATCATATTTGGCAGCCATTTTATTCAAAATTTCCTTCTTTTTTCTTCGTAATTCACTTTGCAAAACAGCCTTGATTTTTTGAACGCGCACCTCGTAAGGAAAATAACTGTATTCCTCAAAAAACAGTCGATTGATGGCTTTTGCACTTTTGACCTTGAATCCTGCGAGGGTAAAATCATCCTCTACCTTGTAGGATTTTTTCCATTTTTGCAGATAGCGATCCAGAATGTCTTTGAACATTTTGGACCCTTTAAGTCTCGCATCATGAATAGCGCTGTGTTTCTTAGGATCTTCTACAACATTCATGAGCACCTCGTGCTGGGAAATGACCGGTAGATGAAGACCAGTAGCTTCTTGAACAAACTCGGTAAATGTGGTCTGTCTCGCTCGATCTACTCCAAGTTCCGGCAGGACTTCAGATATGTACTGAATAAACAGACGGTTAGGGGCGAGAATGAGCATTTCTTCCGGGCGGAAAATCTCTTTCATTGTGTATAGAAAATAAGAAATTCGGTGAAGAGCAATCGTCGTTTTCCCACTCCCCGCAGCCCCTTGCACAATGATTGGCTTTCGTAAGTCTGCACGAATGATTTTATTCTGTTCTTCTTGAATAGTTGATACAATTTCAGTTAAACGCTTTTCTGCATTTTGAGCTAACGAATCCTGGAGCAACTCATCCTTTGTAGTAAGGTCGATATCCCGATAATCCAACAGCTCTCCATCTTCAATCTGATACTGTCGTTTTAGGGAAACATCTCCTTCATACCTTTCTCCAAGGGCTTCGTAACTCACTTCTCCCAGGCGGCCTTCATAATAAACATTTGCTAGAGGGGAACGCCAATCCAAGATAATAGGAAATTGAGTCTCCCGATCAAATAAAGACGTCTTACCAATATAAAATATTTCTCGATCGGGCTTTTCTTTCTGATGAAAATCAATGCGGGCAAAGTACGGTTTATTTCGTAGATGTTTGAGGTTCTCCAACTGTTCTTTGGACATTTTCATGAAATTTGCATGAGAGAGCATTTCTTGATATCTAAGACTGCTGTCTTTAAAGCTAAGGTTTTCAAGTGTGTCTTCCTGGCGCTTCTTCAGTGATTCCTGACCCGTTTCCTGTGAGGCGATCAGTTTGTCCATGTACGTTTTCGTAAAGGAAAGCCGATCCAATTCTTTTTCAAATTCCGGATGCCGTTCCGTCATTTGAGCCATTCCTCCTTCTTTTTGTTCTGAAGAGTTCACAGAACATTTACCTAATGGAATGACGCGTGAGCGCTGGCCCATCATACAGTTTTTCGAAGCAACGAATAAATAAGATACCATACCCGCCTTGGAAGCGCAATCATGATTGTTCATTTCAACTGAAATCATGAATATGAAACGTCACGTAATCCATTCAATCATCTCAAAATTACGTTTTAAAAATCCTTTTCTATCGTTATGTAAAATAAAAAGCAGTTTAGTTTAAGGGTGCGCTTTATTCTGCGCATACACCTAAACTAAACTGCTAACATAAGGGCCTAATGTCTGTTTTTATTTTCCACATATTTCGGCAGATGCATTTCAAATATGAAGAAAGAAAGAATACGCAGAAGTACAGGATATAAGGCCAGGAATCCTACCAAATCCCCAATCCTCCCAAGAAGATCGGTTAAAAGTAGAACGATCGAAAGAACAAGCATGAGAAAAACAGTCACAAGTCCTACTCTCCCATTAATTGGTGTCCACGTTCCTGCAATGGTCCTCGTGTCCTGCTCTAACAGTTCGAAGCAACGGTAGTGATAAGGGCGTATTCTGAACCAGTTGGATGCTGTGACAAGCTCGTCACGGTCCTGGATTTTTTTGAAACAATACCGACAGATGTTTGTGTTCACGAAATCTACTCCTGATTGAGATATTTTTTCATTAGCAAACACTCGTTGCCCTTTTCATTATATCGTAAAACATCCATAACTCTAAGCATTAACGTAATTCCACGTCCACTCTCATCTAAATCTTCCACACTTGGGAACCAGTGCTTCACATCACCTGACACCTGATAAGGCCTCCAGTCAAACCCATCTCCATGATCATAAATTCTGACGAGCAACCTTTTGTGAAGAAAGTGGATTTTTAACAAGACGGGATAATCTGTCCTCTCATGGTGGCCGTGGACCCATGCATTCCTTACAGCTTCAGTAATGGATGCATCCACAAGAAGTTGATCATTTCCGTAGTATTTGGAAAGATATGGTGAATATTTGCGTCGGACATCTCTCAGTTCTCTCGGATGTCTGATATTGGCTTCTATAGATGCCTTCATTATTCAGCCTCTCCTCTTTTAAGTCAATGATGTGCAATCATTGTACTTAGCAAATGGATTTGTTCACTTTCCTATTCCCTTTATCCAAATCACTTAAAAGGGGAAGTGCCTACTTTTTCATAAAAATGGAAAACAATAACGGTTCCAAGCGGAAGAACATTACCCCTTGCCTATCTTTGACCTATAGGAGTACGGTTCTTAATTATTCTTTTCATGACCCTGAATAATGTCCACCACTTTTTCCTTCGTTTGTTCACTTTGATAGCTTTGCATGGAGGCAAGAATCTGATCACGATTATTAATGAGCTGACGGAGGTCATTCACTAATGTTTCATTAGTAAGTTCTTCTTCCTCTCTTTTAAGCGCATACCCCTGTTTAACAAAAGAGTCTGCATTCAAAATCTGGTCTCCTCGGCTGGCTTTTCTTGATAATGGAATAAGAAGCATCGGCTTCTTCAAAGCTAAAAACTCAAAGATGGCGTTTGATCCTGCCCGAGAAACAATATAGTCTGTAGCAGCAAACAAATCCTTCAGCTCATCCTGAACATATTCGAACTGGGCGTATCCCCGCTTATTGATGGACGTATCCTTGTGCCCATGCCCGCAGATGTGAACAATCTGGACTTCCTGAAGCAACTCATCTAGATTACCACGAATCGCATCATTGATTCTTTTCGATCCTGTACTGCCTCCCATCACCATGACTACAGGTTTTTGCTTATGAAACTCACACAAAGCTAAACCTTTAGAGCGGTCTCCTTCAAACAGTTCCTCACGTACAACGGCTCCGATATATTCGCCCTTTCCTTCTGGCAGGTGTTTCATTGTCTCTGGAAAAGTGGCCAGGATTTTTTTCGCAAACGGGAAGGAAAGTTTATTGGCAAGCCCCGGCGTATAATCCGATTCATGTATGATGGTCGGAACGTTTTTCAGGCGAGCCGCCATGACTACAGGTACAGAAACAAATCCACCCTTTGAAAAAATGACTTGAGGCTTTCGTTTCTGAATGATGCGAAGAGATTGAGCTAATCCTTTCAACACCTTAAAAGGATCCTTAAAGTTTTCCTTGGACATGTACCTTCTAAGCTTTCCAGTAGAGATGCCATGGTAGGTGACTCCATCTAAAGGCTCAATCAAGTTTCTTTCAATCCCACTATAAGAACCGATGTAATCAACGGTATATCCTTGTTTCTGGAATTCTGGAATAAGCGCAAGGTTCACGATCACATGTCCCGCGGTTCCTCCACCGGTAAATAAAATTCGTTTCTGACTCATATGTTAATCAACGTCCTTTCAGAGGGCTTCTTAAGTAGGTCTGTATGTGTTACTATGCTATAATCCTCGTATTCCTCTAAAGAGAATTGTACCAGAAAAGAGTGTGGCCTATGTATGAAACAAAAACATTAAAGGAAAAAATCAAATTGTTCGGCATCATCCTCATTCCTATCTTGATCACGCAAATCGGCATGTACCTTATGAACTTTTTCGATACGATTATGGCTGGGCAATCCGGGCCGGATCAACTGGCAGGAGTAGCAATAGGATCAAGTCTCTGGATGCCTGTATTTACAGGATTGAATGGCATACTCATGGCTATTTCCCCAATTGTTGCCCAATTAAAAGGGGCAAAGAAAGAAAACGAAATTTCTTATTCCGTCAAACAAGGCATCTATTTGTCCATTGCTTTAGCAAGTGGAATAGGTACAATTGGATTTTTTTTGCTGGATCCCATTTTGTCTTTATTAGACATCACTCCAGAAGTCCGGCATGTCGCAAAATATTACTTAGTCACACTGGGGATTGGAATTGTCCCTTTGTTTGTTTTCAACATCCTTCGGTCATTTGTAGATGCCCTTGGGCAAACCAAAGTTTCAATGACCGTCATACTTATGACACTACCCATTAATGTTCTTTTCAATTATATGTTTATCTTCGGTCGATTGGGGGCCCCTGAACTCGGAGGGATCGGCGCAGGAGTAGCTTCTGCTCTCACCTATTGGGTATCATTAGTTATCCTTATCAGTATCATTCACAAAATCCGCCCGCTAAGAACCTATAAAATTTTTCAATCATGGATTTCTCCCGAATGGAAAGAATGGTGGGCACAATTAAAGATCGGCGTTCCCATCGGCTTTGCCATCTTTTTTGAAACGAGTATTTTCGCAGCCGTCACTTTTTTCATGACAGCTTACGACACGAATACGATCGCCGCCCACCAGGCAGCCATCAACTTCGCATCACTTCTCTATATGGTTCCCTTGAGTATCGCCTTCACCTTAACCATAGCGGTTGGTTTCGAAGTTGGGGCAGAAAGACACAAGGAAGCGAAAACGTATTCTTATTTAGGAATTGCATCAGCTGTAACGATGAGCATTTTTGCAGGACTGGTTTTATTCATATTTGATGATGCCATTGCAAGACTTTACAGTACAGATGACAGAGTGATTGAATTGACTAAGAATTTTATTATCTATGCTATATTCTTTCAGCTGTCTGATGGGTTTGGTGCGCCTCTTCAAGGGATTCTCCGCGGCTATAAGGACGTGAACATTACACTTGTCATGGCGTTTATTTCATACTGGGGCATAGGCTTGCCAAGTGGGTACTGGCTTGCGAACTATACCGCACTCGGTCCTTATGGATACTGGTTAAGCTTGACCATCGGTCTTACCGCAGGAGCCATCACCCTTCTCATCCGTATGTTGTATATCCAAAAAAGAAACACCCAATTCAGTACCACTTCCTAGAACAGCTTATTAACAAACTTGCAGGATTGCGGAAGACGCAGTTTCGAGATGTTTTCGGGGTTCGTTACGTTATTGGGCGTCTGGGGTGGCTGGGAAGCTACTCGCTTTCCAGTGGGGGAGTGCCGAGCTTCCCAACCACCCCTTTCGATTTAAGGGAGAAACGAACCCCTGTACCAAATTAGATGTACTTCCATTATCCTGGTGAGATTAGTAAAAGCGCTCTATCACAAGCCTTTAGCATGTAAAATAGCATTCTTAGAAGTTCGTTTCGTTCGAATTACAACATGAGAAAGTAACTTATTCCAGAAGTGGTTTCGAGATACTTATATGGTAAAGGGGCGAAGGGAAATGGCGAGACTCCTGCGGGAAAAAGTGCATGGTGAGACCCCACAGGAAGCAGTCCGAGGAGGCTCAACGCGCTCCCGCGGAAAGCGAGCTATTCCCCGCAGCCCCCATCCATCCAACAAAAGTCTCGAAACTGAGTCTTAAACTATAGGGAGCATATCTTGAATATAAAAAGAAGCGTCCTGAGTGAGGACGCTTCTTTTTGGTTTATGATCGTTAGTTATTGGTTTAAATTAAGGACGATTAAGCGTTCTTCTGTCATATCTTCGATCGTGTATTTTGGCCCTTCTTTGCCCCAACCACTATCTTTCACGCCACCATAAGGCATGAGGTCGACACGATATTGCGAGGAATCGTTGACCATTAAACCTCCAACTTCCACATTTCTCGCTGCATAAAAAGCGGTATCAAGATTCTTCGTGAAAATACCCCCTTGGAGGCCATAAGGGGAATCATTCACTTCCTCTATACATGATGGAAGATCAGAGAACGGAATGATGCTCACAACAGGAGCGAATATTTCTTCGCAGACGACTTTCATATCTGGCTTTACATTTGTTAAGACCGTCGGGTGGAATAAAGCGGCCTCGCGATTGCCACCGTGGATGACTTGGGCTCCTGCTGATTTCGCTTCTTCCACCCACTGTTCGGCCCGCTCAGCTTCATCTTCGCTGATCATAGGACCAACATCGGTATTAGGATCATTCGGGTCGCCTACATTCAACTTTTCAATCGCCTGAATGAACTTGTTCTGGAATTCTTCTCGGACTTCTTCATGGACGTACAATCGTTGGACAGATATACAAACCTGTCCGGCAAACGCATAACTTTTAGCGGCCACATTTTCTGCAGCTGCATCAAGGTCCGCTTCTTTATCAACGATAACTGGTGAGTTATTTCCGAGTTCCAGGATTAGTTTGTTCAGACCTGTATTTTGTTTTAACTTGAGCCCGACTTCTGCACTGCCTGTAAACGTGTAAAGGTTAATCCGGTCATCCTTCATCATTTGATTTCCCACCGTGGATCCTGAACCTACCACCACATTAAGAAAACCTTTCGGAAGTCCCGCCTCTTCAAATAACCCGGCTAATTTCAGCGCAGATATCGGCGTTTTACTTGCAGGTTTCAAGACCACCGCATTCCCTGCCGCTATAGCGGGTGCAATTTTATGTGCGACAAGGTTAACGGGGAAATTGAATGGGCTGATGGCTCCGACAACTCCTACAGGAACCTTGATCGTGAAAGCCATACGGTTTTCAGACCCTGGAGCAGCCTCTACTGGAACACCTTCTCCATGGATCCGTTTCGCTTCTTCTGCTGCCAATTCAAATGTTTGAGCAGCACGGTCCAATTCGGTTAACGCCTGTTTGATCGGCTTCCCCGCTTCCATCGTTATGACTTTTGCCATTTCCTCCTGGTTTTCTTTCAGTAGTTCACTCACACGTTTTAATATTTCAAATCGTTCATAAGGAGACATGGCATGCTTCTTATACGCATGCGTGGCTGCTTCAATGGCTGCATTGACTTCTTTCTCAGAAGCTTTAGCCACCTGAGCGAAGGTTTCCTGTGTGTATTTGTTCCATACGTCCAGTTGATCATTGGTGTCTATCCATTCTCCATTAATATAGAGCTTATGACGATCCATGAACCTCTCTCCTTTGAAATAGAATTTACAACTTTTCCTATTTTCTGGTCCAAGTATGGAGAACTCACATAGATGAAGAAAACAAAAAAAGTCTGAATGGAGGAAACCCTCCATTCAGACTTTTCGGCACTTTATAGGAATAATCCTGCAATCGTTGCAGAAAGCATAGAACCTAGCGTGGCACCGATAAGAAGTTTCATACCGAAACCAGATACTCGTCCACCTTTCTCCGCATCAATACCCTGAACAGTACCAGCAATGATACCGATTGAGGAGAAGTTAGCGAAACTTGTAAGGAAGACCGTGACAATACCAACTGTTTTCTCAGATACACTATCAAGCATGTTAGAGAATTCAAGCATCGCTACGAATTCGTTCGTTACGATTTTCGTACCCATGATGGCACCTGCATCAACAACTTCAGCAGCTGGAATACCCATTAGCAATCCAATCGGAGCAATGATATAACCAAGCAGTTCTTGAAGCGTAAAGCCGTTGAATACAGCTCCGAACACCCAGTTCACAAGTTCAAGTGAAGCGATGAAAGCAATCAGCATAGATGCAACGATCAAAGCGATTTTACCGCCATCAAGGGCACCATTACCCATGGCTTCAAAGAAACTTTTCGCATTGGAAACGTCTTGAATATCAACTTTGTCCTCTTCTTTAGAAACTTTAACCGGTGCGATGATGGATGAAACAATCAAGGCACTGAACATGTTTAATGGAAGAGCCACAAGGATATATTGACTTGGCAGCATTCCAAGATAAGCACCTACGATAGATGCAGATACAGATCCCATAGCGGAAGCACTTACAATATACAAACGGTTATCATTCAAGTTGTGGAACTGTGATTTGATGGCAATCAAAGCTTCGGACTGACCGAAGAAAATACTGTTGACCGCGTTGAATGATTCAACTTTCGGCAAACCGGTAATTTTTGAAAGTCCCCAACCAAGATATTTAATAATGAATGGCAAAATCTTAAGATACGTTAAGACAGAAAGAATGGTTGCGAAGAAAATGATGATCAGCAGAACGTTGAAGAAGAAAACACCGTTCTCTCCTACTTCTACGCCACCTAGTACGAAGTTAACACCGACTGTTCCAAATTCAATCAGCTTGTTGAACCCGGCGGAAATTCCGTCAATGATGAGTTTTCCGATGGTCGTGTTGAACATGAAAGCCGTAATCAGCAACTGAACGACTATCATAACCCCTACACCTTTGTAGTTAATGTTCTTACGATCATTGGACATTAGAAAAGCGATTCCAAGAATGATCGCAACAGCAAGAATTCCTAAAAGAATACCCACAATAAGTCCTCCCCTAATTGTAAAATAAAGTATTTATGAAAATGCTTACATCAAGTAATTCCACTATGGATTTTATCAGGTTGTCAGACGTCATGCAAGGTTTATTTGTATGTAATAAATAACAAATCATGACATGCTAGTCGTCCTATGCTCTAATATGCCTTTATTCCTAAGGGTTTATCCCCTTTTCAGAAACCTTAATAAAAATTTGTCATATGAGTATACACATGTACACAATAAAAAAGAAACGCTTTTAAAAGCGTTTCTTTTTTATGATTTCTGCATCTTTCTCAATAAGAATAGAAAGTACGGAGCTCCGATGACAGCCGTAAAAATACCGGCAGGAACTTCTGTAGGTGGAAACAATCCACGGCCCAGGTTGTCAGCAACCATTAAAAGCAACGTGCCCGTCAGCGCTGAAACAGGTAAGAGATAGATATGCTTATTCCCTACCAGTTGCCTAGCAATATGCGGCGCAATTAACCCGACAAACCCAAGTGTACCGACAACGGCCACTGAAGCTCCAGCTAGAATCACAGCTATGATCAATAATATCAACCTTGCTTTTCTTACGGGTTCTCCTAGCCCTTCCGCAACATCGTCTCCTAGACTAAGAACATCGAGCTTTGGAGCTAGGAAAAACGTAATGGGAACAACAATCACAATCCAAGGCAGAAGCATCCACACATCTGTCCAATCTTTTCCCCATAAACTCCCGGTCAACCAGACAAGTGCTGCATTTGTCTCCAATGGAAATTTGACCGTTAAAAATTGTATACCAGCCTGACAGATTGCACCTAAAGCAATCCCAACCAAGGCGAGAGTCGCTGGCTGGACCCCTCTTTTAAAAGCAAAGATATAAAGGCCGATAGTGACCAGCCCCGCTCCTAAGAATGCAGCAATCGGGAGGCCGATGACAGGCAAGGAAGGGAAAAGGATGATGACAGCTGCGGCTGCAAACCCAGCTCCCTTGGTGATCCCGATGACGTCTGGAGATGCCAGGGGGTTACGGATAATTCCTTGCAGCAAAGCACCAGATACACCCAATCCAGTCCCTACCAACAAACTCATAATGATTCGGGGCAATCGGAAATTTTCAATGATGTAGCCACTGCCCCCTGCATCAAATCCAATCATATAGTTGTATATCGATCCAGGAGGAATCCAAACAGCGCCTATACCAATGGAAAGAAAGGCTCCTAACAAAACCAGAATGGTAAGGGAAACAATAATCGTTATTGGATTCAACTTTTGCAATCTCACACTGAACGCCCCCCTTTGCTAGCAAGATATAAGAAAAACGGGGCTCCAAGCAGTGCCGTTACTATACCCACTGGAGATTCTGCAGGAAATGAAATGAACCTTGAAAGAACATCAGAAATTGTTAATAATGCTGCCCCGAAGATAGCTGACACCGGAAGTACTAAGCGGTAATCTGATCCAATGAGCTTACGTACAATATTCGGAATGATTAAGCCGATGAAACCGATTGGACCAGCAACCGCCACGGAAATGCCAGCCAATAGGATGACTAAGATAGCTGATGAAACCCGGATCCATCCAATCCTCTGCCCTAACCCCCTTGCAACATCTTCACCTAATCCAAGGATCGTAAGCCCTTTACCTAGAAATAGTGCGCCGATGAGGCCGGTCAGTGACCATGGAATCATTAACTGGACATCAGCCCAGTTGCGACCATCGATGCCCCCGGCCAGCCAAAAAAGAACATCCTCTGTTGATGTTTCATGAAAAAGGACGATTCCCTCAATTAAAGAGGAAAGAAACAAATGGACAGTAATCCCTGCCAGAGCTAATTTCACTGGTGTCATACCGCCCCCTGTGGAAGAGAGCGAATAGACAATCGCTCCTCCAACGGCTGCACCTAAGAATGCGAAATAGACGAGCGTTGAAGAACCAAGTCCCGGAAAGAGGACAACACCAGCCACTACCATTAATGAGGCCCCCGCATTCACCCCGAACACTTGAGGAGAAGCTAAAGGATTGTTCGTGATGGCTTGCATGATTCCTCCGGCTATAGCTAAACATGCGCCTACGATGATTCCTACCAAAGCCCTTGGTAAACGGATTGTATGAATGATGGAAGCAGCTTTCCCCTCATCAGGGGTAAATAAAAATTTCCATACATCAGTAAATGGAATAGCATAGGCACCAATACTTAAACTCGCCATGAAGCTCGCCATAAGGACCAAAATACCGAACAAGAAAATGAGGGCCATTTTATATTTGAATATGGATGATTGCTCAGATATATGCTGCACATGAATTCTCCTATCTATATACTCTTTTCACCATATCACAAACGATAGGAAAGCGTCCTATGATAAAAAGGAAAGAGCGAAGGGCCTCCCTCCGCTCTTTAAGCCGTTATTCCTCATATAAATAGTTGATAGCGTCCTCTAGTATTTTTTCAGATGAAATCAACCCTCGAAAACGTGACCACATGTTGCGATCAACTTCATGGACTTCTCCATTTTCAACCGCAGAAATACCTTGATATAAGTCATTGCTTTCCCACTCATCAACAACCGTTTGATCACCGGCAACCATATGGAACATCACATCCGGATTGAATTCAACGACCTGTTCAAGGTTGATTTTATTGTAGCGCGCATCTCCACTTTGAATCGCGTTTTTCAAACCGATGGATTCCAAAAGAGATCCGGTGTAGGATTCCATGTTGTGTGCGAAGTAACCGCTGTCCACAACTACGGCAGGAAGGACGGTACGGTCTTCGTCCTCAGGTACCTTCGCTCGAAGTTCTTCCATTTTTGCCTGATGATCTGCTAGAACTTCTTCACCTTTCTCTTCCATACCCATGGCTTTTGATACGGTTTCAAAGCTTGTAATAATGCCTTCATAATCAGCAGCTAGTGAAGGAAGGATAATCGTCGGAGCAATATCAGACAATTGATCATAGATATCTTTGTGTCTTTTCATATCGGCAATGATCAAGTCAGGTTGGAGAGAGCTAATCACTTCTAAGGAAGGCTGCTTTCTTGTACCTACAGATGTATAGTCACCGATTTTCTCACGAATCGGTTCAATAATACGTTCTGAATCATCATCATCCGCGATGCCGACAGGTGAAACCCCCAACGAAGCAAGGTTGTCCACGAATGAAAACTCCAGCGCCACAACCTTCTCAGGCTGCCCTGTAATTTCTGTTTCGCCCATTTCATGTTCAATCACACGTGTTTCTTCTGTTGTTTCACCGTTCTCATCTTGTGTATCTTCTGAAGTTTGATCTTCAGAAGCACCCCCGCAGGCACTTAAAACGAGTACAAGAACAAGCATAAATAACGGAACTATACTTTTCTTCATATGTAATACCTCCATTGTTATTGATAATCATTATCAAATGCTTTTTTTATCATACTCAAATTCAGGTCAATTGTAAAGGGCACAGCAAAAGGGATGCCGCTTTTATCAAAGCAACATCCCCTTCATTTATTGTGTTATAAACATCTGAGTCCAATAATAACCGTAACTTCCGCCTTCTGCGTAACCTACACCGATTTGTCTTAAATTAGGATCTAGAATGTTCTTCCTGTGCCCAGGACTTTCCATCCACCCATTAACCACTTCCTGTGGTGTTTGCTGGCCGGCAGCGATGTTTTCGGCCGCACGATTGTAAGAAACATTAAAGTCTCTCATCATATTAAATGGTGAACCGTAAGTCGGTGACGTATGGGAAAAATAATTTTTATTCGCCATGTCTCTGGACTTGTACCGAGCCACGCGTGATAGCTGCCAATTGGCTTTTAAAGCAGGAAGACCATTTTTCGCCCTTTCCTGGTTCGTCAAATCAATGACTTGCCTCTCGACTGATTTGATGTCTGCTTTCAGCGGAACCGTCACCCTGTCTCCTGGATAAATGAGATCAGGGTTGTTGAACTGTGGGTTTGCATTGATGATTTCACTCAAACCAATCTTATACTTTTTTGAGATCTTCCATAATGTGTCCCCACTCTTAACTGTGTAAGTATCCGTTGCTGCTTGGGTCATTTGAGGGGTTTGCACAAACAACACCGCAGCAAAAATGATAGCGCCAAACCACATCCATACTTTCAAGTTTCTCACTCCTTTTTTAGTGTCAGATGTAGTTTGGCTCTCACACATAAAAATATGTATATAGAGGAAAAGTTTAGGAATTAAAAACGCACCCACCGGTGGTCAATCGGTGAGTGCTATACCATAGGGGAGGTATAATCATTTTATGAATGAAACGAGCGGGCCACTTCAACCAATTGTTGTCGTGTCACACTCTGTTCATTACCTTCTTCAGGCGCCACACTTGCGCGATAGGTCATCAAATACGTCACTCCATCTTTTTCCCAGGTCAACTTTTTAGAAAAACGATTGTCTTCGTAAACACCATCGATATTGTCGAGGATAGAAAGTTCTTTCGGATCTATCCATAGAGTATCGATTTCCTCTTGGGAAAACTGAATGGTCAACAGATCATTCCCCGGTGTATAAAAACTCAAGTCCATCAACTCTGAACCTTCACTCTGATAGATGTCTGTCACGACGCTAATCATAGGGACAGGAATGTACTCAGGCAGCTCAGGTTGAAAGTCTAATTGTTCAACAGCCGAGGATACCTTTTCCATATTGTAAGAATGGTACCCACTAGGGATGGCATGGGTTTTACTACAAGCACTGACTAACAACAAACAGAAAAACAAAACACCAAATCTTCTCCACACACTGTTTTCCCCCGTCATTTCTATGTTTCTACTATAAAGACGAGGTGAAGCATAAAAAGGTTTCACATAGGAGGAAAAAATTTTAATTAATAATTCCGTGTTGGATGACTTCCACTTTCACGTTTGGTTTAATGGATATTTCCGGATACTCTTCCTCCCACTCTAATTTTCTCCAAACGTCAGGGTGATAAGCTTTCACTCTTCTTCCAATCCCAAAAATATCACTGTTCGCTTCTTGAAGCTGAGCGATAATATCTACAGATTCTTCAGTGAGGGTTTCTGAAAGCTTCTTGCCAATTTCCTCAACCTTCCCTTTGACATACAAATGATCAGAAGGGTATTCTACAATCTTTACTTTCATATCCAGATTGATGGTTACAGAAATTTCTCCTTCGTTATTTTCAATTTTCATTTTCCGATCGTTTTCTGCTACATTCACAGTAACATAATCCAAAATCTCTTCTTTTTTGTTATCATCAATTTTTTCCGTCAAACGGGCGACTCTTCCCTTTACCCCTTGCAAAAGCATATACAAGGTCGTTTGTTCCGCGTCAATTTTTTCACCTGTATAGGCTTTATCATGAAACAACCCCATCCCGCTGAAAGTAAGGAGGTTCCCCTCATCTTCTATTTTCAGCATAGGGACAGAGAAATCAATTCCAGGTTCCAACAATTCCGCACAAAGCAGCTGCAGGTTTTCACCAGTCGCATGAGTCGATGAAACCGCAGCCTCCAAAAGGCCGCTGACATAGTTACTGATTCTTGTGGCTCCCGCATGATTCATACTGATTACATCTTTAGCCATCCCTTCCTCGACAACAGCAAGGTAGGCATTCAAGTTGCTGCGAGAGTTTCGATACATGTCATCAAGAATGGGATAGATGTTCTTCTTCGCAAGATCTTCCCCTAATACGACCACTTTCACTTTAGAAGGGTCATAAGACTCCGAGATCATGAGGTCGATCTTATTCCTTGCTTGCAACGGGGTTTGGGCGGAGGTTGATAGTATTTGCAGGCTCTCACTCCCCGGCCCTTCTGTAGCTCTATTGACTGTAGGAATAGAGACGGTCTGTATGATTTGACCTTCGTCTCCTTGATCGAATCCTAACGAAAGAACAAGCTTAACATTTTTAAACTGTTTTTCATCCCAGCAACCCGTAAGGAATAAAAGACCCGCCATAACAACGATCAAATACCTCTTCATGATGCTCCCTCCCCCTTATCTTTTTTCCTCCTCCAAAAGCTTAATGGGACCATGATTAATGGAAGAGCCACAGAAAAAACATAACCAGAATAGGTCACCACTTTGTTGAAAGCTTCCATTTTTTTAATATCCAAATCAATAAACATACAAATGCTAAACACGACCACACCAATCAAGACAATAAATTTTGTTTTGGACTGCTTCTTAAACAAATCCGACAAGCCAATACTCGATAAATAAAGATACGTCGCGAATGAAGTGGCTACATTAATGACCCATATCGTAATAAAAAACAAATCAATCCTAGCCACAACCGGTAGTGAGAACGATTTCAACATATACAAAACAGGTTCAGGAACTAATGGGAGTTCACTAGTACTGAAGAATGTGTAGCTTGCAAGCACCGTAAACAAGTAAAAAAGCGTTACAAACCAGTGAGCAAGTACGATCGTTGTTAATTTTTGTTTGTGCGTTCCTTCCACTTTTGAATAAACAACCAACGTAACGATAAACCCAAAATAGGAGAAAATGGCTTGGTTGATCCCAGAAAACACCTTTCCCCATCCTGTTTCTAAGATAGGAAAAAGGTACATGATTTGCATTTCTTTTGCTCCGAAAACCATAAGGATGAGCAAAAATACAATCAATATCGAAAGCATGGTGTACATCCTTCCAAGCACGAGCAACCCACCGTGAACCATGTACATACAAACGGTGATCATTAAAAGAGCGGTGACCCAAATGGGTGTATTCGGCAATACCCACACATTGATCATTCGGCAGAATAACAAAATGATAAGTGTCCCAACACCTATAAAGTACAGGATATACAAAATGGATAGTGGCCGCCCTATCCATTTTGTGTACAACTTATCATTCATTGTATATAGAGTATCTTGTGGAAGGTTCTTAGCAACAAACCATATTCCTACAAGTAAAAGCTGAATAGCTACTGCTCCTAACAAAAGAGAAATCCAACCATCCTGCTTAGCTACCGTATGCAGTTCATATGGGACAGAGAGTACTCCCACACCAATTTGGGTTTGGATAATTATGAAGAAAAATTGTCTACGTGACAATTTCTGCTCATTTTTTTGGTTCGTTTGTTGTGGAGGTTTGGTCCCCTCCTTGTTTTGATTGGTTTTGTTCATCACGGTTTCTCCACTCCCTTGAAGGGTCCAAAGCTACAGGTTTAACTGCATGAGCATCTTTTGGTCTTAGCTTCATCATATACATGGGCAAACGGACAAACGTGTCTTTCAAGTCCACCAGACTCAAAGGAGCAAGTGGTGCAAAATAAGGAACTCCGAAAGAGTGAAGGCGCGTTAAGTGAATGAGAATGAATAACATCCCGAATACGATACCAATAAACCCAATCGTCCCTGCGAGTAAGATCAGTGGAAAAGTTAACAACCGCAGGGCTGTACTCAGCTCATTGGAAGGGACTACAAAGGAAGCAATAGCCGTCAAGGCCACAACAATGACCATCAAGTTGGATACAAGCCCTGCACGTACTACCGCATCACCAATGACAAGGCCTCCGACAATCCCGATGGTCTGCCCAATGGGTTGTGGTAAACGTATCCCTGCTTCCCTGATCAGTTCAATAATAATAACCATTACAAGAGCTTCTAATATGGGTGGATAGGCAATCTCATTTATGGATGCCTTGACTGGAATGATGAGTTCATCAGGAATGACTTCAAAATGGAAGCTTACTACCGCAATATAGAAAGCAGGTAAACTCACAGCTATCACGAAACTGAAGAGTCGAATCAAACGGACAAACGTGCCTGTGAACCATCGCATATTATAATCATCCGGTGCCTGATAGAACATAAAGAATGTAGCAGGTGCAATAAGAGTCGTAGGACTTCCCTCCGACATAATGGCGACTCTACCCTCTACTATGTTAGCCGCGACACGATCGGGTCTTTCAGTATTTAACATTTGAGGAAAAGGAGAGTTCGACTGATCTTCAATAAATTCTTCTACGTGTCCTGGACTATGAATCATGTCTGAATCAACGGAGTGTAATCGGGTCTCAACTTCCTGGACAAGCGTAGGATCCGCAATACCATCCATATACATGACAGCAACATTCGTGTTTGTCTTTCTACCCAACTTAAAGTATTTGATTGTTAAATCCCTGTGCTCTACTCTTTTACGTATCAGGTTGATGTTCGTCATCATATTCTCCACAAAACCATCATGGGCACCCCGAACAACTTTTTCGTTTTGTGGCTCTTCAGGCGTTCGGCTGAAAGATGATGTCACACTAAACTGCGCGATTTCTCGTTTCCCCTCTTCTAAATAAAGCGCATGCCCCCGCAGAATAGTGCGTACAGCTTCCTCCAAATCGTGGGTATGCTTTGCATTCGGAAGTTGAAAAACATCATCAGTGTGCCCCATTTCTATGGGAGCAAAAATTTTCTCATGGATTTTTTCGTGTTCAGCTAAGGATTCTAAATATAAAAGAGTCGCGTCCCCTTTCTTAAGGACACGGATTTTCAGATCATTCGTTTGGTGGAAAGCATCTAAGATGTATTTAACATTTTCTGTCAATTTTTTTGTGGTTGGCACTTCTTTATCACCCGAAGGTTCAGACATATGCCGGTCGTTCAATATGTCTCGGTTATTCCTGAAGAATCGCGTAAAGATTCCCATTTTCGCATCACCTACCCTTAATTTGCCACGAATAAAATGGAATATACGTTAGAAATCCTTATATAAGACGAATCATCTTCTTTTCCCCTAACGCTCCCTTTAGTTGAAGACTCAGTTTCGAGACGATTGTGTGGTTCTAGGGGCTCCGGGAAAAGGTTCGTCTTGCTCCATCGTCCAGACACTCGCGTCATAAGCAGAACAGCAAAGGAATGAAAAACACATTCCGTTGCTGTTCTGCTTATGCCAGTCATGTCTACCAGGACGATTCCGCATTTGAACACTTTCCATGGGGCGGGCGGTGAGCCTCCTCAGGCTACGCCTTCCGGGGTCTCACCTGTCCCACACGTCCCATAGGAGTCTCACCGTTTCCCTCTGCCCCTTGACCTTATAAGTGTCTCGAAACCACTTCTAAAAGGGTCAGCTTGAATGATTAAGGGAAGTGGATGATTCGAACACCTGTATTCATAAGTAAGGTTCCAAATCTTCTCCCCTATGCGGGCATATAGTGCGTTCTATCAAGCATTTGCGTATGCTAAACGTCAACGAGGTAGAGTTTAAATCATTCACTTCTCATATCCATACAAGCTGTTTTTTAAGTAGTGGTTTCGAGAACCATACTTGGTTAAGGGGCGAAGGGGAATGGCGAGACTCCTACCTTAAGTGTGCAGGCGCCTTGATCAGCGGCGTATGGACTGGACCGAGCTGGCGGAGATAAAGGAAACACGAAGAACGGAGTGATTCGATGTTGACTTATCGTACAGAAGCGAGGGAAGTCTCACTAGCCGCTAGGCGCCGAAACCGGATATCGAAGAGGAAAAAAGTGCTTGGTGAGACCCCACAGGACGCAGTCCGAGGAGGCTCACCGCGCTCCCGCGGAAAGCGAGCTATTCCCCTCCGCCCTATCCACTCAACAAAAGTCTCGAAACTGAGTCTTCAAGAAACCTGTCATTTAGTTGAATAACAAAAAAAATCCTATGGCTGGATTGCCATAGGATTTGGTGGGGTTAGTGGCCTGGGAAGAAGACCATTTGTAATATGAAAATAATCGCGAACATGTATAAAATCCAGTGTACTTCTTTTCCTTTTCCAGTAACGAGCTTTAACAATGGATACGTGATAAAACCAAACGAGATTCCTGTTGCAATACTGGATGTGAGTGGCATAGAAAGGATAATGATGAAGGCTGGAAAAGCATCATCGAAAGTACCCCAGTTCACCTTTGCAAGACCACCCATCATAAAGCAACCGACAATGATCAATACAGGAGCTGTAATAGCTGGTAAACCGGAAACGGCTCCTACAATAGGGGCAAAAAACATGGATAGAATGAACAATAGAGCAACGACCATTGTCGTCAGGCCTGTCCGTCCTCCAGCTGCTACCCCTGAAGAAGATTCAATGTAAGCAGAAGAAGGACTCGTTCCAAACATAGCTCCAACGGTTGTAGCTGATGCATCTGCCATTAAAGCAGCACGCGCCCTCGGAAGGCTTCCATCTTTACGGATGAACCCGGCTTGTTCCGCCACACCGATCATCGTTCCTGTCGTGTCAAAAATCGTGACAAGAAGGAAAGCGAAAATAACCGTATAAAGGCCATTGCTGAATACCGCTCCTATATCCATATCCCAGAATACAGGAGCTGGTGGTGCCTCGATAAAGCCTTCAAGCTGAAGTTGACCTGTGAAAAAGCCGATAATGCCTGTAACGAACATGCCGATGAATAATCCACCCGTCACATTTCTTGCGATCAGGACCAATGTGAAGAAAAGTCCGAATACCGTCAACAATGGACCTTTTGCTGTTAAATCTCCAAGTGTAACCAGCGTCTCTTCACTAGGAACGATGATACCTGACATTCTTAACCCAAGAAAAGCTATAAATAAACCGATTCCTGATGTAATCCCATATTTTAATGAAGGAGGAATCGCTGTAATCAACGTTTTACGTAAACTAGTCAAACTAAGAAGAACAAATAATATACCTGATACAAAGACAGCCCCAAAAATAACAGAATAACTAACATCCTGTTGGACAACTTCTGTAACGAAGTACGCATTCAATCCCATACCAGGAGCAATTGCAATGGGGTAATTAGCAGCAAATGCCATAATTAACGTACCAACAACTGCGGCAATGATCGTCGCCATAAACACTTGTTCGAAAGGAACCCCTGCACTTGATAGAATTGCCGGGTTAACAACAACAATATAGACCATCGTTAAAAAAGTCGTCACTCCTGCAAGCAACTCTGTTTTAACATCTGTATGATTTTCATTTAATCGGAACCATTTGTTTAACATTTGGGAACACCAAACTTTCAATAAGAATTACAACGTGTATTATAATATTATTTTTACGAACAAAAATCAATAGTAACAACAAAAATGTTCGCTTTTATTATTTTCACACAAAAAACCGTCTGAGTAATCATTCCTCAGACGGTTTTTCACTTAATCTCTTGACTCTATACCAGTGCATAATTTCCTCTGTATCCCTTTTCTCAAGGTAGTAGCAGGAAGCAAGCGATCTTCCTCCTCCTGACGTTAACATAACTTCTATACTTGAGAGGTGTGTCCTTTTTTGAAAATACGTTTGTTTTTCATAAGCTGCCTGAATTCGGTACTTTTTCATAAAATCCGTCTGCTTGATGATTCCTCTCGATCTTAAAGTCAGCTGGTCATCCTGAATATTCCATCCTGCATCATGGTAGGCTAACCAGCCCAGCACGGCTAAGAATCCACCGGCCAAAATGGATAATAGACCATAAGGAAAAAAGAAGATGCTGATGGGAATTGACGCTGCAAATCCGAACCATGAATGGCGCAGAATGTATCTGAATAACGATCGCTTAGGCGGTTCATGGAAATGCTCCACAACATCATAAGCAGGAAGAACCTTTTTCAGTACCTCGCCCACGTCTGCTTTTTTGATCATTGGCAGCAGTCGTAATTGGTGCTCATCATTCTTTAAAACCGATCCCCCTGCACTGATTAACGTGACAGAAGCGTATCCTAAAGGCTGTCGAATGAGGTTTTCTTCCATTCGAATGCCCTGAATCCGATTTAAAGGTATCGTCATCTGTTTTTTCTCAAGCCAGCCACGCGTAATAATCAAATCATCTTCATCAATAAAAACAGAAAAGTTAGCATACCTTAGAATCGTCATAATAATTGATATCCCATAAGCCACTAAGAGTATGACAAGAGCGGTAAAAGCAATCACCAACACGCCAATTTGGATCCAGTCAAGGATTTCATTATAGATCGTTCCTACGGGTAAGAGGTCCATGAATTGAGAGAAGAAAACTGCTACTCCGGAGATGACCACCCCCGCTCCTCCAGAAGTGACGGCCATCATCACGATTTCCTTCATGGACATAGCATAGACCTTTTCACGCTTTGATTCTTCCATTTCTGTCTGGGCATGTTCGGTATCCCATATGTCGTCATCCTGTCTTGCGTTTCTACGTTTCTTCTCTTGGAAAATGGCTCCTTCCAAGGAATCTGCTTCTTCCTTCCGAATGGCTGTTAGTTCAGCCTCTGCTTTTTCATTCCCTGTTGAGCCAGCCGTCTCAATCGACACCTTAACGAGGTTCAAAGGACGATGAAAAATACCTTCTGAAAAATCAAGACTCTGAATTCGATCAATAGGAATATACCTCTTCTTACGAAAAATAAGCCCGTATTCAATTCTCAGCTCTCCCTCTTCCATGCGGTATGTAAATCGCAGCCAGCGAATGATCCCTGCTCCCAAAACAAGGAGCAGTACACCGATCCATATCAGCAATGGAATCCAATCCACTTCCCCACTAAATATGTTCCCATTTAACACGAGTACAATAATCAATGGTAAAGCCGCATCTTTTAACGTCTTCACAAAGTTGATAACTGCTGAAATCGGATGCAGTCTTTTCGGTTCAAACATCATCTTCCGCCACCCTTGCTAAGGAAGAGATGGACTGGCGTAGACGCTCAGCTTCCCTCTCATCCAGTGCCGGGATTTTATGTACCGTCGCAGCTGTTGAAATGCTGATGGTAGATAAACGAAACTTCCTGAGTAAAGGTCCTTGTTCTGTATCCACATGCTGAACTCTGACCATAGGTACCAGTGTACGTGTCACAATAAATAATCCGTACTGCAGATCGATTTCTGTTTCCGTGACATCATACCTCCACCTTTTCCAACGTAAACTTGGTACAAGCCATACAAATGAAAGGACTTCCAGCAAAGCGATGCCTAGCCCAATCAGCACAATCCACCATGGCCAATCCCATAAGATCACCGTCACGGTTAGACCAATTGTCAGCAAAAGAATGATCCCTACTTGTATCCACCCATAAATGCGCCACACCGTCAGCGCTTGCTGTGATATTCTCTGTGTCGGTTGCTGTTCCATTCTCCCACCCCCTATGTATGCTTACGAATGACTGTTCGAAATGTTTCACTATTTATAAAAGAAGCCGGACGTAACAGCCCGGCCATCCCTTTATTATTTACCTTTTGATAATGCTTTAGACTTCTCTGTACAAGCTTCCATCCCTTGAATGATCGCATTTCTGAAGCCAGCTTCTTCAAGCTTTGTAACCCCCGAAATGGTTGTACCTCCAGGAGTACAGACGGCATCCTTCAGCTCACCAGGGTGGCGGCCGGTTTCTTTAACCATTTGGGCCGCCCCTTGGACAGTCTGAGAAACCATTTTGTAGGCTTTGTCTCTGGGAAAGCCTTGTTGGACAGCCGCATCCGCCATTGCTTCAATGAGCATATAGATAAAAGCTGGTGAAGATCCGCTGACGGCGGGAACCGCATCCATCAACTTTTCTTCGACTATTTCAGCTTCTCCAAAGCTCTCAAACACTTCCATCACGTCTGCTAATTCTTCCTTAGTCACGAAATCGTTCGGACACAGAACGCTCATGCCTGCTCCGACCAGCGAAGGCGTGTTCGGCATGGAACGAATCACCTTCACATTACGGCCGAAGGCTTCTTTCATAGCGTCGAGGGTGATGCCGGCAGCAATGGTAACTACCACAGTATCCTCAGGTACTTCGTCCTTAATTTCCTGGACGACTCCTTGGTACACATAAGGTTTCACCGCTAAGAAAAGTAGGTCACTCTCTCTTGCTACTCGTTTATTTTCATTGGAAATGTTAATTCCGTATTCATCCGTCACAAAATCTATCGTTTCATCGGATAAAGCCGTCGCAGCGATATCACGCGCTTTCACAAGGCCTGCATCAATCATGCCCTGTATCATCGCCCGCCCCATTTGACCACAGCCGATAAAACCTATACGTTTGTTCACCGTACATCCCTCCTTAGTGATTCTTATTGTATAGGAAGATTGTCGAACGTACAATTCCATATTGGATTTCCCTTGTTTCTCTAGTAAAAATTACATGTTTTTTCTAGAAAAGGTTTACAAAGCCTTATATCTTACCTATAATAATAACTGTATTCTTCATATCATAGTGAAACGCCCAAAATATCATAGCTGCTACGAAAAAAGCCGAGCTGCCTTAAGCTCGGCTTTTTTCGTGTTCTGCTTCCTCTTCATTAATTGCTTCAAGCAGCTGCTTCACTTCTTTTTTATTTTTCCTTGCTACAAGGATATACAACGTATCCCCCGCTTTAATTTCTGTTTGACCATAAGGAGTGATTACATCTCCGTCACGGATGATGGCGTTGATTAATGCTCGATCCGGCAATTCCATATTTTCTAAAGTCTGACCAACAATGATGTTCCTTTCTGTTACATCGAACTCAATCATTTCAACATTCGCTTTGCCGATGGAAATTAACTCAAGAGAATGAATCGGGTTTCCAAGCTTATCGGAAACCAGTTTGAAACGTTCAGCAATACGGGTGATGGACGACCCTTGAACAAGAGCTGATGTAAGAACAGTAAAGAAAACAACGTTGAAGATAAGCTGGCTGTTCTGTATTCCAGCCAGCATCGGGAAGATCGCCAGTACGATTGGTACGGCACCACGCAACCCAGCCCAGGATAAAAAGTACTTTTCCTTCATTGTAAACGAAAAACCAGACAGGCTTAAAAGCGTGGCTACAGGCCTTGCAATAAATATAAGCACAAGTGCTATAAGCAATCCATCCATCATAACAGGCCATGTGAAAACTTCAGTGGGCGAAACAAATAACCCGAGAATTATAAACATGAGAATTTGAGCCATCCAGCCAAATCCCTCATGAAACCGCAAGATGGAATAACGGTAAGCCAGTTCAGCATTTCCAATGACAACGGCTGTCACATATACAGCTAAAAGACCACTTGCTTGGAGAAGGGAGCTTGAACTGTAAGATAAAAAAGCGAAACCTAGAGCGAACAATGGATAAAGTCCACTTGAATCCAGATTGATTCGATTTAATGAAAAACTGGCCAAGTACCCGATGCCAAATCCAACCGCTAATCCAGCACCCATCTGCCAAAAGAATGAACCGATCATCCCTAATATATTGACTTGATCAATCGTGAGCAACTGAATAAATGAAATGGTGAGAAACACAGCCATAGGATCGTTTGTACCCGACTCCGCTTCCAGTGTCGCTTCAAGCTTAGGTCGGACATTTTTTCCTTTTAAAACAGCAAATACAGCTGCCGCATCTGTAGACCCTACAATAGAACCTACAAGGAAAGCCTCAATCCAACCGATATGTAAGATGAATTTGGCAGCTAAAGCTACGATGGATGTCGTAAGGACAACTCCTACTGTAGCTAAAGAAATGGAAGGTACCACTACAGGTCGTATATCTTTCCATTTTGTCAGCATACCACCTTCGAACAAAATCACTATTAAAGCGATGACCCCGATCAACTGAGCAATTTCAGGGTTATCAAAATAAATGAACCCAAGCCCATCATTTCCGACGAGCATTCCAACCGCAATAAAGAGAACGAGCGACGGAACCCCGAGTCTGGATGAGAATTTTGTAACGATGATACTGACAATAAGCAATAGAGCCATCAACATGATGAATTGATTGGACTCTAAAATTTCCTGAATCATAAACGATACTCCTTTTATTTTCTTTATAGCGACATTATACCAAGGAAGCCTAGGGTGCAAGTAATAAAACACTCGTCCAGCTTTTGAAAACACAAAAAAGGCCAAGCAACAAGATGTTACTTGGCTTTTTTGCAACATCAGCTTAGCATCTCTTCTACCTGTTCACTGAAGAATTGTTTCATGGCATGAAATACATCTGCTTTTCTTCTCAAAATGTAATAGCGGAATTTCGGGTGATCGATCGATTTATAGGCCTGCATCAAACTCGAAGATCGATTGTATTGGTTGACTTCTCCATAACCGAACATTTGTGAAACTTCAATCAGTTGTTCAATCAATCCCAGGCAGCGTTTATTATCAGATGTTAAATTATCACCATCAGAGAAGTGGAACGGGTAAATGTTATAACGTTCCGGTGAATACTTGGTCTCAATCAATTCTAAAGCCTTACGATAAGCTGAGGAGCAGATCGTCCCTCCACTTTCCCCCTTAGAAAAGAAATCATCCTCACTGACGACTTTAGCTTGTGTGTGATGGGCAACAAATTCAATTTCCACCGTTTCATAGTTCCGGTTCAAGAACCTGGTCATCCAGAAGAAGAAACTTCTGGCCATATACTTTTCCCATTGTCCCATGGAGCCACTTGTATCCATCATCGCAATAACCACAGCTTTTGATTCTGGTTTAGTTTTCTCATTCCACGTTTTAAAGCGAATATCTTCTGGATAAATCGGTGCAAATGAAGCTTCTCCGCCTAGAGCGTTTCGTTTGTATGCTTCAAGCATCGTCCTCTTCTTGTCGATGTTTCCTGTCAATCCCGTTTTCCGAATATCGCTGAACTCGATGTCTGTGTGAATGATGTTGTCTTTTTCCTTCTCATCCAAATTCGGTAAGGTTAATTCCTTAAACAAGGCTTCCTCTAACTCAGCTAATGAAATCTCTGCCTCATAATAGTCTTCGCCAGCTTGATCACCAGCTCCGTCTCCATCGCCAGGCTTACCTTTCGATTGCTGTGGCGCCTGAGCAACAACATCCCCGACTTCACTATCCCCTTCACCTTGTCCTGCATGTTTATTCTTCTCGTGATTATAACGAATCTTATATTCATCAAGTGAACGTATTGGAATCTTAACGACACGCTTTCCATTCGACATCACAATATTCTCTTCAGTAATGAGATCAGGTAACTGCTTGCTCATCGCATCCTTCACTTTTTCTTGATGTCGCCGCTGATCGTCGTAGCCTTTCCGATGGAGGGACCAGTCGTCTTCGGCGATTACGAAACTCATCTCTTCATCCATGTAATTCCCTCCTAATCGAGTATTACTCTATCGTATGCAGGTCCACGGTAATGGATGAAAGATATTGAGATATACATGGATTATTTGTTTCTTTCGCCCATATTGTCTATCGTTTCACAATCCGTTTGATAGTCCATGCTGGTAAATAAGTTATTCAAGTAT